>NZ_DATDBG010000180.1:0-46661 GCF_036524955.1 Streptomyces sp.
CCTCAACGATCTGGCCCCCACCGACCCCGTGCCGGTCCGATTGTCCCTCGCCAACTGGGACACTTCGCAACCGCTGCAAGCGTGGCTTGCCGAACAAATCAGCGAACGATTCAGCGAACGGGGCATCTCCATGACCGACGCCCGCGCCCTGATCGAACACAACCGGGTGTTGCCTGTCCTGGACGGCCTCGACGAAATGGACGCCACCGGGACGCCCGTTGCCCGCCGCCGCGCCGCCCGCGCCGTGGAGCGGCTCAACGCCTACCAGAATGCCCTGGGCAGTGCCCCTCTGGTGCTGACCTGTCGCACTGCCCAGTACGGGGAGTTGGCTGCGGCGGACGTGCGCATGCGCGAGGCCGCGCGCATCGAGATCGAACCCGTCGACAACGTCCGGGCCATCGCCTACCTCAACGTCCGCATCACCAACCCCGACCGCTGGAGGCCGGTGTTGGCCACTCTGGTGAGCAACCACGGCGGTCCTCTGGCCCGTTCTCTGGACACGCCCTGGCGGCTCAACCTGGCAGCCACCGTGTACGAGGAGCGCGACCCCGGCACCCTTGCCTATCTGCGCGATCCGGCCGACCTGTGCGCTCTGGCCTCCCCGAGGGCCGTCCGCGACCACCTCCTGGAACGCTATCTGCCGGCCGCCGTCAGTCAGCATCCCGCCCGCCCCAACCGCTACACCGCGCGCCAAACCCAGAAATGGCTCGCCCAACTCGCAACCCACCTGGCCAGAACCACACCCGCCGCCGGCACCGACCTGGTGCTGCACCAGCTGTGGCCGATGGCCGGCCCGAAACGTGTCCGCACCGCGGACACCCTCCCTGTCGCCCTCCTCATCCTCACCTACCTCTATCTTCTTGCGCGCTACATCCGCACCAGCGGGTCCACTCTTCACGAACTGGCGGGCGCCATGCCCCCCGTCCTGGTCGGGATCCTGGCCCTGTGGCGGGCCCGCAGCGCTTCCGTCCCCCCGCCGAGAACAGGCCAGCTCCACCGATTACGCAGCCCGGGCAGAGACCTCCAGCTCGGCCAGACGACGGTGTTCGGGCTGGCCATCGGGGTGGCGACCGGGCTGATGGGCGGGCTGACGGGCGGACTGGTCTTCGGGCTGACGTGGGGGCTGGCGGGCGGGCTGACGGCCGCGGTGACGCTCGGGCTGACCGGTCCCGCGGCAGACACCGCCCCGCGAAGCGGCTTCACCCCACCCACCGACCCTCGCCACCCCATCAGAGACGATCTCCTGTTCGGGCTCACGTTCGTGCTGGTGTTCGCCGTGACAGCCGTGCTGATCGTGGAGTTCACGGGACCGACAGGCGGGCCGACGAGCCGGTTGGGGGTGGGGCTGGCGGGCGGGCTGACCGGCGGGGCGTCACTGGGTATGTACCTTCTTGGCGGTGCCGGCCGCCGGTATGTGTCATTCCTGTGCTGTTCCCGGGGCCGTCTCCCGTGGAGACTCGGCGCGTTCCTCCACTGGGCCTACGGTGCGGGGCTGCTGCGGGTTTCCGGCATGGCCTACCAGTTCCGCCATCGAGAACTCCAGGACTGGCTCGTCAGCCACTCCCCAGCCGTGACGACACACGGTCCCGTGGAGGACCGCCGAGGCCCATAGCTTGCGTGCAGGAGACAGCAGAACTGATCCCTTGGACTCGCGGCGCCCCATGAGTGCCGCCCGCCCTGGTCACACTCGACCCGGGGCGGGATCCCCTACGAGCCCAGGTTAGGTTAACCTAACCCGAGCTCGCCGAATGGTGGGCGATACACACATTTGCAGGCGAAAGGAGCGGGCTCATGGGGCATGTCCTGGGCGAGCGGTCCGACGTGATCGGCCGACGTGATGAAGACGCCGACGACCTGAGCTACGACCGACCCGAGGCGTCGGGGACCATGGCCGATCGCTTCACGCTCGCGACCAGTGGCCCGAGCGAATTCGTCTTCCAGGAGATCACCCTGGCCCCCGGCCAGTCCACCGGCTGGCACTACCACCCCGGCGAGGTGCTCGTGGTCGTCCGCAGCGGCGCACTGACCCGGTATGAGGCTGAGGGGACCTGCTCCGTGCACACCGCCGGCCAGGCGTTCATGGAGAGAGCCGGAGCGATGAACATACATATGGGACGCAACCGAGGAACCACTCCGGTGACCCTGTGCCTGATGTACATCAAGCCCGTCGACAGCCCTCTGTCCATTGCCTGCGCGCCGCACTGACGTCTGGGCGTTGGCGTACCCGTATCCGACCGGCACTTCGCCGTCGTAGCCGATCACGGCCGTCCAGCCCGGTTCGCTGCCGTGCCGGTCGAGTCGTTCACTGAACGCTTCGATGCGGTGCTTCGGGTGGTGCAGGCGGTCGGTCGGTGATTCAGCCGGCGGTTGAGGCCGTTTGCCGAACCGGCTGCGGGTACGGGCGCAGAATGGCGTTCCCCGGTCACGTTCGAGCCCTCATCGTTTCGTGAAGATGGGCGTCCCAAGAACGGGCGACCCTGCTGCCGGGAGCGACGCGGTGAATGTCGGCGCCGAGGGAACGGAGGGCGAGCAATGCCCGCGGGTAGCCGACGGCTTCCGCGCGCGGGATGCTCATCGCCGTGGCGACGGCGGACTCCACGTCGCCCTGGCCGAGTTGCGCCTGTGCGAGGTGTGCTGCGACCAGGGTGCGGTCCCGGCGCATGAAGGGGCTCAGCAGCGCCAGGCTGCGATGGGCATGGGCTTCGGCCTGCTCGTAGTGGCCGAGGCTGAGGCGCGCGGAGAGGGCCAGTTCCTCGATCTCCGCTCCGCTGCGTACGGCCGCCAGCCACAGCGGACGAGCCTCGTCTTCCGAGGCGCGGTCGAGAGCCTGCCAGGCGAGGTCAAGAGTCCGCCCTACCTCGGCGGCATCGCCTGTCGTACCGAGGATCGCCGCTTGCCGGGCGTGGCCGAGCGCGGCGAAAACCGGATCCCTTCGGGTGATTCCGGTGCGCCGGGCGACGTTGTTGGCGGAGAGGGCGTCGGCCGGACGGTTCAGATGCCGGTAGAGGGTCCCGGCGTGCGACCAGATCCGGAACTGGATGGCCTGGTCGCCGGACATGGCAGCGAGGCTCGACGCGCGGTCCAGATGCTGCTGAGCTGCCTCGAAACGACGACCGTCGATGGCGGCCCACATGGCGGACGAGGTGAACGCGGCGGCACAACCGTACAGGCGGTTACGGATGCGTTGGCTGATGGTTCCGCGTTCTTGCAGCGCGACGGCTTCCTTCGCCATGGCGAGCGCGCTGTGCTCGGTAGCCGGACGACCGCCGTCGCGCTGATCGGCGGTGATGAGTTCGGTGAAGCGGCCGTTCAGACGATCGATGTCGCTGCTGCCGACGCGGTTGCGGACGGGCGGCGTTGTCATGGTGGCCGTCGCTGCGGCTGCGCTGGTGATGAATGTGCGGCGACGCATGGGGTCCTCTTCCGTGTGCGAGGCGAGACTGCCTGATCCTGGGCGTGCCCGGGAAATGAAGCCGAGTTGGACGGAGCTGCGCTCGAACACCGCTTCCAGCGCGCGGCGTTGGCGTTCCTGAGGCCACGTGACCCTGGCCGCTACCCATTGGCGCACGACTCGGTCGCACACTCGGCCTTCCTTGCCGGTGAGGCGGTGGATCTCCACGTTGACGAGTTCGGCCAACTCGGCTTGTGTGAGCTGCTTCTCCGCCATGGCCTGCTCCAAGGCGACGTTTCTCATGGACCTCACCGTAAGGAGAAAGTGACGCTCCGCACAGGGCGCAGGTAAAGGGTGAGCAAAGTGATCCGGTTTCGAGGCGTGCTCCGGAGAAGCCGTTGCTCCTGTGCGCCACCGCCGGCGGCGGATTCCATGGAACCACCAAGACTCCGCACGACGAATGGAGAGCGGCGGTGCCGACCAACGTCCAGCCACCCCGCAGCCCGGCCCACACCGCCTCGCGAGGTTCAGAAGACCTGCGGGTGAGGCGATGGGCACACGACCCCCGGTGCGTGGGCGAAGCGCGGACCGACTTGCGGTCGACGCTCGCCCGTTGGGAGCTCAGCCGACTCAGCGACGAGGCGGAACTCGTCCTGTCCGAACTCATGGCGAACGCGCTGCGGCACGCCCGCGTGCCGCAGCGCTCCCGGATCGAGACACGCTACGTGCGCGGCGAGCGCGCCGTCCGCATCGAGGTCCACGACGCCAGTGACGTCCTGCCGCAGGTACGGAACCCGGTGGCGGACGACGAAGGCGGCCGAGGTCTGGCGTTCGTGGACGCCCTCACAGCCGGCCGCTGGGGCGTCGCCCCCAGCGGCGACGGAGGCAAGGCCGTATGGGCAGTCGTCGGAGACGGCTGAGCAGTCAGGTCCACGACGGGCGCGCGCAGCACCCTTCTCACCGCCCGCAGGTTGACCACACCGCGGCCGAACGACCACCACCGCACACCGAGAGAGCGCACTCACGCATGCCCACCTCCACCCCCGGCCGCCCTGCTGTCTGCGGAGAACGCGGCTACCTGCTCAGCGACCTGATACCGGCCGTCCTGACTCACAACGTCGCCGGTGCCGCCGAACCCGGAGACGTCGAGCAGGACTTGCGCTGCACCCTCGAAGCGCACACCACCGGGGACCACCACTCCCTGGTGATGGAACTACCCGGCCCCGACACCGGCGCGGTCTGGACCCGCTGGACCCGTGGCCACTACCCGACCACCGTCACCGCCCTCCTCGACTGTCCCTCCACCGACCCCGACACCGCCGAGCCGTGCTGCGAGTTCGCCGGCCACCCCGGCGCCCACTCGTACGAGCACCGCAAGTGACGAGCCGCACTGATCAGGGTGAGCGACCGGGCCGTACGGAACTGGGGCGCTTCCTCCTGGAGAACGGCTTCCTGACCACCGACTGGGCGCCGGCCTTCGCAGCCGTGCCGCGGACGGCGTTCCTCCCGGACGTCATGTGGCCGCACGACAGGGAGACCGGGACGGCCGTCGCGGTGTCCAAGGCGGAGGACCCCGACTCCTGGTACGCCTACGCGGACTCCAACGTTCCGATCGTCACCCAATGGGACGACGGGCACCACAGCGGGACCGAACCGGGCACCGTGTTCACGTCCTCCTCGTCCATGCCGAGCGTGGTGTTCTCCATGCTCGCGGACCTCGATGTCCGACCGGGTCAGCGAGTGCTGGAGATCGGAGCAGGCACGGGGTGGAACGCCGGCCTCCTCGCCCACCGACTCGGCGCCGGGAACGTGGTGTCCGTGGAAGTCGACCCCGATCTGGCCCGATCCGCAAGGGAAGCACTGCGACGCTCCGGGTACGGCGCGGTCGAAGTCGTCACAGGAGATGGCCTCCTGGGCTATCCGCCGCGGGCACCGTACGCCCGCGTGATAGCCACGGCCGGTCTGCGCACGGGCCTGATGACCTGGGTGCGGCAGACCACGCCGGGCGGAATCCTTCTCGCCCCCTGGGGCACGTACTACGGCTATGCCGAAGCCACCGTCCGTCTGGTGGTCGCCGACGACCACAACAGCGCGTCCGGTCACTTCACCAGGCCGGTCACCTTCATGCGGATGCGATCACAGCGGCTTCAGCACCCGGAACACAGCCAGTACGTACCCGCGCGTGGGACTGGCGGCGCAGACAAGTCCACCACAACGATCACGGAAGCGGAGTTCCTGACCGGCAGTCTCGATGTCGTGGGATTCGCCATCGGCCTGCGCGTGCGGAACTGCACGCACATCGCGGACCGGAAGCACGACGGCAAGCGCCCGGTGTGGTTCTACGGCCTGACCGACAGGTCCTGGGCCGTCGTGATCTTCCAGGACGACCGGGAGGAGGCCACCGTCTACCAATCGGGACCCCGGCGCCTGTGGGACGAGGTGGAATCCGCCTACCGGTGGTGGGACAGCCAAGGACGCCCCGACGTCCAGCGATTCGGCCTCACCGTGTCCGCAGAGGGGCAAGCCCCGTGGCTGGACACGCCCTCCAACATCGTCGCCCGCTGACTCTCCATGGCCGGGCCGGGTACGGAACCGGTGCGGACCCGTAGCCCCCACCCGCCCGCCGTCCCGCAGGCCGACGCGCCGTCGCAGGGACGGGCACCCGGCGCCCCGCCCACGGAAAACCGTCCCGAACCCGCCCCGCGCTCACCGCGTCAGCGCCAGGTACGGCCCGAACTCGCTCTCCAGGCAGAGCCGCCCCAGCTTGCGGTACTCGCGCGCGACCGCCGAGACCAGGTCGGCCATGGAGACAGGGCGCCCCGCGTCCGCCGCGAGGTAGGCCGCCGTCACCGCCGCGGAGCGGATGTCGCCGCCGGCGAGTTCGAAGGAGCGGGCGCAGAAGGCGAGGTCGAGGTCGGAGCCGCGGGGGACGGCAGGGCCGAGGCAGCGGTCCCACAGGGCTTCGCGCTGAGGGGCCTCGGGGAGCGGGAAGTCGACCACGAGGTCGAGGCGGCGGGTGAACGCCTCGTCGAGGTTGGCCCGGAGGTTCGTGGCGAGGACGGCAAGGCCGTCGAAGCTCTCCATCCGCTGGAGGAGGTACGCGCTCTCGACGTTGGCGTACCGGTCGTGCGCGTCCTTGACCTCGGAGCGTTTGCCGAAGACCGCGTCGGCCTCGTCGAAGAGGAGCACCGCGTTGACGCCCGCCGCCTCCGTGAAGATGCGTTCGAGGTTCTTCTCGGTCTCGCCGACGTACTTGTCGACCACCGTGGCCAGGTCCACGGTGTACAGGTCCAGGCCGAGCTCACCCGCGATGACCTCCGCCGACATCGTCTTGCCGGTGCCGGAGTCGCCGGCGAAGAGAGCCATGACGCCACGGCCCCGCCCCCCGCCGGGCCGCATGTTCCAGTCGCCGAGCACGCGGTCGCGGTGCCGGGCGCGGGCGGCCAGTTCGTGGAGCCGGCCGAGGACAGCGGGCGGGAGGATGAGGTCCGGCCAGCCGACGCCGGGCTCGATACGGCGGGCGAGGCGTTCCAGCCCGGAGGTGTTCTGGGCGCGGGCTCCGTGCAGCAGGTGGGCGTCGGTGAGCGGGCCGCCGGACAGCAGCGCCTGCTGGTGGGCGGTACGGGCGGCGCGTTCGACCTGCTCGGGGGTGAGGAGGAAGGCCGCGGCGGCGTCATGCCGTACGCCGTCCAGGCCGTCCGCCGCGGAAGGAGCCGTACGGATCAGCGCCGCCCGCCACAGCGCGGACCGCTCGTCCGCGCCGATACGTTCCGCCTGCGCGAGCAGCGGAGCCCGGTCCGCCCACGCCGGGTCCCACGACGCCTTGCCCGCGAGGAGTACGGGCACGGGCAGCGAGGCCAGCGCGCGCAGCAGTTCGGGCCGGTCGGCGAGCGCTTCGACGGGCGCGGCGACCAGGCCGGCGCCGACGAGCGCGGCCTCCCGTCCCGCTACGGCGACGACGTCCGCCGGGTCGCCGCGCCGGGCCAGCCGCACGAGGTCCAGCCCGAACGCCCGCAACCCGGCGGCGGCCAGCGCGTCCACGGCGACCCCCCGTGCGGCGGCGCCCGGGGGCTCCCGCACGTACGCCAGCCCGACCCCGCCCCGCAGCCCCCGGGCCAGGCCCTCCACACGGTCGGCACCCGGCAGGGAGAAGGCCCCCCGAGCCGCAGCCTCACCCACCCCCGGACCGGTCGCCGCACCCCCCAGCGGGACCAGCACGTCCACCAGCGCCGGGTCCACCGCGTCGTCACCCAGCAGGTGCGCCGTCACCCGGTCCGGCACCCGCAACGCGCGGCTCAGCAGAGGCCGTTCGGGCTCCTCCACCACCACCAGGCCGCGCGAGACGAGGGGCGCGCTCGCGGTGAGGCGGGCGCGGGCGCCGGCGGAGGCGGCGGGGGCGCCGCACAACGCGAGAGCGAGGCCGACCGTGGGGCGGCGGCGGGTGACGTCGTCATTGAGGTAGCCGTACAACTGCTCGTAGCGGCGGTCGAGATCGGGTGCGAGCGCGACGAGCAGCAACTCCGTGTCGAGGGGCAGCAGGCCGAAGTCCCGTTCGAGCGCGGCCAGTCGCAGCCGGGCGCCGGTCCGTAGCGCCCGCTCGGCCCAGTCGTCGAGTTCGGCCCGCCGCCCGGGCGCCACCGGATCGGGCTCGGGTACGGTCGCCGGCTCGTCCAGCAGCCGTCGTACCGCCTCGTCGGAGAGGTAGATCCCCCGAAAGGGATCGTCCGGCTCCGGGTCCCCGGCCCGCCGCGCCTCCACCGCCCGCCGTACCCGCTCCTCGACGAGCGCGAGCCGGGCCATGAGGTACGCGAGCCCGGCGTCCGCGGGGTCGTCCGATACGGATACGGGGTCGCCGGCCACGGACAAGGCGTCGCCGACCACGGACAAGGCGTCGCCGGCCACGGACGAGGCGTCGCCGGCCACGGACGAGGCGTCGCCGGCGTCGGGTCCCGTTACGGGGTCCTCCCCCACCGACCCTTCCGCTACGGCCCCCCGTTGTGATGCGCGTTCCCCCGCCGCTCCCCTCTCCTCTCCCACCGGAACCCCCCTCATCGCCCTCTCCGCCGCCGCACCGGCACCGCACCGCCACCCGCCGCCGACGCGCCGCCCGTACCGGAACCGGAACCCGTACCGGACCCGGACCCCGTACCCGAAGGCGCCGCGCCACCGTCCTCCCCCTCCGCACCCGGCGGCGAAGCACCCGGCGCCGAAGCCCCCGGCGCATCCCCGAACCGCAGACTCAGGCCCTCCTCCACCGGCGGCCCCGCCGCGTACACCGGCGCGACCGTCACCGGCGCGCTCACCACCAGGTCGAGCGACGGCTTCAACTCGCCGCCGAGCGCTGTCCACACGTCGGCGAACGCCCGGTCCTCCGGGGGTGGCAGTGCCACCGTCAGCGGAATCGGGAGCCCGGTGCCCGACAGTTCCGGCCCCAGCCCGTCCGCCGCCAGCGCGTCGTGCCGCAGGAAGCAGCGCAGCAGCGAGGAGAGCAGCCGGTGTTCGTCCTCCGGGCGCTGGGTCCACGCGCTGATCAGGTAGGACAGTTTGAAGTAGCGCGGCGGGAGGGTGCGCGCCACGACCGTGCCCTGCTCGTCGTACACGTTGCGGCGGCCCCGCGAGCGGCGGCGCAGGTCCTCCCGGATGTCGTAGAGGTACAGGTTGACCGTGGGCGCGTTGCGGCGGGCCGCCCAGTCACGGGTGGGCGCGTCGAAGACGACGTCGATGTCCGGGCCGCCGACCTCCGCGCGTACCAGGTCGCGCAGCGCGTCGTCCACCTCGTGGATCACCGGCTCACCTGCGCCACGTGAAGTCGGAGGGCTGCAGCACCCCGGGTACGACCAGGTAGGCGGCGCGTACCGGTCCGAACCTCGCCACCGGCGCGCTGTCCGCGACCCGGAGGTCGCGCGGCCCGAGGGCGTCCTGCGTCAGGACCAGCACGGGCGCGCTGAACGTGCCGTCCCGGCCCACCCGTACCGGCGCCGTCGCGACCGTCACCCCGCGGTTCCAGGTCAGCCGCAGCACCGCCCCGGGCGGGAAGTCCCGGCCACGCGCCTGGGTGACCGCGCCGGGCGGGCCGACCTCCGGGGTGAGCCGCACCTCGGGGGCGCGGACGGTGAGCCGGGCGGTCGCCGTGTCGTTGGCGGTACTGGCGTCGGAGCCGGTGGTGCTGAGGTTGGCCGTGACGGTGCCGGTGAGCGCGCGCGGGGTGGTCAGCCTGAGGGTCACCTCCGACGACGCGCCCGGGTCGAGATCGCCCACCGGGCAGCCGGCCGTCGTGGCGCACGGCTCTCCGGCGGAAGCGGCGCCGGCCCTCACCCCCGGCGGAAGCACCACGGCGACCGTCAGCCCGGTGGCCTTCGCCCTGCCCGGGTTGCTGACCGTGACCGTCGCGGTGGTGCCCGCACCGCCGGTGTACGCGGTGCCGGGCGTGACGGCGATCGCGACCGCCGGGTCGGCGGGCACCCGGTGGACGACCGGTGGCCGTTCCCGTACGGTCAGCGGCGCCGTCGCGGTGTTGTTCGCCGGGTCCGCGTCGGCCGAAGCGGAGCTGACCGTGCCGACCGCGTTACCGCTCAGCGCGTGCGCCGCACTGACCGTACGCGTCACCGTCACCGTCGCACCCGGCGCCAGATCCCCCAACGCACACCCGGCAACCGGACACACCGGCACCGCCGACCCCACCGTCACCCCTGCGGGCACCGCAGGAACCAGCACCACACCCTTCGCCGCACCCTCACCCCGATTCGTCACCACGAACGTCACCGTCACCGGCTCACCCGCCAGCACACTCGACGGAACCACCGTCACGCTCACCGCCGGGTCGGCCGGCCGCGGTGGGGGGTCGCGGTCCGTGACGACGGCGGTGGCCGTGTTGTCCTGCGGCTGGTGGTCGATCAGGTCGCTGTCCGCGCTGCCGGTCACCGGATAGGCGCCGGGGGCGGTGGCCCGTACGGTGAGCGTCACGTCCGCGGCGCCGCCGACCGGGAGCGCGCCGAGGTCGCAGTGGAGCGCGGCGGTGCAGGTGCCCTGGGACGGCACCGGATCGCCGGCCGCCACCAGTCCCGCGGGCAGCGCGAGGTCGGTACGGGCGCCGGGCGCGCCCGCGATGCCGCCGTTGACGACATGCAGGGTGAGGTCGGCGGTGGCTCCGGTGAGGATCGGCGTGGTCGGGCCGGTCAGCGTCACCGCCAGGTCGGCGGTGGCCTGCCAGGTGGGCTCCTCCTCCGAATGGCCGAGCCTGCTGGGCAGGATCTCGCCGGAGCCGGTGGCCGGGTCGACCACGGCGATACGGCGGTCCCAGCCGTCGAAGCCGTCGACGACGACGTCGACGGCCAGCCGGGTACCGCCCGGCGACCAGGCCGCGTTGTCGGGGTGATCGGCGAGCGGGTCGGCCGGCGGGGGATCGATCTTCGTCGGGCAGCTCGCGCCGGACGGCAGTACGCTCCGGCAGCCGCTGCCGTCCGCGCGCATCAGCAGCACCGCGCTGTCCGGACCGCGGCTGCCGGAGGAGTCGGCGGAGCTGCGCCGGGTGAAGGCGATGCCGCTGCCCGCGGGGTCCCACGCCGGCCGCTGGTCCAGGACGCCGCAGTCCCTTCCGCACTGGACGGCGGTGAGGTCGGTCTGGGCGCTGATCGAGGCGACGGGGACGGTCCAGATGTGCCGGTTGAACGCGTCGGGGGCGATCCGGGGGGTGACGGTGCCGGGCGGGGTGGCGGACGGTGAGCTGGTCGCACGTGGGGCCGGTACCCGGCCGACGCGGATGATGGACGAGCAGTGCCGGTACCGGGAGAACGCCAGCGTGCTCCCGTCCGGCGACGGGCGATGACGGTGGGCGTGCCCCCGCCGGCCGCGGGCACCAGCACCAGCCGCTGCCTCTGGTCCTCGGGGTCCACCGTGACGTACGCGACGCGGTCCTCGCCGCCGGCCGGTTCCCAGGCGGGCCGGAACGCGAGCCGGCCGTCGGGGGAGAGCTGTACGGGGGTGCCGCCGGCCACGGGGAGGCGGTACAGCTTGGCGCCGTCCGTGTACACGAGTTGGGCGCCGTCGGGCGACCAGTCCGGAGCACCGCCGTGCTCGGCGATCCGCCGCAGGCCTGTGCCGTCGGTGCGGACGATCCACAGCGAGGAGGCGGTGTCGATGTCCGCGTGGACGGTGCGGTAGTCCGAGTCGTCGCAGCGGCTCTCCGAGTCGAGGGTGCCGCCGCCGTCCCGTCCGACCTCGAACGAGGCGAAGGCGATCCACTGCCGGTCGGGCGACAGCCTGGGGTCGGCCAGCCGCCAGCCGGGCCGCAGCAGTACGGGAGTGACCGGGCCGCCGCCCGTACGCCGGTAGATGCCCTCGCCGTCCCCGACGCGGTCGCTGATCCACACGACGTCGTCGCCGCGGGCCGAGGCCTGGCAGTCGTCGGCGGCTTCACCCTGGCCGAGCAGCGGCGTGAAGACCGTCGGGTCCGGCACCGTACCGCCGTCGCAGGTGCCGCCGCCGCACCCCGGCCCGGGGCCGTCCGAGAACGTCGGAGCCGCCATCACCTGCAGGCCGCGGTGCTCCCCGCTCCCGACGTACGCGATCCGCCCCGGGTCCGGCCCCGCGGGCGGCGTCGGATCGGCCGCCGCGACCCGCGTCCCCCAGGACACGGCCACCATGAGCGACGCGAGCAGGGCGATCACCGGTACGAGGGCAAGCCGCCGCGACACCCGGTGCCGCCCCGCGCGGCGTACGCGCGACGCGGACGCGTCACCGGAGCGGCGAGATCTGAGGACGGCCGGCGGGCGCGCCACCCGGCGCGAAGGGCTCGCGCCGCGTACCGGAGGCGTGACGGCACCGGCGCCGGCGGCGGCGATCCCGCCGGACCGACCGGCGTCGGCAGGTTGGACGGCGCGGTGCCGGGCGGACCGGACGCGGGCAGCGGTGCCGTCAGCGGACGGGACGTCGGGGGACCGGCCCTCGACGGCGGGCCGGACCGGCCGGACACCGGCAGCCGTACCGTCGGCGGACCGGACATCGCGGGGCCGACCGTCGGCAGACCGGTCGGCGTCACGCCGAACGCCGGCCGCGGGGTCACCGGCGTCCCGGCGCCGGGCGCCGCCGCTCCCGCCTCGCGCCGCAGGCCCTCGCCCCCATGGGTTGACCACACCTCGTCGCACCGCGTCACCCGGACCCTTCCCCCGGGCGCGACCGTCGTGCGGTGCGCCGGCGTCCGGACAGACCTCCTCAGTCACACCCTCGCGTCCGCGCGGGTCCGCCAGCAGCCGGAGACGGGCAGCGCTTCGGGAAGGCCGCCGTGCCCCAACGGGCAAGCGGTGCGCGGAAACCGGTGCGGGCCCCCGCGCACCTCGCGGCCGCCCCGCCGACGCACCGGGCAGGCACCCACCCCAGACCCGCCCGGCCACACACCTCCGCAGACGGCCCCGTCCACCGCGCAGCAAACGCCCGGGCAGCGGCCGGGCCCGCGCATCCGCCCGGCCACCCCACCAGCCACGGGCCCCGTCCACGCACCCGGCAAGCGTCCAGCCGCCCACGGCACCCGCCCAAGCCGCATGACCCGCGCCCACACAGCCACGCACGGCGCCGCACCCGAGCCCACACAGCCACGCCGCCGACCAAGCCCACCGACCACGCCCCCGGCAGAGGCCCGCGCCCGCGAACCCGCACACCTCGTCAGCCGACCGCCGCCGCGCCGGCAGCGCGCCCTGGTCCCCCGGGCCGGGCCGCCGGCCCGGCACTCACACCCTCAGATGAACCCCATCCGCATCGCGTACGCCACCGCGTGCGAGCGGTTGCGCAACTGCAGGCGGGTGGTGACGTCGTGCAGGATGTTCTTCACGGTCCGCTCCGAGAACGCCAGGGTGCGGGCGATCTCCGCGGTGTCCTTGCCGTCGGCGACCAGCCGCAGCACGTCGATCTCGCGCTGGGCGAGCCCGGTGAAGGCCAGCCCCCGCGGGTCGAGCACCTGCCGCTGGAGCCGACCCACCTGATCGAGCAGCCGGCCGAGCAGATCGGCGGGGACGCTGCCCTCGCCGCGCGCCACCGCGGTGATCGTGTCGGCGAGCCGCTGCGCCGACGCCTCGGCGCGCCGTACCACGCCGACCACGCCGCACTCGACCGCCGCCACCAACCCCGTGTCGTCCAGTTCGGTGGCGACCAGCACCGTACGGCCCTCGCCGCCGCGCTGCAGGCGCCGCAGCACCTGGAGTTCGGACTCGCCGACCCGGTCGGCGGCGAACACCGCGACGACCTTCTCGCCCTCCTCGCCGTCCGTCAGCAGCCGCAGTTCGTGGCGGGTCCGGAGCTGCCCGGCCAGTCCCGCCTGGGTGATCGGGTCCTGCGCGGTCAGCCGGACCGGAATCCGTTCCGTACCGCTTCCCCCCTGATAGTGCATGGCGCGTTCCCCCTTCGTGCTCCCCCTGGGCCTGTCGCGCGGATCATCCACACCGCGGGCCCTGGCCCGCGCGGCCGTCGCGGCCGGCCGGGCCGTACTCCGGGGACCCCGAACCCCGGGCCCCCATCCCGTTTCGGCTCCAGTGAACACCCGGGCAGTCAGCAGGCGCTCAACATGGACTCAACGGGCAACGCACCCTGCCCTCGGAGGTGTCCGTACGGGGCCGGTACGACGTACGTACGGTCTCTACCGTCCTGCCATGACCACATCCGCTCATCTGGACGCGGCCCCGGTCCCGGTGCTCCCGGGCGAGGAGGCCAGGATCACCCTGGAGCTGCGCAACAACGGCTCCCTGGTCGAGGCGTACGGCTTCGAGGTCGTGGGGCCCGCCGCCGGGTGGACCCAGGTCGAGCCCGTCACGATCTCGCTCTACCCGGACACCGCCGGTCAGGTCACGCTGATCGCGCGCCCGCCGCGCGACTCGACGGTGCCGCCGGGCGACCTCGCGTTCGGCGTCCGCGTGCTGCCGCGGGAGCAGCCGGAGACCGCCACCGTGCCCGAGGGCGTGCTGCGTGTGCTCCCGTACGCGCAGGTGTCCGCCGAGCTGGCGCCGCAGATGGCACAGGGGCGCGGGCGGGCCCGCTACCGGATCGCCGTCGACAACCGCGGCAACCACCCGGTGGCCGTCACCCTCACCGGCGCCGACCGGTCGCAGGCGCTGCGGTTCGGGCTGCCGTCCGCGCCGACCGTGGTGGGGCCGGGCCGGGCGGCGTTCGTCCAGATGCCGGTACGGCCCCGGCGGCGGCTGTGGCGCGGGGTGGCCGTCCCGCACTCCTTCCAGGTGACCGCCGTACCGGGCGTGGACCCGCGGGGCCGGGCCGAGGAGGCGTCGTCGGTCGAAGGGCTGCTGGAGCCGGACGGTAACCCGGCCGAGCTGACCGCCCCCGCCGAACCCGTCGTCCTGGACGGCACGTACGTCCAGCAGCCGGTCCTCGGCAGCGGGCTGCTGCGGGCCGCCGTGGCGGTGCTGGCCCTCGCGGGTGTGCTGGTCGGCATCTGGTATGGGCTGCTGCGTCCGGCGGTGCGCAGCGCCGCGAAGGCCGCGGTGGAGGAGCCGGTGGCCGCGGCGGCGAGCCAGGCGGCGCGGGCCAACCAGCAGGCGGAGGCCGCGAACAGCGCCGCGCAGGGCGCCGCGGACGCGGCCAGGTCGGTGGGCGCCACCCCGCCGCCGGTCCCGGTCGAGCCGGGCCAGGGCCCGGTGGCCCCGGCGGGCGCCCAGCTCTTCTCCAAGCGGCTCAGCGCGACCGCCACGGCGGGCGGTACGGACTCGGGCACGTACACCGTGCCGGCCGGCAAGACCATGCGGCTGACCGACCTGGTGCTGGAGAACCCGCAGGGCGACTCGGGCGTCGTCACCATCGCGGTCGGCGGCAGGACGCTGCTCGCCCCGGCCCTGGAGAACTTCCGCGAGCAGGACTTCCACTGGGCCTCGGCGATCCTCGTCCCCGAACGGCAGAAGGTCAGCCTCACGGTCTCCTGCGGCGCCCCCGGCACCCCGCCGGGCCCGGGCCCGGCGCCGACCACATGTGCGTCGGCGGCGCTGATCAGCGGGACGCTGGAGTAGCGGCCGGCGGACTCGGTCACGGGGCCGTGGTCCTCCCCGGCGCCCCCGGGCATCGGGGAGGACGTCCTCCACGGTGCACGTCGTCCGTCCGTCCCGTCGTGGGCCATCCTGCCCCGCGACCACGCGTTCGGACCGCCGGGGCGGCGTGCTACGCATCCCGTACATTCCGCCGCGCCCCGCCCCGGTCGTCGGTGATCCGCCTTTCGGGGCGTGTTCACGCCGCGGCCAACCGGCGTCCCCACCCTGGCGGCCCCCTGCTACCGGCTGGTAGTACACGGGTGTGCGCCGACGGTGACGAGCCGTCGACCCCTGCCCCACGGCCACCCGACCACCCCGCCCGCCCCACCCGACCGTCAGGAGACCTCGGAATGCGTGCACGCAGCAGGCGTCAGTTCCTCTCCGGAGCCTCGGCCGTGGCCGCCGCCGCGGCGCTGGCCCTGACGGACGGCCGGTACGCCTCCGCCGCCGACCGGGACCGCGCCCTGGCCGCGACCGCCGCCCGCGCGGTACGGGTCGAGGGCACGACGCTGGAGCAGGTGGCGACGCCGGCCGGCGGCGGGCTGTACCGGCGGCTGGCGTCGGGCCCGGGCTGGCCGCTCGCCGTCCGTACCGAACTGGCGGGGGCCGCACCCGGACGGGACACGCGGCGTACCGCGCTCGCCTCCTTCGTACAGTTCACGGACCTGCACCTGGCGGACGCCGAGTCCCCGGCGCGCTTCGAGTACCTGGCCCGTTTCACCGACTCCGCGCACCGTCCGCACGAGGCGCTGACCGTACGCGGCGCGTCGTCGCTGGTGGAACGGATCAACGCGCTGCCCGGCGGGCCGTACACCGGCAGCCCGTTCTCGCTGGTCATGGCGACCGGCGACAACACCGACAACCACGAGCAGGCCGAGCTGGAGTGGTACCTGTCGGTGATGAGCGGCGGCCGGATCACGCCGGCCACGGGGGACCTGTCGCGGTACGAGGGGGTGCAGAACTCCGGTTCCGCCGCGTACTGGCAGCCCGAGTCGTCGTTCCAGGACGACTACAAGGCCGCCGGCTTCCCGCAGATCCCCGGTCTCCTGTCGGCCGCCGGCCGCCCCTTCACCGCCCCCGGCCTGCGCACTCCCTGGTACACCACAGCCGGCAACCACGACGACAGCATCGAGGGCACGCTGCCCGACCTCGGCCTGCTGTCCTCGCTCTACACCGGCGACCGCAAGCTGGAAGGCGTCGACGACGCGACCGCCGCGAAGCTGGCCGACGCCATCCGCCACGACCCGGCCACCGCCGTCCTGCTGCTCACCCAACTCCTCACCAGCGGTGGCCCGGTCCGCCATGTCACCCCCGACCCGCGCCGCGCGCCCTTCACCCCGCAGCAGTTCGCGCAGGCCCACCTGGACCCCGCGTACACCGGTCCCGGCCCGATCGGGCACGGCTTCACCCCGGCGGCGGCCGCCGGCGGCACCCTCCACTACACCTTCCCGGTCGCCCCGGGTGTCCTGGGCATCAGCCTCGACACCACCAACCGGGCCGGAGGGGCGGACGGCTCGCTGGGCACCGCCCAACTGCGCTGGCTGGAATCGGTCCTGCAGTCGTACAGCACCCGCTGGTACGACGCCGACGGCCACCTGGTCCGCCGCGGCTCCACCGACCAGCTCGTCGTGGTCTTCAGCCACCACTCCAGCACCACCATGGACAACCTGCTCCCGGACCCGTACCACCTCTTCGAGGCCCGCCACGACGGCGCCGAGCTCGTCGCCCTCCTCCAGCGCTACCCCAACGTCCTTGCCTGGATCAACGGGCACACCCACGCCAACCGGATCACCCCGCACGGCCACCCGACCCCCGAACGCGCCTTCTGGGAGATCAACACCGCCTCCCACATCGACTTCCCCCAGCACGCCCGCGTCATCGAGCTCACCGACAACCACGACGGCACCCTGTCCCTCTTCACCACCCTCGTCGAATCGGCCGCCCCCTACACCACCGACTTCACCGACCCCTCCTCCGACGCCAACCTGGCCGCCCTCTACCGCGAGCTCTCCCTCAACGACCCCTACGCCACACCCGCCCAGAAGTCGGGCGGACCGGCGGACCACAACACCGAACTCCTGCTCACCCGCCCGACCGCCTGATCCCGGGACCCGCTGCGGCGAACCGGCCGCACGCCGAGACGGCCTGGAAGGATACGAGCGGTGTCTCGGAAAGGTGGTCAACGGGTCATGAAGCTCCGCCTGTCAGCCGTACGGCGGGTGGCCGTACGCACGGGCGCCGCCGCCCTCACGGCGGTCGTGGCCGCGGACGCCTCCGCGAGTGGCGACACCGACACCTTCTGTGCACCGGCCGCCGCGCGGACGTTGAAGATCGGGACGGCGGTGCACGCGGGGGCGCTGACCAGCGAGAGCGGATACCAGGACAGGGTCAGGTACGGGTTCGGCAGCGTCACGCCGGAGAACGCGATGAAGTGGGCGCTCGTCGAACCGCGGCGGAACACGTACGACTGGACGTCCGCCGACGCCGTGGTCGACTTCGCCACCGCCCACAACGAGTCCGTGCGCGGTCACACGCTGGTCTGGGGCAAGTCGCTGCCGGGGTGGCTCACGGACGGTGTCGCCCAGGGCACCATCGGGGACGCGCAGCTCAAGGCGATCCTCCAGTCGCACATCACCACCCTGATGAAGCGTTACGCGGGTCGCGTCGGCGTGTGGGACGTGGTCAACGAGGCGCTGGCCGAGGACGGCACGGTCGACACGGGCAACTTCTGGTACCGGCACCTGGGCGAGGCCTACATAGCCGACGCGTTCACCTGGGCGCACGCGGCCGACCCCGCGGCGAAGCTCTACCTCAACGACTTCGACACCGAGCCGGTCAACTCCAAGAGCGACGGCCTCTACACGCTGGTCAAGAAGTTGCGTGCGGCCGGCGTACCCATCGACGGCGTCGGCTTCCAGACGCACGTCACCACCGACAACACCCTGCACACCCTCCGGGCCAACCTGCGCCGCTTCGCCGACCTCGGCCTGGACGTGGCGATCACCGAACTCGACGTACGGATGCCGCTGCCGCCGACGGACGCCCTGCTCACCACCCAGGCGGACATCTACGCCACGGCCACCGAGGCCTGTCTCGCTGTGAGCCGTTGCGTGTCCCTCACCGTCTGGGGCTTCAGCGACGCGTACTCCTGGGTGCCGGCCGCACTGCCCGGCTGGGGCGCCGCCGACCTCCTCGACCAGGGCCTGCGACCCAAGCCCGCGTACGCCGCCGTCCACGCCGCCCTCGACGACTGCGGCTTCACCACCACCACCACCGCAGCCGCCCGCCACTCCGCCCGCTGACCCGCCGTACCCGCCGCCCCGCCGCCCCCCCAACCCCCGGCACCCGGCACCGGTAGTGCACCGGCGACCGCACCGCCGCCGAGCGAATGCGGTCGGTTCAAGCGTGGAACTCGGTGAGATCGATGGTGTGAACACGCAGCGGATGTCCGTACACCGGATGCGTCGTCTCGCGTTCCGGCACCATGCCGAGCTTCCGCATCACGTTCTCCGAGGCGTCATTGCCCACCGAGCTGATGCTGATGACGCGATCGAGACCACGATCCTGGACGGCGAACTCCAGCGCGGCATGGGCGGCTTCAGACGCGTAGCCCTGTCCCCAGTACTGCCGGCCGAGCCGCCAGCCGATCTCCACGGCAGGCAGCACCTCCGGCAGGAACCGGGGGACGGACAGACCCGCGAAGCCGGCCAGCTCGCCCGAGGCCAGCAGCTCGACGGCGAAGAGACCGAAGCCCTCCTCGTCCCACTCCTCCTCCCACCGCTCGATATCCTCCGCCGTCTGCTCCAGATCACGGACAGAGCCATCTCTGATCCAGCGCATGACCTGCGGGTCCGCGTTGATCTCTGCCATAGGAACAAGGTCGTCGTCATGCCAGCGACGGAGGAGGAGGCGAGGGGTCTGGATCTCGGTCATGGCGCCCATCCTGCCGAGGACGAGGACCTCAGCGGTAATCGATAAGTGCGCCGCCGGGGACCTGGCTCTCCGGAGCGAGGTCGCACAGCACCCGAGCGGCATCCTCACGCGGCAGTACGCCGATGTGCTGCAACTCCGCCCCCGGCCACCAACGCGCCGCCGCCCGGCCGGTGGTGACGACGACGCTGCCACGCGGGCTGCTGCGCAACCAGCTGCCGTCCCGGAGTACGGCGGGGTCGCCGGCGTTGTCGAGGACCAGCAGCCAGGGATCGGCGGAACGCTCGAGGTGCTCCCGCACCAGGTCGGCAGCCGGGCGATACCCGTTGCGGGCGGCCGGCAACTGGCCGTCGTGGGCCCCGCGATCGGCGGCGACGGCCAGCATGCCGGCCCGCAGGCTCGCCCGGTCGGCGGCGTTGACCCACAGCCGAGCCATGGGCGCCGAGCCATGAGGCGGCCGAGCACGATACACCGTCCGCCGCGACTCGTCCGCGCCGCGTGACAGCTCCACGGCCCGAGCCCGGAGCCGTACGGCAGCCCACCCCACACCCATCGGGTGAGAACGCGCCAGGGCAGGCCTAAATCCGAGTCTGCGTTGATACACATCTTTGGCACGGAAAGATCACAACACGGAGGTTTCGATGCAACGTCGCCGCAAAACGGCGCTTCTTGGGGTATGTGTCAGCGTGCTGGCTCTCACCGGCGCGGGGAGCGCCAGCGCACTCGGCAACGAACACGCCGTAGACCGCCACGCCGCAAGCGCCAAGTACGTCATGGAGTCCGGCAGCGCCCACATTTCGCAGCCCGACCCCAGTTCACAGAACAGCAACTGCGGAATGCGGCAGTCCCAGGGACTGCTCGGAGCGATCGGAGTTGAGCTCGGCTCGGTCATTAACGTCCTCTCGTGCAACAACATCACTTACGTCGCCTGACCCCCGATGTCCGTGACGGCCGTCGGTTTCTCCGAGGGGCCGTCACGGTCGTCCGGGCGAATGGTGGACAGGCAGGGGTCCGGCTGTCGCGTCGGGCGGGCGCCGGGTTCCCCCGCTCCGGTCGGGGTGGTGCTGCTCGCAGGTACGGGAAAGCACTGGTCAGCCAGGGTTCGGCACGGCGACGGGTCTGGATCGCACGGACAGGCGCGGGGGCGCCCCCGTCGGCGAACAGGAACAGTTCTTGGTGATCACAGAGTGGCGACGCTCTGTGATCACCGGGGAGACCCGCGGCCTCCAGCTCTTCGCCAAGAGACCTCCGGTCCTCGGCCAGGACGACGGTGCGGGGACCGCCGTAAAATGGGATACGTGGTCCGGCCGAACGAAGAGGTCGAGGCGGTACTGCAGGAGTACGCGGACCTCGTAGCGATCACCGGAGGCGACGCGTTCAAGGCGCGGGCCTACGAGAAGGCGGCGCGGGCCATCGGCGGGTATCCGGAGGACGTGTCCCGGCTTGACGCGGAGGGGCTGCGGGGCATCCCGGGAGTGGGGAAGTCGATCGCGGAGAAGGTGGTCGAGTTCCTGCGGACCGGGGTCTTCGCGGCGGTGGAGGAGCGGCGGGCGAGGATTCCCGCCGGGGTGCGGGAACTGATCACGATTCCCACCCTCGGTCCGAAGAAGGCCATGGTGCTCTACGAGGACCTGCACATCGCGTCCGTCGACGAGCTGGCCGAGGCCATCCGGGCGGAGCGGTTGCGCGATCTGAAGGGGTTCGGGCCGAAGACCGAGGAGAACATCCTGCGGGGCATCGCGCTGATGCGGCAGGCCGGCGAACGGATCACCCTGGCGACGGCCATGGGCGTGGCCGAGGAGATCGTGGCCGAGCTGTCCCGGGTGACCGGCTGCGAGCAGTGCGGGTACGCCGGGTCGTTGCGCCGGATGCGGGAGACGATCGGCGACATCGACATCCTCGTGGCCGCGGACCGGTCGGACGCGTTCATGGACGCGCTCACCGAGCTGGCATCCACCGCCGAGGTGATCGCCCACGGCCCCAAGAAGACCTCGATCCGTACGGTGAAGGGCCTGCAGGTCGATCTGCGGGTGCTGGCGCCGGAGTCCTGGGGCGCGGGCCTGCAGTACTTCACCGGCTCCAAGGCGCACAACATCCGCACCCGCACGATCGCCGTACGGCACGGGCTCAAGCTGTCCGAGTACGGCCTGTTCGAGGTGGCGGGCGGGCCGACCGGCACGGGCGGATCAGCGGAAAGAAGCGGACCCGCGGGCACAGGCGGTCCGGCCGGCAGAGGAACGAGGCGCGGGACGGAGGCCGAGGGCCGGCTGGTCGCCTCACGCTCCGAGGAGGACGTGTACGCCAGGCTCGGCCTCCCCTGGATCCCGCCCGCGCTGCGCGAGGACCGCGGTGAGATCGAGGCGGGTCTGCGCGACGAGCTGCCCGTCCTGGTGTCCGAACGGGACGTCCGCGGCGACCTGCACACGCACACCGACCTGACCGACGGCCTCGCCCCGCTGGAGGAGATGGTGCGGGCCGCCGCCGAGCGCGGCTACGCCTACTACGCGGTCACCGACCACGCACCGGACCTCTTCATGGAGCAGATGACCGACGAGAAGGCGCTCGCCCAGCGCCGGCGGCTGCGGAAGCTGGACGGCAAGCACCGCGGGATGCGGCTGCTGCACGGCACCGAGCTCAACATCGGCCCGGAGGGCGAGGTGGACTGGCCGGCGGAGTTCCTGGCCGGTTTCGACATCTGCGTCGCCTCGGTCCATTCCCACTTCGGCCTGAGCCGGTCGGCGATGACCCGGCGGATCGTACGCGCCTGCGAGAACCCGTACGTGCAGGTGATCGGCCATCCGACCACCCGGCTGATCGGCCGGCGGCCGGGCGTGGACGCGGACTGGGACGAGGTGTTCGCCGCCTGCGCCAGGACCGGGACCGCGCTGGAGGTCAACGCCCAGCCCGACCGTCTCGACCTGAGCGACGAGGACATCCTGCGCGCCAAGGAGTACGGCGCCAGGTTCGCGGTCGACACCGACGCCCACGCGGTGCCGCACCTGGCGTATCTGCGCTACGGGATCGGTACGGCGCAACGCGGCTGGCTGACGGCGGAGGACGTGATCAACACCTGGCCGCTGGCACGGCTGCGGCGATTCCTCCGGAAGGGGCGACCCGCCTGACGCCGGGAGCGCTGCGGCCCGCAGGCCTCGCACCGCCGACACCCCCGGGAGCACCCAGCCCCCACGACCGGAACCCCGCCGCAGGCCCGGCGCCGGAAGCGCCCGGCCCGTCCGGCAGCCGGGGCGACAGCCCCGACCGTCGGGGTTGGCCCCGCCGGAGCCCCGAGCCCTCACACCCCCCGCAGCGCGAGCGTCCCGTCCGGCCGGCGCTCGATCCGCGCCCCCGGGCCAAGGTCGCGCCCGGCGCGGTCGAGCACGTCCCGCAGCCACCTGGTGTCCTCGCGTGAGGCATGCCGCAGCCGCATCCGGTGGGCCTGGAACAGGACCACCCGCACGGCGGCTCCGTCGCCCGCCCCGCCACCAGCCGCCTCGACCGCCCCCGCGTCGCCGTCGTCCCCCGCACCGCCCAGCACCGCCGCACCGCCCACCGCCCCCGCCAGCAGCCCCGTCTCCCGGTCCACCGTCACCAGGTAGGCCGGCCGCAGGTCGTCCCGGTAGCGCTCGTACCCGTCGATGCCCTCGTAGTCGTCGATGAAGTCGCCGCAGCCGTAGAGGATGAGCTTGCCGCGGTACGTCTCGGCCGGGCGCGCGTGGTGCGAGGAGTGTCCGTGCACGAGGTCCGCGCCGCCGTCGATGAGTGCGCGCGCCCACCGCATCTCCGCGGCGGAGACGTCGTAACCCCAGTTGGACCCCCAGTGCACCGATACGACCACGATGTCACCGGGCCGCTTCACCCGGCGTAGCCGCTCGGTGATCTTCACCGCGGCGACCCGCGACGGCTCGGCCACGTAGTCCACACCTGCCGTGTCCTCGGTCGCCGCCCAGGTGCGGGGGATGCCGCTGGACCGCATTCCGCAGGCCAGCACCAGGACCCGGCCGCCGCCGGCCAGGGGCACCACCGCCGGACGCCGCGCCCGGGCCGCATCGCGGCCCGCCCCCGCCGTCCGCACCCCGGCCCGGGTCAGGACGGCGAGCGTCTCCCGCAGTCCGGTGCGGCCGAAGTCCAGGACATGGTTGTTGGCCAGGACGCACACATCGGGGCGGGCGGCGGTCAGGCACGGAAGGTTGGCGGGATGCATCCGGTAGTGCACGGGCTTGCCGACCGCGAACTCGTCGCTCGTGGTGACGCTCGTCTCCAGATTGACCACCCGCACGTCGGGCCGCGCCCGGTCCAGCATCGGGAGCGCGTCGCCCCACGGCCAGAGGAAGTCGACCGGGCGGGGAATCGGCCCGTTGGCGTCCTCCGCCAGCCCGACGTACGCGCGGGCGTCCCGGATCGTCGGCTCCATCAAGGCAGGGTCGCCGGGACGGGGCAGGATCTGGTCGACGCCGCGGCCGAGCATCACATCGCCGCAGAGAAAGAGCGTGACCTGCCCCTTGCCCATGACCCCAGCCTAGACACGCAGCGGCTGCCCGCCGCGAATGGAGCGGACATCGCGGACCGCCGCACGGCCACAGACGACCTTACGGAGTGCTGGCGGGGCGGCGGGGGCGCATCGGGTGAGGACCGCGGATCCCCGGTCCGGGCGTCCGGTCGGCGGACCGGACACTCGGCGCGGGGTGGTGCGCCCTCACCGGTCGCGGCGCGCTCCCACGGACCGCTCCGCGTCCACGTTGACCGACCCGCCTCGCGCCTCTCACCCAGCGGCTACGATCCGAGCTTGGGGTTTTGCAGCTCACTGCGCCCCTTTTGGGCTGGTCGAGCTGAATTGCGAAGAAGCGGGGCAGGTGTATGCGGGACGGCCGGTGGGAAACCGTCACCGACTCGGAGTTCCAGCACGAGCGCCGGGGCCTGGAGGCGATCCGCGAGAAGCTGCCGGACGCCGAGCCGTGGCGGGCCTGGTCCAACTTCACCTTCACCGCGGGCACCGGACACGTCCGCGAGGTGGACCTGCTGGTCATCGCTCCCGGCGGGGTGTACCTGATCGAGCTCAAGGACTGGCACGGCTCGGTCGAGTCGCGGAACGGCGGCTGGGTGCAGACCCAGCCCGGCGGCCGCCAGGTCGCGCACGGCAACCCGCTGCACCTCGCCAACAAGAAGGCGAAGGAGCTGGCGAGCCTGCTCCGGCGGGCGGGCGCGCCGGTCTGGGTGTCGGAGGCTGTCTGCTTCACCGACTCCTCACTGCGGGTCCGGCTGGCCCCCCACGACCAGCACGGCGTCCACACGGTCCCGCAACTCGTCGACATGCTCGAGGAGCCGCCGCGCGACGCCCGCCACCGCATCGGCCCGACCGAATCACGCCAGATCAAGGCCGCCCTGGCCCAGGTCGGCATCCAGCGCAGCGACGCCGCGCACAAGGTCGGCCCGTACCTTCTCAACCGCAAGGCCTTCGACACCGGCCCCACCTGGGCCGACTACCTGGCCCGGCACAGCGTGCTGCCCGAGGCCGCCCGGATCCGCGTCTATCTGCGCGAGCGCGGCTCGGACGCGAGCCTGCGGGCGTCGGTGGAGCAGGCGGCCCGGCGCGAGGCGACGGTGCTGAAGCGGTTCAGGCATCCCGGCGTCGTCCAGTTGAAGGACTACTACCCGGACGGGCACATCGCCGGTCCGGCGCTGAGTTTCGACTACGATCCGCGGACGCTGCGGCTGGACGAGTACCTGGCGCAGTACGGCGACAAGCTGGACGTCCTGAGCCGGATGGCGCTGGTCCGCCAGCTCGCCGAGACGGTACGCAGCGCGCACGGCGCCCGTGTCTACCACCGCACCCTGTCCGCGCACGCGGTGCACGTCGTCCCTCGTACCCGCCGCCGGAGTGCCGCCGCCGGTGCGGAAGGCGAGGAGGCCGGCTGGCTGAACCCGCATCTGCAGATCTCCGACTGGCAGGTGGCCGTCCAGCGCCTCAGCGACCACGGGCAGTCCGGGGAGCGTTTCGCGCCCACGGCGCTGTCGAACGCCGGGGCGCATCTCGCCGACGAGGCCGACCCGTATCTCGCACCCGATCTGACCGCCCTGAACGCCGACCCGGTCGCGCTCGACGTGTACGGGCTCGGCATGCTGACGTACCTGCTGGCGACCGGCAGGGCGCCCGGAGCGAGTCAGGCCGAGCTGACGGCCCGGCTGGAGGCCGGCGAGGGGCTGCGGCCCAGCGCCGTGGTGGACGGCCTGTCCCCGGACATCGACGAGCTGGTGCAGGCCGCGACCGCCTACCGGCCGCAGCAGCGGCTGGCGTCGGCCGCGGAGTTCCTGGAACTCCTGGAGTCCGTCGAGGACTCGCTGACCGCCCCCCCGGCCGAGGACACCCCGCCCGCCGAGCCCGACAAGGACCCGCTGGACGCGGTGACCGGCGATGTGCTGGCGGGCCGCTGGGAGGTACGGCGGCGGCTCGGCACCGGTTCGACCAGCCGCGCGTTCCTGGTACGCGACGTCACGGTGGACCCGGCGGCGGGCGGCAGGGCAAAGGCGTTCGCCGTACTGAAGGTGGCTCTCTCGGACGAGCGCGCCAAGACGCTGGTGCGCGAGGCCGAGGTGATGGGCCGGCTGCGCGCCGACTCCCGGATCATCCGCCTGATCGAGCCCGAGCCGCAGCAGATCGGCCGCCGTACGGTCCTGGTCCTGGAGTACGTCGGCGACGAGCGCGACGACGACCCGGCTGCGGACAAGGGCGGCAGGCCCGCGCGGCGCCGCGAGGAGACCGTGGCCCGCCAGCTGCGGGAGGGCGGCCGCCTCATCGTCGACCAGTTGGAGGCGTACGGCGACTACCTGTTCGGCGCGGTGGACTTCCTGGAGGGCGAGGGCGTCTGGCACCGGGACATCAAGCCGGACAACATCGCGATCCGCGTCCGGCCCAACCGCACCCGCGAGCTGGTGCTGATCGACTTCTCACTGGCGGGCTACCCCGTGCAGGAGACGCAGGCCGGCACCGAGGGCTACCTGGACCCGTTCGTCGGCTCGCTGTCCCGGTCGGTGTACGACGGCCACGCCGAGCGGTACGCGCTCGCCGTCACCCTGCACGAGATGGCGTCGGGCGAGCTGCCCGTGTGGGGCGGCGGCAGGGCGACGGCCCGGCAGACCGACGAGGCGGAGCAGCCGTACCCGACGATCGCAGCCGAGGCGTTCGACCCGGCGGTACGGGACGGGCTGGTGACGTTCTTCCGCAAGGCGCTGCACCGGGACGCGGACCAGCGGTTCCGCGAGCTGAAGCCGATGCGGGACGCCTGGAAGAAGATCTTCCTGGACCTCCAGGACACGCTCCCCTCCTCCTCGCACCGCACCCGAGCCGGCGGGCATCCGGCCGCCGACGCCGCCCGGGCACCCGCCCCCCGCGAGATCCAGGCGGCCGAGCCGGAGACCGCCGAACAGCAGCGCGACCGGCTGGCGGAGGCGGCGACCCGCGACACCCCGATCGAGATGTCCGGGCTCGGTCCGGCCGCCATCTCGTTCGTGTACGGGCTCAAGGTCCACAGCGTCGGGCAGTTGCTCGATCTGAGCCAGCGCCGGCTCGTCAACGCCCCGGGTCTGGGCCCCAAGACCCGCCGCGAGGTGCTGGACCGGATCAGGCAGTGGCGGGAGCGCTTCGCCGAGCAGCCCGCGGCGCCGCTCACCCCCGAGGGCCGCAAGGACGCGCGGGAGGAGCTGTCCGCCGCGGAGGCCGTGCTCACCGACGCGGTCGCCGCGGGCGCGGGCGCCGAGGCCGCCGCGCTGGGCGAGCGGGCGCTGCGCGCGGTCAGCCTGGACGCCCTCGCCACGATCTTCGTGCCGGAGCTGAGGAAGAACGGCGCGAACGCCAACGAGGTCGAGATGGTGCGGCTGCTGCTGCGCCTGCCCAGGGACGACGGGACCCTGCCGGAGATCGGTGTCTGGCCCAAGCAGAAGGACGTCGCCGACGCGCTGGGCCTGAGCGCGGGCCGCATCCCGCAGATGCTCAAGATCCAGCGCGCCCGCTGGAAGAGGCACCCGGCGGTGCAGGCGCTGCGCGGCGAGGTGCTGGAGTTGCTGCGCGCCATGGGGCGCGTCGCGGCGGCCGCCGAGATCGCCGACGCGCTCACCGTACGGCGGGGCACCCGCCTGGAGAGCCGCGAGCAGCGGCGCGCACTCGCCCTGGCCGCGGTACGGACCGTCGTGGAGGTCGAGGAACTCGACCGGCAGAACGAGGAGTTCCAGCACGCGGCCAACCGTGAGGCGGTCGACGAGGGCATGGGCGCGGGCCTGCTGGCCCTCGAAGTCGGCGAGGACGACTCCCCCGACACCCCGTCGGGCCCCGGGCTGCTCACCTACGCCCAGCGGCTCGGGCGCGTCGCCGACCGCCTCGCCAGGTCCGAGACGCTGCCCACGTCGGCGACGGTACTGGCCGAGCTGGGCGCCGTCGCCCCGCCGAGCGGCGCGGTCTCCTGGGACGAGCGGCGCATCGTCGAACTGGCCGCGGCCGGGTCCCGCAACGCGGCCGCCACCCCGCGCCTGGAGATCTACCCGCGCAACCTGCCGCTGGTGCGGGCACTGCGGCTGACGCAGGCGGGACTGGTGCAGCTCGTGCCGGGCCTCGCGGAGGAGCACCAGCCCGGGCTGACCGTGGCCGAGATCCACGAGCGGGTCACGTCCCGTTTCCCGGAACTCCTGGACGCCGCCGGCAACCACACCCTCCCCGAGGGCGGCCGCCTGACCAAGGCCCTCCACGACGCCGGGTTCGACCTCGTCCTCAGCACCCGGGAGGGCACGAGGACCCAGCGGTACCTGCCCCGGCACGCGGACAGCCTGTCCAGCTATCTCACGTCGGGCTCCCGCGGCCGTACGTTCACCGCGCACTCCACGCGCTACGACGACGACCCGGAGCGGGCCGCCGCGATCCGCACCGGCGAACGGCTCCTGGCCTCGTCCCGGCGGGACGGCTTCCGCGTCCTGACCGTCCAGACCCTGCAGATGCGGGAAGCGATCCGCCGGCTCGGCGAGACGGAGGACGGCAGGCCGGGTGCGGAAGTGGTCTCGGTGGCCGGGCTGTTCCTGGCCGCGATGCACGAGCAGGTCGATCCGCGGCCCAAGCCGACATGGCAGACCATCCTCAAGGCGGATGTGGCGCCGGCCGGCTCGCGGCCCGCGATGAAGTTCGCGGAGTACGCGCAGACCGCGTGGGGGCTGATCGAGCCGCGGATCGGCGGGCGGCTGGAGCTGGGCATGGGCGAGGGGCCGGTGCTGATGGTGGACGCCGGAGTGCTGGCGCGGTACGACGCGATGGGCGTCCTGGACCGGCTCGCCGCGCGGGCCCGGCAGGGCGGGCGGGCCCTGTGGCTGCTGTGCCCGCAGCCCGATCCGGCGCGGGGGCCGCGGCTGGGGCGTGTCGCCGTGCCGTACCAGTCGGGTCTGGGCGAATGGATCGAGCTTCCGGACCTCTGGGTGCGGAACGGGGGCGGGAAACTGCCGTGACGAGTGATGCCGGTGCTACGAATGCTACGAAGGGGCGTACGTCGTGATCGACCGCAAGGCGCTGCTGGAGGACCTCAAGCGGCAGGTGAAGGCGGTCGAGACCGACCTGGGCAAACAGGTCCGGGAGCTTCCGGAGGAACGGGCGAAGCTCGACCGCGAGTACAAGCGGGCCCGCGAGCTGGGGCGTACGGGGGCGACCTGGAACTCCTGGCTGGACGAGCGCGTCACGCAGGTCGCCGTGGCGTGGGTGCTGGGCACGGTTTTCGTACGGTTCTGCGAGGACAACCTGCTGATCCCCGAGCCGTACCTGACCGGGCCGAGCGACGAGCGGCGCGACCTGGCGCTGGAACGGTACGCCTCGTACGTGGCCGAGGACCCGGACCCGACGTACCGGGGGTGGCTGGAGAAGGCGTTCGCGGAGCTGGGGTCCGGTCAGGCGGGGAAGCTGCTGTTCAATCCGGAGCGCAATCCGCTGTTCCACATCCCGGTGTCGCACGACGGTGCGCGGGAGCTGGTGGAGTTCTGGCGCGAGCGGGACGAGGAGGGCACGCTCGTCCACGACTTCACGGACCCGTTGAACGAGGATGGCACGGAGGGGTGGGGGACGCGCTTCCTCGGCGACCTGTACCAGGACCTGTCGGAGGCGGCGCGGAAGACGTACGCGCTGCTCCAGACCCCGGAATTTGTGGAGGAGTTCATCCTCGACCGCACCATGGACCCGGTCGTACGGGAGCTGGGTGGCGCGTTCGGCGAGCTGAGGATGATCGACCCGACGTGCGGGTCCGGGCACTTCGTGCTCGGGGCCTTCCGCCGGATGCTGGGCCTGTGGGCGGACCGCCTGCCCCACATCGACCGGCACGAACGGGTACGGGCCGCGCTGGACGCGGTGCACGGCGTGGACGTCAACCCGTTCGCGGTGGCCATCGCCCGTTTCCGGCTGCTGGTCGCGGCGATGGCGGCGGCGGGCGTGCGGACGCTTGAGGAAGCGGGGCGCTGGGAGTGGCCGATCCACCTGGCGGTGGGCGACTCGCTGATCAAGGCCCGGCAGCTCGAACTCACCCTGGAGGGCGAGGAGTCGGGCGACCCGCTGGCGGAGTTCGCGTACGCGACGGAGGACATCCACGAGGAGCGGTTCAAGGGCATCCTGGAGCCGGGGCGGTACCACGTGGTGGTGGGGAACCCGCCGTACATCACGGTGAAGGACAAGAAGCTCAACGAGTTGTACCGGGAGTTGTACGCGTCCTGCGCCGGTACGTACGCGCTGTCGGTGCCATTCGCCGAGCGATTCTTCCAGCTGACCAAAATAGGCGACGCGGAAGGGCGCGGCTTCGGCATGATCGGCCAGATCACGGCCAGTTCGTTCATGAAGCGAGAGTTCGGCGCTAAGCTGATCGAAGAGTTCTTCGCACACAAAGTCGAACTGACGGAGGTTATCGACACATCCGGAGCTTACATCCCTGGACACGGGACGCCGACTGTCATCCTCGTCGGACGGCGGCGCGGCGGAGAACAACGTTCGCCCAGAATTCGTACAGTACGCAGCATCCAGGGGGAGCCTTCAGCACCTCGCCACGGCGAAGAGGGCCTTGTGTGGACGGCAATCTTGGATCAAATCGACAAGCCCCGATCAACTAGTCAATGGATTTCGGTTGACGATCTGGATCGGCACGATCATTTCGGCCAGCATCCGTGGGTGCTGTCCAATGGCGGACTCGAGGTACTCGACACCATCGAAAAGAGTTGCACCCGACAGCTCATCTCGGTAGTCGAGAAGCCGATTGGAAGAGCTGCCCGAGTTGGGGCGGATGAAGCGTATATTCGACCCCTCCGGCGGGCATATCGCACATTCGCCGACCGGAACGCCCTCTTCCCTCTTTTGGTCGGGGAAGTCGTCCGCGACTGGGATGCATCGCCCGAGGAGTCCATCTGGTATCCATATCTCGAAGGGCTCGAGCTCGGCACCATCGAACAGGAACTCTGGCCCCTGCGACGGACACTCCAAGCAAGGCGCACGTTTCAAGGAAATATGGCAGATGCGGGGCTGCGCTGGTGGGAATATATGCAGTACACAACGTCGGCCCATCGAACGCCTCTATCGATCACGTTTGCCTTCGTGGCGACGCACAATCACTTTACGCTGGACCGCGGCGGGCGGGTCTTTAAACAGTCTGCCCCTGTGATCAAGATGCCAAAGCTGACCAGCGAAAAGAATCATTTGGAGCTGCTCGGCCTACTAAACAGTTCCACTGTAGGATTCTGGCTCAAGCAGGTAAGTCATAACATGGGCAGCACAGTTGACGCCCACGGAGCACGTCAAAGCACGCTGCCCTTTGAGGATTTCTATCAATTCAACGGAACTTCCATTGGCGAACTCCCTCTGCCAGCCAACTGTCCCACAACTCTCCCCACTAAACTGGACGCCCTCGCACAGGAACTTGCAAATACCAGCCCAGAAGCCCTGGTCAATTCCGGGTACCCGACCCCAACCACTGGCGTCCTTCGCGAGGCGCGAGCTAAGTGGAAGAACATCCGTGGGCTGATGATCGCCTTGCAGGAAGAGCTGGACTGGCAGGTCTACTCGCTCTACAACCTGCACTCCACAGACCTGCGCACCCCCGAGGCCGACGTGCCCGAACTCGCACTCGGAGAGCGGGCGTTCGAGATCGTGCTGGCCCGGCGGGTCGAGGCCGGCGAAGCCTCTGGCGAGTGGTTCAAGCGGCACGGGTCCACGCCCATCACGACCATCCCCGAGCACTGGCCGGACGCATACAAGGCCATCGTCCAGAAGCGGATCGACGTCATCGAGACCTCCCGGGCCATCGGGATGATCGAGCGGCCGGAGTACAAGCGGCGCTGGGCGACCGAGGGCTGGGACGTACTCCAGCAGAAGGCCCTCCGCTCGTGGCTGCTCGACCGGATCGAGACCCGGGACCTCTGGTACGGCGAGGGCGACCAGCCCACCCTCCTCACGCGGGCCCAGCTCACCGACGCGCTGTCCCGCGACGAGGACTTCGTATCGGTCGCCGCGATCTACGCACCTCACCAGGACCTGGCGACCGTCGTGACGGACCTCCTGGCCGACGAGCACGTACCGTTCCTGGCTGCCCTCCGCTACAAGGCGCCCACCGGGCTGAAGAAGCGAGCCGACTGGGAGCACGTGTGGGACCTCCAGCGGCAGGAGGACGCAGCCCCCGACGAGCCCGCGAAGCGGAAGATCCGGGACACGATTCCCGTGCCGCCGAAGTACACCTCGGCCGACTTCCTCAAGCCGTCGTACTGGCGGGCCCGGGGGAAGCTGGACGTGCCGAAGGAACGCTTCATCTCCTATTCCACGACCACCGGCGGCACCCCGGACCTGTACGGATGGGCCGGATGGGACCACCGGGAGCAGGCGCAGGCGCTGACGACGTACTTCACGAACCAGGCCGCCACCACGGAGGAGTTGACCCCGCTGCTCGCCGGGCTGCTGGAGCTCCAGCCGTGGCTGACCCAGTGGCACGACGAGTTCGACCCGTTGTACGGCATGTCGCCGGCGGCCTTCTTCGCCGGTTACCGCTCGCAGATCCAGGGCGAGCACGGTCTGACCGACGACGACCTGCGCGCCTGGCGCCCCCCGGCCCCCACCCGCGGCCGCCGTACGGCAAAGAAGAAGTAGCCACCTGCCGGAAGCCGGAGCGACTGCACCATAGGCCCGCCGCTCCGGCCTCCGGCACGAGGGACAACACGATGGACACGGCCCATCACCGCAACTGTGGCGCGGAGGTGCGGAACCACCGACCCGGCCTGCGCATCGAAAGGCCATGGCTGAGAGAACTGGACACATCATCGTCGCCTTCGCGCTGGCTGCCGGGGTACTCACGGGCTGTGGCACGGTCGTCGAGGGCGGAGAGGGCGTCCGAACGACACCGTCCGCCCGGACGATTCCCTTCGACCTCTATACGCATTGCGGAATCGACGAGGCCCGTATCGGCTCGGCATACTTCGAAGCGGAGACCCCGCTGTCCGACGGCTCGGGAAACCCGCCCGCTGAGTGGGACAACCCCACCCAGCGCGGCACGATGACCTTGAAGTCCCAGACGGAGGCCGTCTTCAGCGACGATGCGGGGCACGAGGTGAAGTTCCGCGCCCGGCCGGGTGCGACCGACTTCAAGCTCATCTGCCGTTAGTCGTATGTCCCCGGCCGCCGGGAGAGCCCTGCACGGAGGCGCAGGTCCTGCCTTGTTCTCACCGCTCGACGGACGGCGGAGCGAGCGGGGCGATCTCTCGGTCGAAGAAGTCGAACAACGGCTCCCCGCGCTCATAGAGCGCGTCGAAACCGGCTGAAGTCTCCCGGATCAGCGCCGGGTCCGTGAACCGGTTGGCTCCCGCGGCGTTGCCGTCGCTGTCGTAGACCACCTCGTACATCGCAACGTCTCCGAGGATGACCACCTCGGGGACGGGACCGCCCTGCTCGATGTCGGAGATCGTCCGGGCGTCGATCACCTTGATCCGGTCCCCCAGCTCCACCTTGAAACGGAGGACGTGGAGCTCCCACTGCACATACGGGGTGACCGGGAATTCGACGACCCTCAGACGGCGCTGCGCGACCCCGAGCCGGTCCGCTTCCTCCAACTGCCGGAGGTAGACATCACGCTTCTCCTCGATGAGGGACAGCGCCTGATCCCACTGGCCGGCGGCGAAGGACTCCCAGCTCGCGAAGCCTTTTTCCTTGAAATTCTGGCCGCGTTCGAGCTTGTTCAAGTATGGAATGCCGCTCTTGAAGACCCGGTAAAAGTCCTCGTGATATGTCGGGCGTTCGAGGCGTTCGGACACGCCGGCGGAGAACGAATCAAACACTGGGGATATCCGGCTTCGCAGCGATCAGCATGTTCCGTGGGATGACCACGAGTCGTTCATCGGCGCCGATCGACACTCCCGTGGGCAACTTCGCACCGAGCGAGCCCGTGAGGTCCCTGCCGATGATTGCGATATCCCCGTTCTCCAGCTCCCACATGTCCGGACAGTCGGGATTATCCGTCGCGTTTCCCAGTTCCTGTGGCGATTTACCGAGCCGCCTCAGGAATGTCGTCGTCGGGTCCGCTTCCCACGGCCTGGCCACAGTCCTGCCCCTTTTCTTTCCTTGGCGCGAAAACGCCCGATCTTAACACTCGACACACCGGAGCAGCCATACCCGATGCGGTACTCCGAAAAGAACCAGCCATTTAGCACCTACCATTGGAGGACGTGAGAGTCCTTGTCCAGTTCCAGGCCCAAAGTGTGATAGTAATCGAGTGGAGTACTGATCACATCCGCACCTGATCGAACTTCATGTGATCAGATCACCAGAAGACCGAATGATCGCTGGACAGTACGGTCAGGGGAGCTGTGGATCCAGAAGTCACATCACTCGTTCAGGGCGCTGGAGCGACATTGGTCGCCCTGATGGCAACGGGTGCCTGGCAGCGTGCCCGCGACGGGATCACTCAGCTGTGGCAGCGCGTTCAGCCCCACGGCGCCGAGGCTGTCGGCGCCGAGTTGCAGGCGTCCCGAGAGGACGCACTGGCCGCGCAGGCGAGCGGCGACCACGAGACGCTGAGCGAATTGCGTGCGCAGTGGCAGGGACGGTTCCGACGTCTGCTCGCCGCCGAGCCCGAGGCGGCCGCGGAACTGCGCCGTCTGCTTGACGAGCTCGACCCGTCCGGCAGCGCGGCAGCCCCGGTAGTGGTGTTGGCATCACGCTCCAGGACGGGCCGGGCGCTCTTTCGTCTGGGGCGGTACGCCGAGGCGGAAGAGCTCCTTCGCCGCACCCGTGCCGAGCAGGAGCGACTGCTCGGTGCGGGTGATCCGGACACGCTGGACAGCGCCCACGGGCTTCAACTCGTGCTCGGTAATCTCGGCAGACGCGAGGAAGCTCTTGCGCTCCTCCGGTCCACCGTGGCGGGTCGCCGCGCGGTGTTGGGTCCTTCACACCCGCTGACTCTGCGCTCCCGCTCCAGTCTGCTGGCCATGCTGACCGCTTCCGAACTCGCCGCCGAGGACGACAGCACGCTGCTGTCCTTGCCCCAGGAGTGCGTCCGCCACCTCGGTGCCGATCACACGGTCACTGTGGGAGCCAGGCACAACCACGCCTGGGCGCTGTATCTGCTGGGCCGTTTCGAGGCCGCCGAGGAGGAAATCCGTCTGGTCACCGAGGAATACGGGCGACGCTTCGGTCCCGACTACCCGATCGCCCTGTCCGCGCGGCAGCTTCACGCCCGGACCCAGGCCGCGCTCGGCCGACGGGAATCGGCAGTCGAGCTGATGGCCGAGGTCGTCGCCAGACGCGAACACAGCCTGGGCCCCGAACACCCCTTCACGACGGCAGGCCGGCAGCTCCTGAACGAGCTCGGCACCGGGCAACAGCGCCCACCCCGACCGCCCGGCTGACCCGCCGAGCGACGCGGACCGGTCGTGGGTCCGACCGACCACGCCCCGCACGTCCGGCGCCGCCTCTCCGGCCCGCACGCGCGGCCGCCGTACGAAGAAGAAGACCGCCGCACGCGGACCGGGACGGAGCGGACGGGCTGCAGCCCCGGCCTGCGCGGCCTACAGGAGGTGGTCGGCCTTGCCCGCCTTCACATCGCGGATGAGGGTGCGCAGGGCTTCTATGGAGTCGGTGAGGTAACGATCCTCTTGGCCGTTCACGGCGATGTACGCGTTGCCGTCCGCGTCGGTGCCGAGGCGGAAGCAGTTGTTGCCTGCCGCGCAGAAGGGCTCTTCCCAGGTGATCTCAGACATGCGGTCTCCTACAACTCGTGCGCGATGGCGCGGATGAAGTCCCGCGACTCGTCCGCGGTCAGGGTGGACTCCGCCATCCAGCGCAGATGGGCGCGATACGTAGTCAAGTCCACGTCGGCATGGGTGAACTCCGGTCCGTGTGCGGAGTCGAGTTGCACGGTGTCGAGTTCCGGGACCACGCCCTCGGAGTAGAGAAGGGCATGACCCGCGCCGGGGAACGAGCCGCGCTCAACCGGGATGACCCGGATCGTGATGTTGGCCCGCTCGGACATGGCGGCGAGATGGTCGAGTTGATCCCGCATGATCTTGCGGCCGCCGAACTGCATGCGCAGAGCTGCCTCGTGGACATAACCCACGTACGGAAGCGGAGCGTTCCGGTCGAAGACGCGTTGGCGGGCCAGCCGGTGGGCCACGTGCAGTTCGACGTCCACGCGGGACATCGGAGGGAGTCCGGCGGCAAAGATCGCGCGGGCGTAGTCCTCGGTCTGGAGCAGCCCAGGCACGTGCACGGTCTGAGCGGTCTGCACGCGCGCGGAGTGCCATTCGAGTTCGGCGATGTCGAACATGCCCGGCGGGAGTGTGTTGCGGTATTCCTCCCACCAGCCGCGCTCGCGGTTGTCGGCCATGGCGACCAGAGCTTCCACGTAAGCGGGTTCGGTGCAGCCGTAGTCGGTCGCCAGGGTGCGTACGCGCTCCGGGCTGATCGTTCGCACGCCGGACTCCATGTTGGAGATCTTCATCCGATCGGTGCCCAACAGCTCGGCGGCGTGGTCAGTCGTCGCTCCTGCTGCCACACGAAGCTTGCGCAGTTCGGCTCCCAGCCGTTTCTGGCGCGCGGTAGGCGTGCGTCGTGTCGACATGCCGTCCTCTCTCACCTGCTCAATGCCGATCAGTCTGCCCACAACCGCAACCGAGATCCACTCGGTGGGGTCATTTACCAAGAGTGCATTACTAAGTGCCCCCACGTGATGCTAGCTTCTAGTTACGCGCAAGCCACTGACGGCAACGCCGGAAGCGCACCGCGTGAGCATGCCCGCCTGCCCTGGGACGGGTGTGCCGCGCCCAGGGAGGTAGGCCACCGGCACGGTCGGGGCGGCGTGAACGTACCCCACGCGCACGTCCGCGCGCCCCTCACCATCCAACGCCATCGAGGAGTTCCGCCATGCCCGAAAACCCGATCCGGCCCGCCGTCCCCGCCGTACCGTCCCACTGGCGCTTCCCCGCCGACCCCGCGTCCGTCAGGCGGGCCCGCCAAGCCGTGACGGACGCGCTCCCGTATGGCTGCCACCCCCGACTCGGCGACGACCTCGGCCTCCTGACCAGCGAGCTCGTCACCAACGCCATCCGCCACGGCACCCGGCCCACCGACGACCAGCTCATCGAACTCGTCCTGTGGCCCGCGGACGGCCACTACTGGCTGGCCGTCTCCGACCCGGGCCCCGGCGTACCCATGCTGACCCGCGCCGCCCCCGACGCCACCGGCGGGCGCGGGCTCCTCCTGGTCGACGCCCTCTCCGCCGCCTGGGCCGTCCTCCCCCGCCCCACCCGCGGCAAGTCCGTCGTCGCTGGCGTCCCCCTCCACAGCGGCTGACGCGCTGCCCCCACCGCACACGGACGACGAGCCGCACCGAGGGTGCGCGCCATGGGAGGCTGGCTGTGGAAGGATCTCTCCGGCTCAGGGGAAGAGCGGAAGGAGGCACCATGATCGACAGATTCACGGACGGGCTCCTTACGCCCTCGGAGACGTCCTCCCATCTCCAGATCCCCGCAGTCCACGCTGAACACCTGGCTGAAGGGCACGGCAGCCGGGGCCCCGCTCGTACACCGCGTGGAGCCGATCCGGTCGGGGCAGCCCTCGGTGCCGTTCGTAGCCGTGGCCGAAGCGTACGTACTACGGTCGCTGCGGGGTCTCGGCCTGCGCATGACCGAGGTCCGGGAAGCGGCGGGCGCAGTCAGGGACGCCTTCGACACCCCCTACGGCCTCGTGTCCAGGCGTATCGCGACTGACGGCGTTGACATCTTCGTCGAGCACGGTCTCGGTGACCTGCGACGGGCCCGCGACGGACAGGCACCGATCCACGAGGTCGTCGCCCAGTATCTCCAGTACCTGTCATGGGACGCGGGCGACGACTTCCCCTCCAGTCTCCGGCTTCGCCAGTACGGGGACGTCGTCCCGGTCGTGATCGACCCCCGGTTCGGCCACGGCCTGCCCGTCGTAGCAGCCAACCGCGTGCCGGTGAAGGCCGTGACCGACCTCTGGGAGGCCGGAGAGACGGTCGAGGACATCGCGTACGAGTACGACATGGAGCCGGACCAGGTGGATGAGCTGTGCCAGGCCGTGGTGCGCCAAGGGCGGCCCGGCCGCCTACGCCGTGCACGCGGACGGAATCGACCGGACCTGGCCTTGACGGGCAACGCCCCGACGATCACGGGCGCTGCCTACCAGGCTGGTGGCTCCGTCCGTCCTGGCTGAGCCCACAGCCTGGAACTCGTCCGGCGCGGGACGCCGATTACGGCGATCGGTATCCCGCTGCCCGGCAGTCGCAACGACTGCCGGGCGTGTCCGGGCCGGGTGTCGAGCAAGCGACCGCATCGCGACCGAGTCGGCGCGGCGGTCAGCGACGGCGGGACTGCATCTTCCGGGGACGCCAGGACGCCAGGTCGTCCATGCCGAGCCCGTACTCGGCCCGCAGTTCGTCAAGGGATCGCCGGAAAGCGTCGGCCTGACCGGCTCCGGGCCCGCGCTTCGTCGACGCCTCCTCCCACTGCCGGACCCAGGGCAGCAACTCCTGGATGCCTGCCAGCAGGGGCGTGATCTCCTCCGCCCCCCGAGAGCGCCGAGCGGGTGAGTCGGCCAGGTCGAAGAGGACCTTGACGCGGTCCGCCTCGCTCCAGCCCGCCCAACCGAGGACCAATGTGCTGTCGTCGTCGGGAGACGCCGGCGGGTAGGAGATGAAGCGCTCCTTGGGGATGTCCAACGTCCCCCGGAGGGGCCAGAAGTCAGCCCTGCGGAAGTCGCGGAACGCGAACTTGGGCGGAACCGGGATACCGAGCGCTACGCCGGTCTCGTCCTCCCTGCGCTGCAGCTCCCAGACCCGTTCCCACTGCGCGCGCTTCCGCAGCCCGGATTCCTGGTACCGCAGAGCCGCGACGTAGGGCACGTGCTCCGCGTCCAGCACTGCCGCCAGGACGTCGGCCAGGGGGGCGTCGGGCAGGTCCAGGTAGTCAGCGGCGTAGAGGGCCGCGACAGCCCGCAGTTCGGCATCCGCACCGAGCGCGTCGGCGAGTCGGTCAACGGTGAGAGGGCGAGGGTGCGGCCTGCCGCCTTCGGCGCTGAACCACAGTTCCTCGTCCTCGCAGCGGTCGAGCAGCCAGGTGTGCAGCGCCTCTCCTTCCCACTCGTCCCAGGGCTCCGTGGACCACCGCCGCTTGTATGCCGGGCGTTCGATCAGGGCAGGTCCCGGGCGTGACGCGATCGCGTCGATCCTGGCCTGCACGACCTTCCGGTACGCGGCCGGCCAGCGCGACGGAATCTCGGTGACCGGCGTCGTACCGTGCCTGACGAACCAGGAGTCCGCGGCCTCACCGGCTGCCGCTCTTCGGGCCAGAACGATCTCGAAGGCTCGCTCGCCGAGTCGGACCTCGGGTACCTCTGACCCCGGCGGGACGACGAGGCGCGACGACTCGTCGGGAGCCAGCAGGCCGTACGCGCCGTAGACCGTCCAGTCCAATTCCTCCTGGAGCGCGATCATCTGCCCGCGCAGATCACAGTGAACAGCGCGCGCGGCGTCGAGCGCGGCCCGGCTGGGAGGGCTTTCCGCGGTGCAGACAGCAGCAGGTTCGGAACCCGTGAGCAGTCGCCTCAGCGCGTGCAGCGCCCGCCCGAGCGACAGCGGAGGATCGGCGGGCAGGGGGAAGTTCTTGAAGTGGGCCGCCGCGAAACTGTAGGGCCGAGCCCACTCCTCCCCGTGGGAACCACTGCCCGGCTGGTCGGAACCGACGCTCGGATTGACCTGCTTGAGCCAGAAGCACGCAGCCGAGGAGTTGAGAACGGCCAGCACTGCGAAATGATCGTCCTCCGTGGCCGTGTCGGGCAGCTTGAGCAGAGGGGCGAGGCGGTTGAACGCCCGCTCCCCGCGCACCAGCGCGAAGTGATTGTGGGAGGCGAGAGACGCAAAACTGATCGCCCGCCGCTCCCTGTACCGGTCGGGTGTCCAGCGCCGCCAGGTCCACCACGGCTCGGACCCCCTCACGTGCCCCGGCCCGGCGGTCGTCTTCATGAGCTGTCTCATGCGCCACAGGTGGCGCCCCCAGGCGGACGCGAGATCGAGAGGGAGCGGAACGTCGGCGGCGTCGTAGGGGACCAGTGCAGCCGTGGACGCCTCCGCCCGCCAGTCCCGCAGGGTCGCGCCGGTGACCATGGCGCGTCCCAGGACCGCTGAATCCGGGTGCCTGCGGAACCATGGTCGTCCCAGGACGAAGACGTCCGCCGGCGCAGGATCGCCGACCGGGCCGACGGTCCCGTCGAGCAGATCACCCAACCGCCGTGGGGCATGCCCCAGCACGTCCATCAGGTCCGTTTCCCCACCTCCGGCCAGGTTCCAGGGGAACTGCCCGAATACCCACTGGGGTTCGTCCTGGACGCTCACCCAGTGCGACCGCGAGCCGGGCCGGTGCAGTTGTTCGACGATGGCGTTCCAGACCAGCCCTGGAGACCCGTCATCCGGCGGCTTCGGTTCGCCCTGTACTCCGCGGACCACCCGTACATCCCGCGCACCGGGCTGGTTGCGTCCGACGAGGATCACCGTCGGGACGCCGTGACCGGGAACGTAGGCCCCCGATGTGTCGATGACGTGGGTCAGCCCTGCCCGCGGCAGGAAGTCTTCGATCAGCTTGTGTCCGAACCCGCGTTTCGTGAAGGAACTCGATGTGTACTGCCCGACATAACCGCCCCCCGATCCCCGCTCGGCGCTCCGCACGGCGAGCTGGAACATGCGCTCGGCAAATGGCACCGACAGCGGGAAAGAGCCGATGGCGGTCGGATAGAGGGCTCGGTACGCGGCACTTTCCGCCTTGTCCTTGACGCTGATGAACGGCGGCTCCGCCACCACCACGTGGTAGGAGCCGCGCCCCAGCAGATCGCACCGCTCCGAGAACCCGGATACGTCCGACGCCAGGTCGTCAGACGTATCCTCGCTCGTCACCAGGAGAGACGGTGGCCGACCCATGCCACCCCGTCCGTCCAGCAAGGCGTCGCCCACGGCGACGTTGACCGGGAAGGCAGGCAGCCGTTCCAACCGCCGTTCACCGCTCTCCTGGAGCGCGGCCATCGCCAGCCTGAAGCGGGTGATACTCACGGCGAAGGGATTCCTGTCGCAGCCGTGTACGGAATCCAGCGCCCGGGCGATCAGCACCCGGTCCGGGGTATCCGTCGCGGCGGCACGCATCTTCGCCAAAAGCCGCCGGAACATACCGAGAAGGAAAGTTCCCGATCCGCAGGCCGGGTCGATGCAGCGGATTCCATCGACACCGAACTCCGCGACCGCCGGCTCCAGGGAGAGGTCGAGGACGAGATCCGCGATGAACGGCGGCGTCTGGAGCAGAGCGTACTGTTTGCGGGCAGCCGCGCTGATGCTCTCGTAGAGGCCGCCGAGGAAACCGGTGTCCAGTCGCTCGCGGTCGGTGAAGTCGTAGCGAATACCGCCGTCCTTGCCACCCCGCCGCCAGAAGGCAATCAGCCCGGCCGCCGCCTCGGCGGAGGGGGCCAGTTCCCACAGCGGACGGTTCCCTGTGCCGAATACCCCGGCAAGCGCCTCATTGGTCCTTGCCAGAGAGCCGAAAGTCTCGGTCAGCCAATCCCGGTCACTGGCCCCGGGCCTCTGGGACAGGTACGCGTTGTGCCGCTCCTCTGCTTCCGGCAACCGCTTGCCGGGCCCTGCGATGACAGGCCGGGAAACGACACCGTTGTCCTCGCAGAAGCGCACGAAGACAGTGCCGAGCACCCACGCCACAGCGCTCTGAGTAATACGCTCATCACGCCACGAAGCGTAGGTACCAGTGGTCCGCCACCCGGCCCTGGCCTGCTCATAGGCATTCCTCAGCGCGCCCCGGTACCGCTCGCTGTTCTCGCTGCGCTCACGAAGATCGGTTTCGAGCGCCAGCACCTGCCTGCGCAGATCGGCAAGGAGCGCGGCCCTGTCCAGCCCGCCCCTGTCCGCCTCACCCGCACCAGCCGAGGACACAGCGGCGACCTCTCCTCCGTGCGTCGTCAACACCCACCCGATACTGTCCCGTCGAAGACATCCTGCCAGCTGCCTGGCCTGAGGGGCGGTAGCCGGCAAGCGTCCACGGCTGCTCCTGTACCTCACGCCACGGTCTGTCGATCTATCATTCACGTGCGCGTCGGCGGCGCCGCGGACGGCCTGGGAGTCCACGGGCGTCATGGGGAAGCCAGAGGACCGAGGGAACGCATGCTCACCAGACTCGAAGTCCGTGGATTCAAAAACCTTCTGGACCTGATGGTCGAGTTCGGTCCGTTCACCTGCATCGCCGGTGAGAACGGCACGGGTAAGTCGAACGTGTTCGACGCGATCCAGTTCCTGAGTCTGCTCGCGGACCGGTCCATGCTGGAGGCGGCGCAGGAAGTACGCGGCACCCACGGTGAACTTCACGGAGATGCCCGCGATCTGTTCTGGAACGGGTACGCCGACGGCGAGCACCGGATGTCGTTCGCCGCGGAGATGATCGTCCCCAGCGAAGTGGAGGACGATTTCGGCCGCATCGCGGAGCCGACCTCCACATTTCTGCGCTACGAACTGGTACTCGGTTATCAGCCCCCGCAAGGCGGGGAGCGAGGCGGCAGGCTGACGCTGCGGTCAGAAGACCTCAGTCAGATCAGGCCTCGGGTGGCTCCCCATCATCTGCGGTTCCCGCACAGCGCCAAGGAGTTCAGGAACTCCGTGGTCACCGGCCGCCGATCGACCGCGCCGTACATCTCCACGTCGTTCGACGAGGGTGACGCCGTCGTCCGGATCCACCCGGACGGCGGCCGCAGGGGGCAGCCACGCCCCGCTCCCGCGTCCCGCGCCCCTCAGACGATGCTCTCCACGATCAACCGCAGCGACGACCCCACCATCCTGGCCGCCCGCCGGGAAATGCAGTCCTGGCGACGGCTGGCGCTCGAACCGTCCGCGCTGCGTACGTCGGACCGCTACACGGACCCGAGCGATCTGCAGCCTGACGGGCTGCACCTGCCACGAAGCCTGGACCGGATCGCGAGGGAGAGGTATCCCCACGATGTCGCGCGGGTCTATTCACGGGTCGCGGGGCGTTTGTCGGACCTGTCGGGTCTGCACGTCCGCACGCTGCACGTGGAGGCCGACGACAAACGCGAGCTGCTGACGATCAAGCTCCATGAGATCGGCGGCATGGAGTTGCCGGCCCGGAGCCTCTCCGAGGGAACCCTGCGGTTTCTCGCGCTGTGCGTCCTGCTGGAAGATCCGCAGGTGCGCGGTCTTCTCTGCATGGAAGAACCGGAGAACGGCATCCATCCGGCCAATCTGAACGCCATGGTGGAGCTGGTGCGCGAACTGGCGGTGGACCCCTACGAGCCTCCTGGCGAGGGCAACCCCTTCCGGCAGGTGCTGATCAACACACACTCCCCGGGAATCGTGTCCCTGGTCAAGGAAGAGGATCTGCTGTTCGCCGACACCGCAGTGGTTCCCACAGCGGAAGGACCGGCCCGAGGTCTTCGCCTGCGCCCGCTGGCCGACACCTGGCGCGCCGGCGGCGCAGGCAGGGGCTACAGCACCATGGCGGACATCCTTCCCTATCTCACGACGCCGCCGCAGGCTCGGCTCACCCTTGAGGGGAGCCGTTCGTGACCGTGCGCGCCCTCTATCTGTGCGAGGGGTCCAGCGATATGGGGCTGCGCCTGCATATTGAGGAAATCGCTGCAGACGAAGGCAAGGAAATCCTCGTGACCTCGCCTGATTTCGATCGACTGAGGTATCCAGTCGGCCACTCGGTGGCGGATAAACTGCGAGCCGCCCGAAAACTGAACGACAAGGGATCCGATTACGATCTCGTCGTCATCCACCGGGATTCCGATGACGGCCCTCCCGAGCGTCGTCGCCGGGAGATCGCGGCAGCGGTGTCCGCTGCGTGGCCGGGACTGACGCACGTGCCGGTGATCCCCGTCCGGATGCTGGAGGCATGGCTGCTGCTCGACACCGCGGCGATCCGCGAAGTAGCCGGTAACCCGAACGGCAGAGTAGCGCTCGGCCTGCCGAAACCGGCCAGGGCCGAGGCGGTGGCGGACCCGAAGCACCTCCTCAAGGAAGCAATCGCCAAAGCCAGCGAAGAAAAAGGGCGCGACTTGCGGAAACTTCAGAACCGCTTCTCGGAGAACCGGAGGCGGTTGCTCCAGATGCTGGATCGCCAGGGTCCGGTCAGCCAACTCGCCTCCTGGAAGGCATTCGACGCAGAACTGCGCGAGGCTCTGAAGAGCTATTGAGCCTCTTCGGTACTCCTTCGGCGTGCGAGGATGACGGAGGGCTGAGCGGGCGGCGCGTCCGGGACAGCCGGAACATGACGGACGGAACGAAGAAGTCGGGACACATGCCACCTACCGCACCTGTCGAACCGCCGCTGCTCCGCGATGTCATCGACATCAAGCCGTCCATCTCCACGTCCGACTTCGTCCTGAAGCTCGCCGAGGCGGTGACCGAGGAGGGCAGCGCCCGGGCGCTCAAGGACTACGTCGTCACCGAGCGGCTGCTGGAGAACTTCGACGAGGCCCTGGGTCTGATCAGGGCGGCACTGGACGGGCAGACGTCGAAAGCCGCGTACCTCCACGGCTCGTTCGGTTCCGGCAAGTCGCACTTCATGGCGGTCCTGCACGCGCTGCTGCGGGGCGACCGAGCGGCCCGGGCCCGCACCGAGTTCGACCCGGTGCTGGCGCGGCACGAGTGGCTGGCCGGGGCGTCGGAGCGGAAGAAGTTCCTGCTGGTGCCGTACCACATGCTCGGCGCGAAGTCGCTGGAGCAGCGGATTCTCGGCGGCTACGTGTCGCACGTCAAGGCGCTGCACGAGAAGGCGTCGACTCCGCAGGTGTACCGGACGGACTCCCTGTTCGCGGACATCGAGCGGCTGCGGGCGCGGGTCGGCGACGAGCAGTTCCTCGCGGGCCTCGGCGGTGCGGGCGCCGCCGACGAGGACGACGAATGGGGCGAGGGGTTCTCCTGGACGCCGGCCCTGGTGAACACCGCGCTCGCCGCCGAGCAGCTCGACGGCGACGAGGTGAACCTCAACGTCGTCAACCCGACCACGCCCGCCGAGCTGCGCGCCAAGCTCGTGCACGACGCGATCGCGGGCTGGTTCCCCGGCTTCGCGAAGAACGCCGCCGAGGACGAGCACGGCTTCATCTCGCTGGACCGGGGTCTCGCGGTCATCGCCGAGCACGCCAAGTCGCTCGGCTACGACGGGCTGATCCTGTTCATGGACGAACTGATCCTGTGGCTCGCCAACCGCATCCACGACCAGAAGTTCGTCTCCCGCGAGGCGGACAAGATCACGAACTTCGTGGAGGGCGCGGACTCCCGCCGGGCGCTGCCCATCGTGTCGTTCATCGCCCGCCAGCGCGACCTGCGCGACCTGGTCGGCGAGGAACTGTCCGGAGCGGGTGAGGCCGCGATCCAGGACAGCCTCCGCCTCGCCTCGGGGCGGTTCGACAAGATCACCCTGGAGGACCGGAACCTCCCGCAGATCGCACACGCCCGGCTGCTGCAGCCCAAGGACGCCGAAGCGAAGGAGAAGATCGACGCGGCCTTCCTCAGGGCCAAGCGGACCGGCGGGCCCGCCGTGTGGGACGTGCTGCTCGGCTCGGAGGAGGGCACGACCGGCGCGGACGAGGAGTCGTTCCGGCTGACGTACCCCTTCTCGCCCGCGTTCATGGACACCCTCGTCCACATCTCCTCGGCCCTCCAGCGGTCCCGTACCGGTCTGAAGCTGATGGGCCAACTGCTCGCCGACCACCGGGACGACGCGCGCCTGGAACAGCTGATCCCGCTCGGCGATCTCTACCAGGTGATCGCGGACGGCGGCGACGAGCCGTTCGTCGACAAGCTGAAGGCGGAGTTCAAGGCCGCCGACAAGCTGTACCGGACGAAGCTGCGGCCGTACCTGCTGGGGTCGTACGGCGTCACAGAGGAGGACGTCGAGCGGTATCTGCACCAGCCCGAGAGGAGCATGGACAGCCCGCAGCTCGCGCAGTCCTGCCAGAACTTCGTCGGAGACAACCGGCTGATCTGCACGCTGCTGCTGTCCGCGCTGGCACCCAGCGTGCCGGCTCTGCGCGACCTGACCGTACGACGGCTTGGCGCACTCAACCACGGCTCGGTGGTCTCCCCGATCCCCGGGGCCGCGGTCGGGGTGATCAGGCACAAGGTCACCGAGTGGGCGTCCCGTTTCCCGGAGATCAAGGAGACCGGCACCCCCCTCAACCCGGGTGTGCGGCTCGAACTGGCCGGCGTGGACGTGGACTCCGTCATCGCCAACGCCAAGGTCAATGACAACCCGGGCAACCGGCGGGCGCTGCTCAAGCGGCTGCTCGCCGAGGACATCGGCTTCGACCTGCACGACGGTCGGCTGGGCGCGGACGAACTGGCGCTGGTGTGGCGGGGCTCGAACCGGACGGTGGAAGTGGTGATCGGCGAGATCGCCGACCCCGAGTTCCTGCCCGACCACGACTTCTCGCCGAGCGAGGAGACCTCGTGGCGGCTGGTGGTCGGCATGCCCTACCACGCAGGTGAGTTCGGACCCGTCGAGGCCGTCCACCGGGTGCACGGCCTGCGTGACCAGCCCGGAGAACGGCCGCGTACCGTGGCGTGGATCCCGGCACACCTGTCGGCGGCCCGATTCCAGGACTTCGGGCGGCTGGTCACCATCGACTACGCGCTCACCGACGCCCGCCGCTTCGACACCCAGTACGCCTCGCACCTCAACGCCGACAACCGGGCCCGGGCCAAGGTCCTACTGGAGAGCCAGCGCAACGCGCTGACCACAACGGTGAAGAACGCGCTCAAACA
>NZ_DATDBG010000181.1:0-9220 GCF_036524955.1 Streptomyces sp.
CGGCCCGGCCTTCGACCTGACCGCACGGCCGCGGCCTGACGGGCAGTCACCTGCCGATGACCGGCGTCTGGAGCCTCCGGGCCGCCCCCCGGGGGCCTGTCGCCCCCGGGGGAGGTGGGATCAGGGCCCGGGCGACCCCACCGAGCCCCGCTCCCGTACGGGCATCGGCACTCGGTGCACATCGGTTCCCAGCGGCCCGTCGGCGAAGATCAGCTCGACCGCCCGGCGGCCCATCTCGTAGTGGGGAAGGGCCACGGTGGTCAGCCCGGGCCGCAGCCAGGAGGCGATGTCCTGGTCGTCGAAGGAGACCACCGAGACGTCACCGGGCACGGAGAGACCCGCTTCGGCGAGCGCCTGGTAGGCCCCGAAGGACAGCCTGTCGGTCGAGCAGACCAGCGCCCGCGGGCGCTCACCGGACGCGAGCAGCCGGCTGGTCTCGCGGTAGCCGTCCTCTGCGTTCCACTCGCACTCGACCACTCCGTCCAGACTCGCGCGCGCCTCCCGCAGGACCTCCTGGAGGCCGCGCATGCGCTCGTTCCCGGCGAAGTTGCCCTCCGGGTTCGACGGGAGGGCGTAGTGACCGCCGATCGCCCAGATCCCGGTGCGGTGGCCCCGCTCGGTCAGCAGCCGCGCGGCGGCGCGGCCGGCCTCCGTCTCGTCGGGGACGACGGACGGAGCGGCGAATCCCGGTGCGAGGCAGTTGAGCAGTACGACGCGGCGGCCGTGCAGCTCCCGGGGCGGGGTGATGTACCGGGTGTACATCGAGGCGAGGACCACCGCGTCGACCTGCCGGTCGAGCAGCGCGTTGACCAGCGTGGACTCGGCGGCCTCGGCGCCCGCCGTCTCGGTGATGAACAGCAGGTGGTCGTGGACCGCGGCGGCCTCCAGCGCGCCGCGGATGGCCTCGCCTGCGAACGGCGTGGTGGTGACGGCGTCCGAGACCAGCCCGATGGTCTGGGTGGTCCTGGTCCGCAAGGACCGGGCGGTGACGTTGGGCCGGTAGCCCAGCGCCCTGGCGGCCTCCTGCACCCTGGCGCGGGACGCCTCGGAGATGCGCATGTCGGTGCGCCCGGACAGCACGAAGGAAGCCGTCGTCTGCGAGACGCCCGCGCTGCGGGCGACATCGTTCATGGTGACGCGCCGTCCGGTCATGGAGCGCAGCCGTTCAGGGTGGCCATGCCGGACATCCGCCAGACGGTCATGGACTCCACCGTCGTGGAGCCGTCCCCGAACACCTGCAAGCCGAGCGCGTCGTTCCGGCGGTTGTAGGCGCGGGTGGTGATCGCCTTGTAGGAGTTGGCGTACGCCTCGACACTGGAGCGGTCCACGAGGACGTCGAGGGTGATCCGGCCATTGTCCAGGGCGAGCGGTCCGCTGTGCGTGCCGAGGTCGCTGTCGATGCTGGAGTTGTTGCCGGTCCTGGTGCGGTCGACGCCGAACGTGCCGCCGCCGGCCGGGTCGAAGAACAGCCGGGTGCGTTCCTCGTCGCCGGGGCTGCGCAGGACGTCCAGGCCGGCGCGCGGCGCGGTGCCGGGCCGCAGGGTCACGCGGACGTGCAGCATGTCGCCCGTCACCCCGGCCAGCCGCTGGTTGACCTCGGCGACGCTCATGGGCGCCGCCACGTCCACCAGCGGGGCCCCTTGGTGCAGGTTGGCCACCTCGCTGACCGGTTTGATGGCCAGGTCGCCGTCCGGGCGCATGCTCAGCTCCAGCGGGAAGCCCGCGTTGTGGGCCCAGCCGGAGTCGTAGTGGGCCTGTTCGGTGCGGCGGTCCTGCGCGATGGTGAACAGCAGCGACCGGCCCGAGCCGTCCACCGTCCCGCTGGGGCCGGTGAAGTGCTCCCCGTAGTCGAGGAGCCGCGGCTGCGTGGTGTCCGGTGTCCAGCGGCGGGCGGCGGCGTCCCAGGTGCCCACCCAGTAGAAGGTGTTCTTGCTGCTGTACGGGCTCGGACCGCTGAACGCGGGGTTGACCAGCAGCACGAAGCGCCGGTGGCCCTGGGAGTCGGTGCCGATCGGCAGGAAGGTGGGCAGTTCCCACACCTGGCCGGTCTTGGGGTACGCCGCCACGTCGCCGGTCATCAGCGGGCCGGCGTAGGTCCAGTCGGTGAGGTTGGTGGAGGTGTACAGCAGCGCCGTGCCCCCGACGTCCGCGCCGGCGGTGGTCTGGACGCCGGAACCGACGAGCTGGAACCAGGTGTTGCCGTCCTTCCAGACGTGCGGGTCGCGGAAGTCCCCGAAGCGGACCTTGCGTCCGGAGCCGACGTCCAGGGTCGCGGTCTGCTGGATCACCAGCTGGGGGGCCATGGTCCAGCGGGTGAAGTCGGTGTCGGCCGGTTCGGTCGGCCGGGCGAGGCCGACGGCCTGGTTGGGGTACTGGGAGTCGTTGCCCGCGGTGAACAGCAGCACCGGTTTGCCGGTGGCGTCCACAGTGGAGCCGCCGGACCACACACCGTCCGGCGCGACGGTGTTCGCGGTGGGGGCGAGGGCCACCGGCAGGTCCCGCCAGTGCACGAGGTCCGTGCTGACGGCGTGCCCCCAACTGATGTTGTGCCAGTACGGGCCGTGCACGTTGTGCTGGTAGAAGAGGTGGTACTGGCCGTTGACGTAGATCGGGGCGTGCGGCTCGTTCATCCAGTGGTTGGGCGCCGTGAAGTGGTAGCCGGGACGGTACTTGTCACCGTCGTAGCGCGACCGGTCCTGGGTCATGCGCGCGGCCGGGATCTCGCCGTCGGCAAAAGTGGCCAGTGCCTGGCTGTGACCGTCCGCGACGTCGGCGGCGGACAGCGCCCGGTTGTATACCTTCACCTCGTCGATCAGCCCGCTGAACATGTTGACGGCGAAGGTGCCGTTGATGATGACGGGCTGGTTGTGCCGGCCGATCAGCAGCGGCACGGGGGCGGGCTGCAGTCGGGCGCTGGTGGGGACGGCCGTCTCGGCGACCTGCGCGCCGTTGAGGTACAGCCGCATCACGCTGTGCCCCGGGTCGAAGGTCGCCACCAGGTGGGCCCAGGAACCGGCGGCGAGCGCGGCCGGATTGGGCGCCGTCACCTCGCGCCAGGCGTCGCCGGTGCCTATGCCGAGCTTCCAGACGCCGTGCCGTCCGACGCCCAGCGAGAATCCCTTCTTCGCGCCGGCGTCCTGCTGGTTGACGATGGCGGAGACCTTGCCCTCGTCGCCCCATTCGAAAGCGCGGGGCGCGACCCACGCCTCCACGGTGAGGCCGTCGGGGGCGGGGGTGACCTGGGAGGCGGCTCTGGTGACCCAGGTCGAGTAGCCGTCGAACAGCAGTGCTCCGGAGAGGATGCCGTCGTCCGAACGGGCGGGCTGCCACAGCGGGTCGCTGTTCGGCTTGTAGACCGCCTGGTTGAAGACGTAGCTGATCGGGTCGGCCTGGCGGCTGACCTGCTCGACCGTGGTCGCTCCGTGGCCCTCGCCGAAGTCCCAGTACTCGGCCGGGCCTTCCGAGGAGCCGGGCGCCGTGTCGAGGCCGATCCGGGCGTCGTCCAGGTTGATGTGGCCCCACCCGCCGGTGGCCTGGTCCACCGCCTTGATCCGTAACTGCTGCCCGATACGGTTCCGCGCGTCCCAGGTCACCCGCTGATACCCCTCACCGTCCTGCCCTGTCGCCTTCTCCAGCACCGTGCCGTCGGCACTCGTCAGCGCCACGTACAGGTGGTCGGCGTCGTTGCCGCCCGACACCAGGACGCTGACCATCCCGGTGCCGCCGAGCGTGAAGACGTCCGAGGTCAGCGAGCCGACCGCGGCGTCCCCGCCGCTCTTGAACCCCCACGCGTGGTACTGGCCCTGCTGGTTGAAGCAGCACCCCCAACCCCAGCCGGGGTCGGAGGTCACCGAACCCTGGAAGGCCGCGCCCTCAGCGGTCCACCCGGTGAGATCACCCGTCTCGAAATCGGAGTTGGCCAGAGCCGCGGTTGCGGCCCCGGCGCGTGGGGTCGTGAGCGGCAGGGCGGAGGTCAGGCCGACCAGGAGAGCCAGCAGCAGGCACAGCACGAGGCCGCGCCGCCGCACCAGGGTGGAGGGTTGACACGCGGTCATGTCTCCACCTCCTCGCACGGTGTGCTAAATCGGTTCGTCATGGTCGGGGATGCTGAGGGCGGCGTCCTTGCTAATACAAGGCTTCCGCAAGGCAACTTTACATAGTTGTTACGAACTTGTGACCTCGATGTGTGCTGCTAATTCCTTTTAGCCGCCGGGAGAAGCCGGTGCACATCACGGACATCTCCACGACTCGGTGCACCAGGGGTTACGCACCGATGGCTGAAGCCGCTATCTTGCGCTGGCCGAAATGACCCCCTGCCCGTTCCCGAACCGCCACGCCCCGGAGGCCATGATGGCCACAATGGCCGAAGTCGCACGCCAGGCAGGGGTCTCGGTCTCGACCGTCTCCCATGTCATCAACGGCACGCGCTTCGTGAAGGACGCCACGCGCGAGCGCGTCCTCGCCGCCGTCGAGATCACCGGATACCTCCAGTTCGCGACGGCCCGCACGCTGGCCATCTCCCATACGAAGTCGATCGGGCTGGCCATCTCCGCGATCTCCAACTTCTACTTCGCGGACTTCGTCGCCGCCCTCGAGGCCCGCACCCGCTTGGCCGGATACACCATGCTGCTCGCCGACACGCACGACGACCCGGAGGAGGAGCTGCGCGTGGTCCAGGCGCTGCACCAGCGGCGGGTGGACGGCATCCTGCTCGCCACCGCCTCCCAGGGCCCGGGCGCCGCCTCCCTGACCTACCTCGAGGAGCGCCGCATCCCCACCGTGCTGGTGGACCGCTGCGCCTCCCCCCGCTTCGACCAGGTCGGCTCGGAGAACGTGGAGCCCTCCGCCCACCTCGTCCTGCACCTGGCGCTGCTGGGCCACACCCGGATCGGGATGATCGCCGGCCGGGAGGGCCTGAGTACCTCACGGGAGCGGCTGGACGGGTACCGGCGCGGGCTGGCCCGTGCCGGACTGCCCTTCGACCCGGCCCTCGTGGTGCACGGCGCCTCGAACGCCGACGAGGCCGAGCGCGTCACCAGGGCGTTCATGGAGATCCCGGCGCCGCCCACCGCCCTGTTCGTCGCCAACAACCACATGACGATCGGCGTCATGCGGGCGCTGGACCGCAAGGGGTTGCGCGTGCCCCGCGACGTCGCCCTCACCATCTACGACGACTTCGAATGGGCGTCGATCTTCGAACCCCGGCTGACCGCCATCGCCCAGCCGATCCGGCAGATGGCCGAGCGCTCCATCGATCTGCTCACCGAACGCATCGCGGATCCGGACCGGCCGCCGGTCTCGGTACGCCTCAAACCGCGGTTCATGCACCGCGAGTCCTGCGGTTGCGCAAGCGGTTGCGGCCGACTGAGCTCCACCCGACCATGACCTTCCAGCAATCCCCTCGTAACACCTCGTCTTCCGTCCGGAGACGTGAAACCCGGCTGTACGGCCGCGGCACGGTGCCCCACCACCCGCGGCGGCAGCCCCACCCCCACACCTCACTCTCACGCGCCTGGAGGCGCGTCCGGAAGGGGAGTTCGCCGTGCGCCACAATGTCGTGCGCCGCAATGCCGTGCGCCACAGAGCCCGGGCCATGCTCGTCGCCGTCGTCACCTGCCTGGCCGCGCTGCTGCCCGGCACACCCGCCACAGCCGGGACCACGTCGGACTATCCGGAGTTCCCCTACCCCTCGACCTCCTACACCGAGCCGTTCCGGGGTCAGTTCCACTTCAGCCCGCGCGGCGGCTGGATGAACGACCCGAACGGCATGGTGTACGCCAACGGCGTCTACCACTTCTTCCACCAGCACAACCCGCACGGTCTCACCTGGGACACGATGCACTGGGGCCACGCCACCAGCACCGACATGGTCCACTGGACGCAGAAGCCGATCGCGCTGGAACCCGGCGTCCAGCCCGGCGGTCCCATGTGGTCCGGCGGCGGCGTGGTGGACTCGGCCAACACCTCCGGACTGAAGACCGGCTCCCTCGACCCGATCGTGGTCTTCTCCAACATCAACGGCGTCAGCGTCTACTACAGCAACGACAACGGTCAGACGTTCCAGGCGTACGACAACGGCAACAAGGTCGTCCAGCCGCCCGCCCCCAACAGCCGTGACGCCAACGTCTTCTGGCACGCCCCCACCAACCGGTGGGTGATGGCCGTCTGGTCCGACCAGGGCGGCAACGGCATCAGCTTCTACACCTCGCCCAACCTCCTCAGCTGGACCTTCGCCAGCCGTTACCAGGCCGACTGGGCCTACGAGTGCCCCGACCTGTTCCCGCTGCCGCTGGACGGCAACTCCGCGCAGCAGCGCTGGGTGCTGGCGGTCGCCTCCGGCCAGTACGTGGTCGGTGACTTCAACGGCACCACGTTCAGCACCACCTGGACCGGCCCGCAGTTGCTGGACCAGGGCGTGAACAACTTCGACGGCACCTTCTACGCGCCGCAGACCTTCAAGAACGTGCCCGGCGGCCGCACCGTGCAGATGGCCTGGCAGTCCTCGAACCACGGCAGCGTCTGGACCGGCAACGCCACCTTCCCCGTCCAGCTGGGCCTGGTCACCACGCCCGGCGGCCCCCGCGTCACCCGTACCCCGATCGGCGAGATCGCGAGCCTGCGGTCCGGCGCGCAGAGCTGGACCAACCGGACCATCACCCCGGACCCGGCCACCGACCCCTTCGCGGGCATCCAGGCCGACACCTACGAGATCAGCGCCGAGTTCGACCTGGCCGGCGCCACCGCCACCTCGTTCGGCTTCGACCTGCACCGGCGCGCCAACGGCACCTCCGACCGCAGCGTGGTCTACGACGTCGCGGCGCAGACGCTGTACGGGAAACCGCTCGCGCCGCAGAACAACCGGGTCAAGCTGCGGCTGCTGGTCGACCGCGGGCAGCTGGAGATCTTCGGCAACGACGGACTGCTGTCGGTCTCCGACAACGTCAACTTCGACTCCTCGGCCGGCAGCCAGGGCATCCGGCTGTTCGCCAACGGCGGTTCGGTGCAGCTCGTGTCCGCCCAGTTCTACCGGCTGGGCTCCGCCTGGGGTCAGGGCGAGTCGACGCTGAACAGCAACCTCGACGGTCCCTGGCACGCGGTGAACGGCACCTGGGGCGATGTCACCGGCGGCAAGAGCGGCAGCACCGGTGGCGACTCCTTCTACCTGAGCAGCAAGACCGGCACCGACGCCGTCTACGAAGGCGACCTCCGGCTGGACACCGCGCAGGCCGCGGGCCTGACCTTCCGGTCCGACGCCGACGGCAGCCAGCAGTACACCGCCAACATCGACCAGGCGGGGCTGGTCAAGCTCTGGCGCCCCGGCCAGGACATCGGCGTCCACCTCACCCCGATCGTGCAGGGCCGCACCTACCACCTGAAGGTGCAGACCACCGGGTCGCGCATCCGCGTCTACCTCGACAACGGCTCCAGCCCCGTCATCGACGTCACCGACACCACGTACACCAGCGGCCTGTTCGGCGCGAACGTGTTCAGCGGCAACGCCACCGTGCAGAACCTCAACATCAACGCGCCCGGCTTCACCAGCATCTTCACCGGGCGCTGGACCCCCGCCGCCGGGACCTGGACCGTGCCCCTCGACGGTCTGCGCGGGAGCAGCCCGGGCGACGGCTTCTACCTCACCGACGTGACGGCCACCGACTTCAACTACGAGGGCGACCTGCGCGTCACCAACGGCGTCGCCACCGGCCTGACCTTCCGGTCCAACGCCGACGCCAGCCAGCAGTACACCGCCAACATCGACACCAACGGACTCGTCAAGCTCTGGCGCCCAGGCCACGACATCGCCACCTTCACCACCAGTATCATCGAAGGCCGCACTTACCACCTGAGAGTGCAGGCCACCGGCTCCCGCTTCCGCGTCTACTTCAACAACGGTGCCACCCCCGTCATCGACGCCACCGACACCACCTACGCCAGCGGCGTGTTCGGCGTGAACGTGTTCAACGGCAACGCCAGCGTCCGCAATCTGCAGATCTTCTGAGTCCGCGGCTCCACGGTTCCACGGCCACGGCCGCCTGCCGGTCCTTTCGGGGGCCGGCAGGCGGCCGTTCTCGTTGTCGGGCCATGGCCATGCATCGAACAAGATGCGTCAAGAGGATTGTCACGCTGACGCCGCTGAGCTAAAAGGGGCTGTAGAAGCAGGTAGTCGAGGCGGGGGGACAGCTCGGGGCCAGGGAGGCGAGAGCCATGGACCCGTTCACCGTTGCTTCCCGTCGCCGGGCCGACTGGTCGGTCGTCGAGGTGACGGGCGAACTCGACATCGCGACCCGGGACCGGCTGCGGGACCACCTCTACGAGGTCATCGCCGCTCACCGTCCGGCGCACGTCATCGTGGACCTGTCGCGGCTGGAATTCTGCGACGCGACCGGCCTCAGCGTTCTCGTCGCCGGGCAGCACCGGGTCTGGCAGCACGACGGCCGGCTGCGCCTGGTCTGTCCCGAGGGCCGCATCAGGCGCCTGCTGCGGCTCACCCGGCTGATCGACGTGTTCCCGGTGTACGAGACCCTGACCGAGGCCGCGACCGCCGTCGGGGGGAGACGGCAGCCCGACGGCCACCGGGCTCCCCGCTGAGGGGCTGGGGAGTGGGGTTCGTGGACCGGACTTCCTGGACCTTCGCGGACCGGGCTTCGTGGAGCACGGGTCAGCCGGTGCCCGGCGGCCGGTGGCCGCCTGCCGGTTCCGCGCCGGCGGGCGGCGCGACGGGCGGTCCGGCCACGGTCACCTCGGCGGGACGCAGCAGGTGGCCGCCGACGCGGTAGCCGGGCCGATGGACGGCGGCGCAGGTGGGGCGGCCCACGCGATCGGTCTGGACGTGGGAGACGGCCTTGTGCACGGTGGGATCGAAGGCGTCCCCCTCCGTGCCGAAGGACTCCAGCCCCAGCTCGGACAGTCGGTGTTCCAGCACCCCGGCGATCTGCTCGAAGCCGCCGGCCGCCGCGCCGTGTTCCCGGGCCGCGTCGACGGCGTCGAGGACGGGCAGCAGCCTGGCGAGCACGTTGCCCACGGCGATCTCGCGCACGGCCAGGTGGTCGCGCCGCACCCGCTTGCGGTAGTTGTCGTACTCGGCCTTCAGCCGCTGCAGGTCGGCCGTGCGCTCCTGGAGCCGCGCGCGCAACACGTCCTCGGCGTCCGGGGCGGAGGGGGGCGGCCCTTGGCCCGTGGGAGGCGCGGGCCCGGCAGGCGGGGTGGGGGGCCTGGCAGG
>NZ_DATDBG010000182.1:0-39544 GCF_036524955.1 Streptomyces sp.
CAGGCCCGGCGGCGGCCCGATGCCGGCGTCCGGGGGGTACGCCGGGTGCGCCGGGGGCGCCCCCACCCCGCCGGGCGCCGTGGGCGGCGGCGCCGGGACCACCGCCGCCCGTAAGGCGGGAGGCAGCCAGGGGTCGGCGCGGGGGCGGGTGGCGTCGGGGGAGGCCTGGGCGCACATGGCGATGATCTGCGCGGGCGAGGGCCGCAGCGCCGGGGCCTTGATGAGGCAGCGGGTGACGATCTCCCGGAGTTCGCCGGGGAGTTCGGAGAGGTCCGGCTCCTCCTGCTGGACCCGGGACAGGACGGTGTGGGCCGGGCCGTCGCCGAAGGGGGCCGTGCCGATCGAGGCGTAGGCCGCGAGCTGGCCGAGGGCGAAGACGTCGGTGGCGGGCACGCTCGGCTTGCCCGCCGCCTGCTCCGGCGTGAGGAAGACCGGCGCGCCGTTGGCCGCCGCGGTGCCGGTCAGAAGCGCGGTGTCCGACGTGCGCGCGATCCCGTAGTCCTTGATCCGCGGGCCGTCGGCCGCGAGCAGCACATGCGCGGGCCGCAGGTCGCCGTGGACGACGCCCGCGTGGTGGATGGACCGCAGGCCCTCCGCGATCCCGGCGACCAGCCGCAGCACCACGCCGGTGGGCAGCGGTCCGGCGCCGCGGACGGCGGCGTGCAGCGAGACCGCGGGCACGTAGGCGGAGGCGATCCAGTACCGCTCCCCCTCCTTGCCACTGCCGGTGACCGGGACGGTGAAGGGGCCGCGCACCCGTCCCGCGGCCTGCGCGTCGCGGTGGAAGCGGGCGGCGAAGTCGGACTGTTCGGCGAGTTCGGCGCGGATCACGGTGAGGGCGACGGGCCGGCCGCCGGGCGCGTGCGCGAAGTAGACCCGGCCGCGCGCCCCGGTGCCGAGCCGTGCGCTGATCCGGTGCCCCGACACCACCGCCGGATCCCCGGGCGAGGTGGGCGCGAAGGCCGGCCCCTGGAAGACCGGACCGGTGTGCGACACGCCCATCAGTCCCCGTTTCTCACCTGGTACCGCCCCTCCCGGGACACGGCCCGACGATACCGGAACAACCGAACATGCCATCGGCCTGTTCCGCAGCCACCGGACAAGCGGTATGCAGGACGCATGGAGACGAATGGCGAGGTGGCCGGTCTGCTGTTGGCAGCCGGCGGGGGGCGGCGCCTGGGCGGCAGGCCCAAGGCGCTGCTGCCGTTCCGGGGGCGTCCGCTGGTCGAGCACGCGGTACGGACGCTGCGCGCGGGCGGCTGCGGGCCGGTGCACGTGGTGCTCGGCGCGGCGGCGGCCGAGGTGCGTGAGGCGGCCGAGCTCGATGGCTGCGTGATCGTGGAGAACCCGCACTGGGAGGGCGGCATGGGCTCGTCGCTGCGGGCGGGTCTGGCGTCCCTGGCGGGCGCCGCGTCGAGGCCGGCCGCCACCGTGATCGGCCTGGTCGACCAGCCGGGCGTGGGCGCGGAGACGGTGGCCCGGGTACTGGCCGCCGCCCGGGCCGGCGACGACCTGGTCTCCGGCCTGGTGTCGGCGATGTACGAGGGCCGGCGGGGGCATCCGGTGCTGATCGGGGCGAGCCGCTGGGCCGGCGTCGCGTGCAGCGCCGGCGAGGACCGGGGAGCCCGTACGTACTTGCGTGAACACGCCGAGCAGACGGTGCTCGTGGAGTGCGGGGACGTCGGTGACGCGGCGGACATCGACACGCCCGCCGACCTGCGGCTGCTGGCCGCCGCCGCGCAGCGTGCCACAGAATGTTGAACTTCCGCAGTGTGAAAACTATACTCCACTATGCAGAATCCCGTTTCGGAGGAGTGACCCGCATGTCCGCAAGCGCACCGTCCCCGGCCGTCGTCACCGAGGCCGCCGGGCCCGTACCCCGCGCGGAGGAGGTACTCACCCCCGAAGCACTGGCGTTCCTCGCCGAGCTGCACCGCCGGTTCGCGCCGCGCCGCGCCGCGCTGCTGGAACAGCGCAAGCGGCGGCGCGCGGAGATCGCCCGCACCGCCACTCTCGACTTCCTCCCGGACACCGCGCACATCCGCGACGGCGACTGGCGGGTGGCGCCCGCCCCGGCCGCGCTGGAGGACCGGCGGGTGGAGATCACCGGACCCACCGACCGCAAGATGACGATCAACGCGCTCAACTCCGGCGCGAGGATCTGGCTCGCCGATTTCGAGGACGCCTCCGCCCCCACCTGGGAGAACGTCATCGGCGGCCAGCTCAACCTGATCGACGCCTACGAGCGACGGATCGACTTCACCTCCCCCGAGGGCAAGACCTACGCCCTCAAGGACAACGCCGAGCTCGCCACCGTGGTGATGCGCCCCCGCGGCTGGCACCTGAACGAACGCCATCTGACCGTGGACGGTGAGCAGCTCCCCGGCGGGCTGGTCGACTTCGGGCTGTACTTCTTCCACAACGCCCAGCGGCTGCTCGATCTCGGCAAGGGCCCGTACTTCTACCTGCCCAAGACCGAGTCCCACCTCGAAGCCCGCCTGTGGAACGACGTGTTCGTCTTCGCCCAGGACCATGTCGGCATCCCGCAGGGCACCGTACGCGCCACCGTGCTGATCGAGACGATCACCGCCGCGTACGAGATGGAGGAGATCCTCTACGAGCTGCGCGACCACGCCTCCGGGCTGAACGCGGGCCGCTGGGACTACCTCTTCTCCATCGTGAAGAACTTCCGCGACGCCGGCGAGCGGTTCGTGCTGCCGGACCGCAACGCGGTGACGATGACCGCGCCCTTCATGCGCGCGTACACCGAACTGCTGGTGCGTACCTGCCACAAGCGCGGCGCGCACGCGATCGGCGGCATGGCCGCGTTCATCCCGTCCCGGCGCGACCCGAAGGTCAACGAGGTGGCGTTCGCGAAGGTGCAGGCCGACAAGGACCGCGAGGCCGCCGACGGCTTCGACGGCTCCTGGGTGGCCCACCCCGACCTGGTGCCGATCGCCCGCGCCTCCTTCGACGCGGTGCTCGGCGACCGCCCGCACCAGAAGGACCGGCTGCGCGAGGAGGTCCGGGTGGCCGCCGCCGACCTCATCGACCTCGGCTCGCTGGACGCCCGGCCGACCTACGAGGGCCTGCTCAACGCCGTCCAGGTGGGCCTGCGCTACATCGAGGCGTGGCTGCGCGGCCTGGGCGCGGTGGCGATCTTCAACCTGATGGAGGACGCCGCCACCGCCGAGATCTCCCGCTCCCAGATCTGGCAGTGGACCAACGCGGGCGTCGTCTTCGAGGGCGGCGAGAAGGCCACTCCGGAGCTGGTCCGCCAAGTCGCGGCCGACGAGCTGGTCGCCGTTCGCACCGAGGTCGGCGAGGACGCCTTCGCGGCCGGCAAGTGGACCGAGGCACACGAACTGCTGATCCGTACCGCTCTGGACACCCAGTACGTGGACTTCCTGACGCTGCCCGCCTACGACCAACTGGCCGGCTGACAACGGAGGATGCCCGGCGCCACGGGCGGACGTCTCGGGGAGCGGCAGCGCCTCGGCCCCGGCTGGTCAGGTCCAAGTCAGGTCAGGTCAGGCCCGCGATGCCGGCCAGGCGGCGCGCCTCGCTACGGGTCAGCCGCGCGATCGCGTCCTCGTCCGCCCGGGTGAGCCGGTTCCCCTCGACCACCGGCCGGCCGCCGACCAGCGACAGGGTGACCGGGGCCGCGGCGCCGAAGACCAGGGCGGCGACCGGGTCGGCGATCGAGGCATGCCCGATGCCGTCCAGCTTCCACAGCACGAGGTCGGCGAGTTTGCCCGCCTCCAGGGAGCCGATCTCGGCGGCGCGGCCGAGCACCTGCGCGCCGCCGTAGGTGCCGAGACGCAGCGCCTGCCGGGCGGTCAGCGCCTTCTCGCCGCCGCCCAGCCGGTTGATGAGCAGGGCGTTGCGCAGCTCGGTGTGGAGTTCGCCCGACTCGTTGGAGGCGGTGCCGTCCACGCCGAGGCCGACCGGCACACCCGCGGCGAGCATGTCGGGCACCCGGGCGATCCCGGCGGCGAGCCGGGCGTTGGAGGACGGGCAGTGCGCGACGCCGGTACCGGTGGCGCCGAAGGCGGCGATGTCGGCGTCGTTCATGTGGACGCAGTGCGCCATCCACACGTCGTCGCCGAGCCAGCCGGTGGAGGCGAAGTAGTCGGTCGGGCCCATGCCGAACAGCTCGTGGCAGAACTTCTCCTCCTCCACCGTCTCGCTGCCGTGCGTGTGCAGCCGTACGCCCTTGCGGCGGGCCAGCTCCGCCGCCTCCCGCATCAGTTCGGTCGACACGGAGAACGGCGAGCAGGGCGCCACCGCGATCTGCAGCATGGAGCCGAAGGAGGCGTCGTGGTGGGTGTCGACGGCCTCCTCGGTGGCGAGCAGCGCGCCCTCGGTGGTCTCCACCGCGAAGTCCGGCGGCAGCCCGCCGTCGCTCTCGCCGCGGTCCATCGACCCGCGGGCGGCGGTGAACCGCACCCCGAGTTCGGCTGCGGCCCTGATCTCCGCGCCCAGCAGATCGCCCGCGCCGCGCGGGAAGACGTAGTGGTGGTCCATGGCGGTGGTGACGCCGCCGCGGGCCATCATCGCCAGCGACCCGGAGGCCGCCGCGTACACCATCGGCTCGTCGATCCGCGCCCACGTCGGGTACAGCTCCACCAGCCAGTTGAACAGGTTGCTGTCCTGGGCCAGGCCGCGGGTGAGCCACTGGTAGAAGTGGTGGTGGGTGTTGACCAGGCCGGGCGTGACGAGGTGCCCGGTGCCGTCGATCCGCCGCACCACGCCGTCCACGGCGGGCGCGGGCCCGGCCCCCACCGACTCGATGACGTCGCCGGCGACGACGACGTACCCGGAGTCGTACTCGGTGCCGGCCTCGTCCACGGTGGCGACGGCGCAGTTCTCGATGACGATCCGCCCGGGCGCGGAAGGCGGCGGCGTGGGACGGTCGGGCGTGGCGTGCTGGCTCATCTGCGGGCCTCTCAGTCCGTCACGGGGATGGCGGCCTCGGCGCCGTCCCGCAGCACCGTGCCTTCGATCAGGCCGTACGGGCGGTCCGCGGCGAAGTACACCTCATTGTCGTTCTTCAGGCCGAAGGGCTGCAGGTCGACCAGGAAGTGGTGCTTGTTCGGCAGCGAGAGCCGTACCTCGTCGATCCCGTCACACCCCTCGACGACCCGCGACCCCATCGCGTACAGGGTCTGCTGGAGCGAGAGCGAGTACGTCTGCGCGAACGCCGCCAGCAGGTGCCCGCGGACCTCCTCGTACGACGCCTCCCACGCCGGGACCGGCTGCTCGTCGCCGGTCCAGGCGAACCGCCAGCGCGCGGTGACCTCGGTGGCCAGGATGCGGTCGTACGCCTCCTTGAGGGTGGTGTACGGGTCCTTGACGTACCCCCAGAACTCCGAGTCGGTGGAGTTCAGCACGACCAGGTCCTTCAGGCCGGAGATCACCTGCCAGCGCTCGCCGTCGAAGGTGACCTCGGTGGTACGGGTCTCCTGGCCGGTGCGGACGAAGGAGTGCCCGGGGCCGCCGATGCGCTCCCAGCCGTACTGCTCGACGCGAATCCTGGCACGCTTGATCGGCTCCTGGCCGGTGACGAAGTGGCGGGCCAGATGCACGGCGAAAGCCTCGGGGGACTCGATGCCGTGTTCCTTCGCGAAGGCGAAGACGGTGTTCTTGGTGGTGTCGGTCGGCAGCACGTTGGCGTTGCTGCCGGAGTAGTGGACCTCGTCCATGTCACCGGACAGGGCGACCGAGACATTGAGGTCCTTCAGATGGTGGGTGGCGCCGTCACGGACGACGCGGACGACACGGGTTTCCGCCTTGCCGTACTGGTTCTGGCCGAGATGGGTGGGCATCGGTTAGCTCCCTCGATATACGGAGTAGCCGAACGGGTTCAGCAGCAGCGGTACGTGGTGGTGCTCGCCCGGGGTGACGGCGAAGACCACCGCCACCTCCGGGAAGAAGGCCCCGCGCCGGGCGAGATACGGTTCGACGGCGAAGTCCAGCCGTACGTGGGCGGTGCCTTCCGGCGGCTCCGGCAGGTCCTTGCAGCGGCCGTCGGCGTCGGTGGTGGAGGTGCCGTGCGGGGTCCACGGCGCGTCGCGGCCGGGGCGGACCGACAGGTGGACGGCGACGCCCGCGGCGGGGCGGCCGACGCTGGTGTCCAGGATGTGCGTGGACACGGACGTCATGACGGCTCCTCCTCGGGCGTCTCCACCAGCCGGGTGAGCCGGATGCGGTTGATCTTCCCCAGTTCGGTGCGGACGATCTCACGTTCGGTGTCCGCGTCGTTGCCGATCCGCGCGTCGAGGGCGGCCAGCATCTGCCCGCCGGTCAGCCCGGTGGCGCAGATCAGGAAGACATGGCCGTGAATGTCCTGGTAGGCCAGGTTCAGACGCAGCAGTTCCTCGCGTTCGGACTCCTGTACCCCGCTCTGCTCCCGCGCGGAGATCGGGTCGCCGGGCTTGGGGCGGCCGATCGGCGGGTGCCCGGCCATCGCCTCGGCGAGGTCGTCGGCGGCGAGGGCCGCCATGGCCGCATCGCTCGCCGCGAGCAGGTCGTCCAGGCACGCGTAGGGCCGGCCGGCGGCGAGCGACGCACCCCAGAAACGGCTGGCGCACACCTCGTGCAGCAGGCCGGATGCGGCGGGGGCGGTGGCCTCGTTCAGCCGGACGAGGCCCGATGAGGGTCTGGAAGTCACCCTCGCACGCTAAGAGCCACCACCCCGGCACGTCAACAGTTTGTTGAAAACTTCCGGTTACGCAGTGGGTTCCGGCGCGAGGCGGACGCGCCGGACGCTATTCGCTGTCGCGGGCGGCGTTCTCCCTGTTCAGGTAGTTGTAAACGGTGAAGCGGCTGACACCGAGCGCGGAGGCGACGGTTTCCACGCCGTGTCGCAGCGAGAACGCGCCGCGCTCCTCCAGGATCCGGACGACGGTCTGCTTCTCCTTGCGGCTGAGCTCGGCGAGCGGGCCGTGGCGGCGCTGGAGGTCGGCCAGCAGGTGGTCGAGGGATTCCGCCAGATGCGGCAGCCGGACCGCCACCACGGGCTCACCCTCCCAGCTCAGCACCACGTCGTCGCCGGTCGCCGCGGCCGGCGGGATCAGCTCCGCGCCGATCGCGTCCACCAGCGGCTGTACGGCGGCGGCGAACGGGTGCGGCGCCCAGGGCTTGGTCATGCGCCGCCCTCACCGACTGCGTTCACCACGTTCACCTGCAACGACACCCGGGTGGCACCGGCCGCCAGGGTACGGCGCAGCAGCTCGCCGACGGCCTCGACCACGGCGTCCACCGAGCCCTCGGCGGTGTTGCCGAACGGCCCGACGTCCACGGCGTCCAGCGTCCCGCCCTCCACGACCTCGCGAGCCACCACGGCGTGCCGCGGCGGCTCGTCCAGGTCGAACGGCTCGGTGGTGAATTCCAGCCTCAGTCTCACGAGGGTGACCTTAACCCGGAGAGGTCGGGTCGTCCCCACTCCGCCGGGTGACCGCCCCGAGCCGACCGGCGGCGGACGGCTCACGCAGTGCCCGACTCCGGTCAACGCGCCGCGCAGTTCCTGCACTATGGGGGCACGACATCTTCGGCACAGAAGCCGTCGACCGGGGGTTGCGATCCATGACAGAGAGCGTGCTCGTGCGCTGTCCGGCCTGCGGGCGGGAGCACAGCTACACCGCCCCCACCTTTCCGTGTGCCTGCGGGACGCCGCTCTCGCCGCCGGTGCGGTACGGCGGCCTGCCGGTGGAGGTACGGCACCGGTCGTGGGAGGACTCCTGGGTACGGCTGCCCTGCCCGGACTGCGGGCGCGCCAACGACTGGCCGCAGCCGGAGTTCGACTGCGCGTGCGGCGCGCTGGTCCGGCTGCCGGTGGACGACTCGTCGGGCGGTGGCCCGGCGGACGGGGCCGGACCCGTACCGCAGGGCGCGCCCCCGCCGCCGATGGCCCGGCCACCGTTCCGTCCGGTCACCATCCGCACCGCGCGGGACGCGCTGACCGCCGCCGCGCAGTACCTGAAGTGGCTGGGCTTCGCGGGCGTACGGCTGGCCGGCGACCGTACGGCCAGCGGGATCGACCTGCGCGGCGACGGCCTGGTCGCCCAGGTGGACCCCACCACGCAGCCCACCACCCTGCGCGACGTGGAATGCCTGTGGCTGAACTGCGCCAATGAGGACGCCGCCGGGGCCTTCTTCTCGCTGGCCGGGTACGCCCACGAGGCGCGGCTGCGGGCCGACCAGCTCGGCGTGCCGCTGTTCGTGATGGATCTGACCGGCACGCCGCAGCCGGTCAACGACGCGGCGGACGAACTCATCCGCTCGGGGCCGGTCGTCGACCTCTGACCGCGGACCGGCCCGCCGAGGCGCGCCGTGCCTCACCGCCGCGCGACGAACTCCTCGCGCAGCTCGATCTTGCGCACCTTCCCGCTGACCGTCATCGGGAAGCCGGCCATGACCCGCAGGTGGCGCGGGATCTTGTAGTGGGCGAGGCGGTCCGCGCAGAACGCGGCCAGTTCGTCGAGGGTGGGCGGGTCGGCGGGATCGCGAGGGACGACGCAGGCGAGGATCTCCTCGCCGTACCGCTCGTCGGGCACACCGACCACCTGCACGTCGGCGACCTTGGGGTGGGTGTGGAGGAGCTCCTCGATCTCCCGCGGGTAGACGTTCTCGCCGCCCCGGATGATCATGTCCTTGATGCGTCCGACGATGACGAGGTAGCCGTCGTCGCGCATCACCGCGAGGTCCCCGGTGTGCATCCACCGTGCGGCGTCCAGGACCTCGGCGGTACGGTCCGGCTCGTTCCAGTAGCCCAGCATCACCGAGTAGCCGCGGGTGCACAGTTCACCCGCGGTGCCGCGGTCCACGGTGACGCCGGTGGTAGGGTCCACGACCTTCACCTCTATGTGCGGCAGCGCCCGGCCGACGGTCCCGGTGCGGTGCTCCACGTCGTCGTCCCGCCGGGTCTGGGTGGACACCGGCGAGGTCTCGGTCATCCCATAGCAGATCGACACCTCGGCCATGTGCATCTCGGCCATCACCCGCTTCATCACCTCGACCGGGCACGGCGATCCGGCCATGATGCCGGTGCGCAGCGACGTCAGGTCGTAGGTGGCGAAGTCCGGCAGGCGCAGCTCGGCGATGAACATGGTGGGGACGCCGTAGAGCGAGGTGCAGCGCTCCCGCTGGACCGCGCGCAGGGTGGCCGCCGGGTCGAAGGAGGGCGCGGGGATCACGATGCAGGCGCCGTGCGAGGTGGCGCCGAGGTTGCCCATGACCATGCCGAAGCAGTGGTAGAAGGGGACGGGCAGGCAGATCCGGTCCTGCTCGGTGTAGCCGACCGCACCGCCCACGAAGTAGCCGTTGTTGAGGATGTTGTGGTGCGAGAGGGTGGCGCCCTTGGGGAAGCCGGTGGTGCCCGAAGTGTACTGGATGTTGACCGGTTCGTCGCAGCTGAGGGTGGCCTCGCGGGCGGCGAGGTAGCCGGGCGCCATCCGGGCGCCGTCGGCGGTCAGTTCGTCCCAGGACGGGTCGCCGATGTGGATCACCTCGCGCAGCCGCGGGCAGTCGCCGCGCACCTGGGCGGCCATCGCGCGGTAGTCGCTGCCGCGGTGGCGGGTGGAGGCGATCAGCACCTCGACGCCGGCCTGGTCGACGACGAACGCCAACTCGTGCGACCGGTAGGCCGGGTTGATGTTCACCATGATCGCGCCGAGCCGCGCGGTGGCGTACTGCGTGAGCACCCACTCCGGGCAGTTGACCGCCCAGATACCGACCCGGTCGCCCTTGCGTACGCCGTGCGCGGCCAGTCCGAGCGCCACCTCGTCCACCGCACGGCCGAACTCGCGGTACGTCCAGCGGCGCCCGCTGGGCACGTCGACCAGCGCCTCGTGGTCCGGATACGCCGCGATCGCGCGGTCGAGGTTGCGGCCGATGGTGTCCCCGAGCAATGCGGTACTCCCGCTTCCGTGCGCGTACGAGGGTTCAGCCGGCCGCGAGGGCCGGGGGATCGGTATGGGTATGTCGGTCACCGTGTCCTCCGTTCGCTTCTCCGCCCGCTCGGCCCAAACGCGAGCAGCACACCCGCCCGCAGCCCGGCAGCCTCACGCGCGCCGCTCACCGGTGGTCCTCCTCGTGGAATTCCGCGCTGCGGTCGTGCGCGGTGCGGGTCCGCAGGTCGATGCGGCGGATCTTGCCGGAGACCGTCTTGGGGAGTTCGGCGAACTCAAGCCGCCGGATGCGCTTGTACGGCGCCAGGACCGACCGCGAGTGCGCGAAGATCGCCTTGGCGGTCTCGCCGTCCGGCGCCCAGCCCGCCGCGAGCACCACGTACGCCTTGGGGACCGCGAGCCGCACCTCGTCGGGCGCCGGCACCACGGCGGCCTCGGCGACGGCTTCGTGCTCCAGCAGCGCGCTCTCCAGCTCGAAGGGCGAGATCTTGTAGTCGGAGGACTTGAAGACGTCGTCGCTGCGCCCGACATAGGTGATGTAGCCGTCCGCGTCGCGGCGGCCGATGTCGCCGGTGCGGTAGTAACCGCCGCCCATCGCCTGCTCGGTCAGCTCGGGCGCGCCCGCGTACCCCCTCATCAGGCCGACCGGGTGGTCGGCGAGATCGAGGCAGATCTCGCCCTCGGAGGCGGGCTCACCGGTGACCGGATCGAGGAGGGTGACGGTGTAGCCGGGTGAGGGGCGGCCCATGGAACCGGCCTTCACCAGCTGGCCCGGCGTGTTGGCGACCTGCACGGCCGTCTCTGTCTGTCCGAAGCCGTCCCGGACCAGCACCCCCCACAACCGGTTGACGTGCTCGATCACCTCGGGGTTGAGCGGTTCGCCTGCCGCCACCACCTCGCGCGGCGGAGTGCCCAGCGCGCTGAGGTCGGCCTGGATCAGCATCCGCCACACCGTCGGCGGCGCGCAGAAGCTCGTCACCCCGCAGCGGTCCATCTCGGCCATCAGCCGGGCCGCGTCGAAGCGGGTGTAGTTGTGCACGAACACGGTCGCCTCCGCGTTCCACGGCGCGAACAGGCTGGACCAGGCGTGCTTGGCCCAGCCGGGCGAGGAGACGTTGAGGTGCACGTCTCCGGGACGCAGCCCGATCCAGTACATGGTGGCGAGGTGGCCGACCGGGTACGACAGGTGGGTGTGCTCCACCAGCTTGGGCCGGGCGGTGGTGCCGGAGGTGAAGTAGAGCATCAGCGGGTCGTCCGCCCGGGTGGGCGCGTCGGGTACGAACCCGGGGGCGGCGGCGTACGCGTCCTGGTAATCCAGCCAGCCGGGTACCGGGCCGCCGACCGCGATCCGGGTGTAGTTCCCCGGCACCCCGGTGAACTTCCCCGTGTCGGCCGCCCGGACGACCACGTGCCGGGCGGCGCCGCGGTCGATCCGGTCCCGCAGGTCGGCGGGGCCGAGCAGCGGGGTCGCCGGGACGACGACGGCCCGCAGTTTCATGGCGGCGAGCGCGGTCTCCCACAGCTCGGCCTGGTTGCCGAGCATCACCAGGACGCGGTCGCCGGCCCGTACGCCCCGCTCGCGCAGCCAGGTCGCGACCCGGGCCGAGCGCTCGGCCATCTCGCGGAACGAGATCCGGGTCTCGGTGCCGTCCTCCTCGACGATCCACAGCGCGGTGCGGTCGTTGTCCTCCGCGATGACGTCGAACCAGTCGAGCGCCCAGTTGAAGTGCTCGGGCCGCGGCCAGCGGAAACCGTCCCGGGCCGCGGCGTAGTCCTCGCGGTGCCGCACCAGGAAGTCGCGGGCGGCCCGGAACACTCCGGTCGCGTCCGATGCCGCCATGTGGCCTCCTCATTGATGCGCACCTGAGTAGCATCGTGGAGGAGTGACGTACGTCTCACTACCCCCGTACGGGGGTGAGGAGGTTCCGCGGTGGAAGGGGCACGCGCCGAAGCCATCGAAGTCCGGGCGGCCCTGTTGCGCATGCGCAGGTCAGGGCTGCTGCCGGTGACGTTCGGCGGGTTGGTGCAGGGCGGCGCGGGCGGCGGTCCGGGGCTGGCCGCATGCCAGTTCCGGATCACCGAGCTGGCCGGCACCGACACCGAGACGCTGCGCGGCCTGACCATCGCCACCGGAAACGGTCTCGGCGGCAAGACGCTCGCGATGGCCAGGCCTTTCTCGGTCACCGACTACCGCTCCTCCCGGGTGATCAGCCACGAGTACGACCCGGCGGTCGCCTCCGAGGGCCTGCGGTCGGTGCTCGCGGTGCCGATCGTGGTGCACCGCCGGGTGCGCGGCGTGCTCTACGGGGCGCTGCGCGTGCCGTACGCGCTGGGCGACCGGCCGCTGAACGCGGCCCTGAACGCGGCCCGCGACCTGGAACAGGCGCTGGCCGTACGCGACGAGGCCGAGCGGCTGCTCTCCTTCGCCCAGCAGCCGATCACTCAGGACCCGCGCGCCTGGGAGGAGGTCCGTGAGGCGCACGCCGAACTGCGCGCGCTGGCCGGCAGCGTCGTCGACCTGCGGCTGCGTCAGCAGATCCTCACGGCCTGCGCCCGCCTCGCCGCGGCGGCGGCCCCGGACGCCGCGGCGCCCCGCCCGGCCGTCCCCGTCCAGCTCACCCCGCGCGAACTGGATGTGCTGTCCTCCATCGCCTCCGGCGCCACCAACTCCGCTGCCGCGAACCGGCTGCGCCTGCGCCCGGAGACCGTGAAGAGCTACTTACGGTCGGCCATGCGCAAGTTGGACGCGCACACCCGCCTGGAGGCGGTGGTCGCCGCCCGCCGTGCGGGGCTGCTGCCCTGAGCCCGGGCCGCCTGCCGCCGGGCCGGCCGGGAGCCGGAAATCCGGGGGCGCCCGCCTCTCTCGCGCGGTTACGCTCCCCGGATTCCGGCGAGCGTGTCCGGCGAGCGTGGAGGAGAACGGGTGTCCGTCGATCGGGTGCTGGGGTTCGCGACGATGTCGCTGGTGCTGGTGCTGATACCGGGCCCGAGCGTGCTGTTCGTCCTGGGGCGGGCGCTGGCGCTCGGGCGGCGGGCGGCGCTGGGCAGCGTACTGGGGAACTCCGTGGGCGCGTACGCGCTGGCCGGGCTGGTCTCGGTGGGGCTCGGCGAGGTGGTCGCGCGATCGGTCGCGGTGTTCGTGGCGCTGAAGCTGGCCGGGGCGGCGTATCTGGTGTTCCTGGGCGTGAAGGCGTGGCGGCACCGGCGGGCGCTGACCGTCGGTGCGGCGGCAGGGGACGCCGGGCCGCGCGAGGGCGCGCGGGGTGACGCGCGCACCGTGTGGGAGGGATTCGTGGTGGGGGTGACGAACCCGAAGACCATGGTCTTCTTCGCGGCCGTGCTGCCGCAGTTCGTGGACCGGGGCGCGGGGCACCCGCGCGAGCAGATGCTGCTGCTGGCCCTGGTCTTCACGGTGATCGCGCTGGTCTGCGACAGCGTGTGGGCGGTGACGGCCGCGGCGGCCCGTGCGTGGTTCGCGAAGTCGCCGCGCCGGCTGGCGGCGGTCGGTGGTACGGGCGGGCTGGCGATGATCGGGCTCGGGGTGACGGCAGCGGCCACCGGGCGCGCGGATGCGTAGCGGGCGGACCTGAGGAGAACGGCACAGCACGGCGGGCCGTGTGAGGAGCCGCACACTGCCACCAATACGAAACGTTTGCGTTTCGATAAGCGACGCCGTACCGTCGTGGAGTACGAAACCGTTTCGTTCATGTCTGTAGTGCCGCCGAACCCGTCCCACCCCAGGAGTCCGTCCCATGTCCCCTCAGTCCACCGCCGACGCGCCCGTCGGCGAACCCGTACCGGAAGTCCCGGTCTCACCGGCCGAGCAGACCGGGCAGACCGAACAGGCCGGGCAGGCCGCCCCGGCAGGCGAGCGCCCCGGCCACCGCTGGTGGGTGCTGGGGGTCATCGCCCTCGCCCAGCTGATGGTGGTCCTCGACGCGACCATCGTGAACATCGCCCTGCCCTCCGCCCAGCAGTCCCTGCACTTCAGCGACGGCAACCGGCAGTGGATCGTCACCGCCTACTCGCTCGCCTTCGGCAGCCTGCTGCTGCTCGGCGGGCGCCTCGCCGACCTGATCGGCCGCAAGATCGTCTTCCTGGTCGGCGTGGTCGGTTTCGCCGGCGCCTCCGCACTGGCCGGTGCCGCGCAGAACTTCGAGGTGCTGGTCAGCGGGCGCGCCCTCCAGGGGCTGTTCGGCGCGCTGCTCGCACCGGCCGCGCTGTCCCTGCTCAACACGACCTTCACCGACGCGAGGGAGCGCGCCAAGGCCTTCGGCATCTACGGCGCCATCGCCGGGGCCGGCGGCGGCGTCGGCCTGCTGCTCGGCGGTCTGCTCACCGAGCACCTGAACTGGCGGTGGACCCTCTACGTCAACCTGTTCTTCGCCGCGCTGGCCTTCGCCGGGGGCCTGGCGCTGCTGCGCAAGGGCGCTCCCGCCGAGCGCCCCAGGCTCGATCTGCCCGGCACGATCCTGGTCACCACCGGCCTGTTCGGCCTGGTCTACGGCTTCTCCAACGCCGAGACCCACGACTGGAGCTCCCCGCTGACCTGGGGCTTCCTGGTGGCCGGCGGCGTGCTGCTGGCGGCCTTCACCTGGTGGCAGACGAAGGCGCAGCACCCGCTGCTGCCGCTGCGCGTACTGCTCGACCGCGACCGCGGCGCGTCCTTCGCGGCGCTGGCCATCTCCGGCGCGGGCATCTTCGGCGTCTTCCTCTTCCTGACCTACTACCTCCAGGCGTCGCTGCACTACACGCCGGTAGAGACCGGCCTCGGCTTCCTGCCGATGATCGGCGGGCTGATGGTCGCCGCGCAGCTCGTCACCAACACCCTGCTGCCGCGACTCGGCCCGCGCCCGATCGTGCCGCTGGGCATGGGCCTCGCGGTCGGCGGCATGGCCTGGCTGACCACACTCGACCTGGGCAGCTCCTACGCGGCGGGCGTGCTGCCGCCGCTGGTCGTCATCGGCTTCGGTCTCGGTCTGGTGATGCCGGCCGCGATGAGCGTCGCGACGGCCGGAATCGCCGCGGAGGACGCGGGTGTGGCGTCCGCGGCGGTCAACACCATGCAGCAGGTGGGCGGTTCGATCGGCACCGCGCTGCTGAACACGCTGGCCGCGAGCGCCGCGACGAACTACCTCGCCGGGAAGCAGCCGTCGGCGTCGGTCCTGGCCCAGGCCCAGTTGCACAGCTACGGGACGGCCTACTGGTGGTCGGCCGGTTTCTTCGCGGTCGGCGCGGTGCTGGCGCTGCTGATGTACCGCAAGGGCCGGCCCGAACAGGCCGAGGACAGCGTGCGCGCCGTCCACATCTGACCCGCGGGTCCGTACGGACCCCGCCCCCGACCCCCCGGCGCCCTTGAGCGGAGAGCGGCCGGGACGCGGGGGCCGGCAGCCGGGTCATCGTGGGGACGGGACACCCGGCCGTCCACCGGCCCCCGCACCACCGCCGCCCCGCCGGTACGCCCCCGCGCGTACGGACGGGGCGGCCCAGTTTGCGGGCGGGCCACCGGGCGGGCGCGGCTGCCCGAAGGACGGACGGGCCCGGACCCGACCGCCCCCGCCGGTGAGGCCGGCGCCGGCGATACGGAACCGGTCATGCGGGTGCATTTGGCGGCGCCCCGCCGCCGCGTCGCCCCGCCCCGGCGGCCCGGCGGGGGACGCTGAGCAACCACCTGCCCCCCCACGCGCAGAAAGCAGTGCCCGCCATGAACCGCCGATCCCGCCCCCTCGTCCGTGCCCTGGTCCGCTTCCCCGGCTGCCTCGTCGTCCTGCCCGGTCTGCTGCTCGGCGCGGCGGGCCACTCCTCGGCGGCCACCCCGGCCGCGGACCACCGGTCCGCCGCCCGCCCGACGCGCGTCGTGCCGCTGCCTCCCGGGGCCGGCGACCGCGAGGGCGCGGTGCTGACCGGCCAGGTGACCCCGGTGCACGCCGAGGTCGAGCCCGCCGCGAACGGCGATTTCGTCCTGACGGTCACCAACACCGGCACGCTCCCCGCCACCGACGTCCGCGTCCTGCTGGACGACGCCTCGGACGGCAACGGCGTCGGCTCGGCCGACGGCCGCTGCCTGAGCCGGCTGGACGGCTTTTCCCCGGCCGACCTGTGGTGCGAACTCGGTGATCTGGCGCCGCGGCAGACCGCGACGGTGGCCGTGCACGCGTACATGTTCAGCTGTCTCTGGCTCGACCCGGCCGGGTCGGTCGCGCAGGCCGACGCGGCCGCCTTCTTCTGGCGGATCGGCTACACCGCCGGCGGGCGGGCCTACCTGCTCGACGAGCCGGCGCCGCAATGGAGCTGCGCGGAGTTCCGGGCCGGGGTCTTCTCCGACGTCGGGGCCGGGCGGCTCCCGGACGACGGCCCGGACAGCCGGGCGGACACCGTGCTGGTACCGGCGGACCTTGACATCGCGGAAGCCGGTGAGCGACCGTGATGTCTCAGGCACTTGCCCGCCCGTGCACAACTGACAGCGCTCTCTCCGGTCATCAGCCCCACCGGTGGCCAACAGATCAGTCGCAACAAGCCAGTTGACGGGGATTCCGCGGCCCGCCCATTGGCCCCGACCGCGGACCCGGAAGTACACGGAGGCTCGTCATGTCGCCCGACAGCACCGACGCAGCGCCTTTCAGTACGACCTATTCCATACCCGACGGCTGGGGTCTGCACAAGATGCCCGACCTCACCGGCAAACTCGCCGTCGTCACCGGCGCCAACACGGGACTCGGCCTGTGCACCGCCCGCGAGCTGGCCAGGGCCGGTGCGGACGTGGTGCTCGCCGTCCGCAGCACCGCCCGTGGCACCACCGCCGCGGCCGACATCCGCGCGGTGGCGCGCGACAGCCGGGTGGACGTACGCCGCCTCGACCTCGCGGACCTCTCCTCCGTACGGGAGTTCACCGACCGCTTCCTCGACGAGCACCCCGCGCTCGACCTGCTGGTCAACAACGCCGGGATCATGGCGACCCCGTACCGGACCACCGCCGACGGCTTCGAGCTGCAGTTCGGCACGAACCACCTGGGGCACTACGCGCTGACCGGGCGCCTGCTGCCCGCGCTGACCGCGGCCACGGCCGCCCGCGTGGTCACCGTCAGCAGCGACCTGCACTCGATGGGGCGGCTGGACTTCGGCGACCTCCAGTCCAAGCGGAAGTACGGCCGGCTGCGCGCGTACGGCACGTCCAAGCTGGCGAACCTGCTGTTCACCGCGGAACTCGACCGGCGGGCGACCGCCGCCGGCCTGTCGGTGCGGGCCTACGCCGTCCATCCCGGTTTCGCGGCCACCTCGCTCACCATCACCGGCCAACCCGCCCTGGTCCAGCGCCTGATGTCGATCCCGACCACCCTGGTCGCGGTCAGCCCGCTCACCGGTTCGCTCCCCATCCTGTGCGCGTCCACCCTCCCCGACCTGCCCGGCGGCGTCTTCGTCGGCCCGCGCGGCAAGAGCGGCATGCGCGGCGCCCCGGGCGTCATCCTCCCCAAGGAGAACGCGCGCGACCGCGCCGCGGCGGTCCGCCTGTGGGAGGTCTCCCAGTCCCTCACCGACACCCACTACGACTTCTCGGCCGCGGCGGTCTCCGACTCCCCGGCGAAGTAGGGCCGGAGCCGCGCTCGGACCGCCGGGCTCCGCGTCGCGGTGACGCGCCGCCGCGGAGGTCCCCCGGGTGGCACGCCGCCCTGGGGACCTCCGGCTCGCGCCGCCGGCATCCGCGGAGCAGACCGCGGAGCGCGCGCCGCCCGCGGACTGCCCGGCGAGGAAGGAGCGAGCAGGCCCGCGAGAGGGTGCCGCACCAGCTCTGAGCGGCCCAGCCGCTGTACGGCACGGCCGCGGGCTCGGGGGCGTACCCGGCACAGGGTGCGCCGAGGCCGCCCCGCGCGCACCCTGTGCCACTTCGGTGTCTGGCCGCGGCACCTGATCTCCCTGCACGCCGACGCCGGAGCGGTGCCAGGTCCCGGCGGGCGTCCTCGCGGCGGCCGGGAAGAGGCGGAGGAGGTGGCGGCAGGGGCCGGGGAGCCCGCGGCGATCGGGCCGCGCGGGCGGCGGCGTCCGGGCCGGGACGGCGACGACCGGGGCGATCTGGCGCGGCGAAGGCGTCGTACGTCCGGCGGCGGGTACACGATGTCAGCAGATGTCGGACAACTGAGATCGACCCGTAGAGCGAAGGGCACCACCATGAACGCCGCCGCGCCCCCCGCCGCGACCCGCGTGGCGATCGTCGGCGCCGGGCCGACCGGGCTCGCCCTCGCCGTCACCCTCGCCGGGGCCGGTATCGACTTCGTCCTGCTCGACAAGCTCCCCGAGGGCGCCAACACCTCGCGGGCCGCAGTCGTGCACGCCCGCACCCTGGAGGTGCTGGACGAGCTGGGCGCCGGCGCGGAGCTGGTGCGCCGCGGCCTGCCGGTGGAGCGTTTCACCGTCCGCCACGGGGGCCGCACGGCGGCCGAGTTCTCCTTCGCCGGGCTGCCGACGCCGCACCCGTACACGCTGATGGTCCCGCAGAGCGACACCGAGGCCGTGCTGCTCGACCGGCTGCGGGCGCTCGGCGGCGGGGTTCACCGGCCGTACGAGGTGACCGGCGCCGCCCAGGACGCCGACGGGGTCACCCTCACCCTGGCGGGCGGCCGGACGCTGCGCGCGCGATACGCGGTCGGCGCCGACGGCATGCACAGCGCCGTCCGGGAGGCGGCCGGCATCGGCTTCCCCGGGAACGCGTACGAACAGTCCTTCGCGCTCGCCGACGTCACCATGGGGTGGCGGCCGGGCCGCGACGAGGTCTCGCTCACCTTCCACCCGGACGGGCTGATCGTGGTCGCCCCGCTGCCGCACGGCCGCTTCCGGGTGGTCGCCGTCATGGACGACGCGCCCGCCGCGCCCGACCGGGCCTGTGTGCAGGACCTGCTGGACGCCCGCTCCCCCGGGCAGGCGCGAGTGGAGCGGGTGGTGTGGGGCTCGCGGTTCCGGGTCCACCACCGGGTCGCGGACGCCTACCGGGCCGGACGGCTGCTGCTGGCCGGCGACGCGGCGCACGTGCACAGCCCGGCGGGCGGCCAGGGCATGAACACCGGCATCCAGGACGGCTACGCGCTCGGCCGCGCCTTCGCCGACGACCGCCTCGACGCGTACGAGGCCGGGCGCCGGCCGGTCGCCGAGCGGGTGGTCGCCCTCACCGACCGGATGACCCGGCTGGCCACCCTGCGCAACGGCCCGGCCCGCGCCGCCCGGGACACGGTGCTGCCGCTGCTGAGCCGCGTCCCGGCCTTCCGCACCCGGATCACGACGGAACTGGCGGAACTGAACTACCGCTGAACGGTGCGGGATTCAATCCTCGGCAGGTGCGGCCCTCCGCACGCCCCTCGCGGCGGGCGGCCGCACGAGCGGCCCGACCCGCAGCGGCGCCCCTTACGGGTACGGGGCCGGTTCACTCGAACGGGCGACGACAGTGCCGGGGGCCGCCGTGGCGTCGGCGGGGGGCGGGGGCCGCAGGCGCCGGTGCGCGCGGGCGCCGGGTACGCGGTGGCCGGGCGATCGCTGAGGCAGGTGCGGCGGGCGTCCCCGCACCGACCGCACCGCATGCGGTTGCCGCGGGGCGGGTTACGGTGGGCCCATGCACGTGAGCCAGGATCAGCCGTCCGGCGGCACGGAGCCGGAACCGGCCGGACGGACCCCGCGCTCGCTGTACGTCCCGGTCCGGCGCGGACCCGCCGGCACGGTCCTGCGCCTGTGGCGGACCCCGTTCGGCACCCGTACGGCGGTGGCCTTCACCAGTGACCGGCGGCTGCGATCCGTCCTCGGGCCCTGCCAGCCGTGGATCAGGCTCTCCGAGGCGGCCCTGCGCGGCATGGCCGAACCCCTCGGCGCCCGGCACCTCACGGTCGACCCGCTGCTGACGGCCAGACCCCCGGCCGCCTGGTCCGGCACCGCGTCGGGCGTACCCTGCGCCCCCCGGGCCACACGGCCCCAGCCCGCGGGCACCGCGTAGTCCGTACGGCCGCTGCGCCGGCTTCCGGGCCGTCCGCCCCCGGACGAGGGGCCACCGACGGACCGGATCTCCCGCACCCGCGTTTTCCCCGCTCCCGGTGGACCGGCTGCTCAGCGGACTGCCGCTGCTGCCGGTACCGGCCGGGACGCCGTTCACGGGCACGCCGGCAGGAGGGTACGGCGGGGCACCCGTACACACGCCGGGCCTTGACCACGGTGTCGCAACCGTACCCACCACCGGCCCGGGCCCCGTACACTCCCCGCACCCCATGCCACCCTCCCCGGCCGCATCCCCCCCACTGCGGCCCCGCGCACCGCTCCGCCGCCCCACCACCCCCCACGGCGGAGCGGTGCGCGCCAAGGGGCCCGGCCATGGCGTACGGGGGACACGACCGCGGGTGCGGCACGACCCGCTGGGGGCGGCCGGTGCCGCCGTGGCGGTGGGCGATGATCCCGGCGACGGTGGTGAAGATGCTGGACGGGCTGCCCCGGGTGGCGCGGTACGCGTGGTTCGGGCCGCCTGCTAAGGACGGCGGGCCGAGCAGCGGGCTCTTCCGCAGCGGCCCGGTGGAGACGGCCGCGGGCCGCGCCTTCGAGGCGGCACGCTGGTCCGGGCAGGGGTCGGCGGTCCGCCGACCCCTGCCCCGCGATGCCCCGCGATGCCGTGCGGCGAGTCCTACGAGGCGCGCACCGCGGTGGTGTCGTGGTGGATGGGGGTGTGCGCGCCGGTGAGGGGGCGGCCGGTGCCGCCGTGGCGGTGGGCGATGATCTCGGCGGCGATGGACACGGCGGTCTCCTCCGGGGTGCGGGCGCCGAGGTCGAGACCGATCGGGGAGTGCAGCCGGGCCAGGTCGAGGTCGGTCAGACCGGCCTCGCGCAGGCGGTCGAGGCGTTCCAGGTGGGTACGGCGCGAGCCCATCGCGCCGACGTACGCGACCGGCAGCCGCAGCGCCTGCTCCAGCAGCGGGATGTCGAACTTCGCGTCGTGGGTCAGCACACAGATCGCGGTGCGCCCGTCGAGGCGCCCGGCCCGGGTCTCGGCGTCGAGGTAGCGGTGCGGCCAGTCGGCGACCACCTCGTGGGCGTCGGGGAAGCGCCGCGCGGTGGCGAACACCGGGCGGGCGTCGCAGACCGTCACCCGGTAACCGAGGAACGTCCCGGCCCGCACCAGCGCGGCGGCGAAGTCGATGGCGCCGAACACCAGCAGCCGCGGCGGCGGCACGCTGGACTCGACCAGCACGGTCAGCGGCACCCCGCAGCGGCTGCCGTCGGCCCCGATCACCAGCGTGCCGGTGCGCCCGGCCGCCAGCATGGCGACGGTCTCGGCCGCCGCCGTACGGTCCCGCAGGTCGTCGCCGAACGACCCCTCGTACGAGCCGTCGGCGCGGACCAGCAGGGCGCGGCCGAGCAGGTCGTCGGGTCCGGTCACGATCCGGGCGACAGCCGCCGTCTCGCGCGAGACGGCGGCGGCCAGGCCGCCGGCCACCTCCGGCCGCTCGGCCGGGTCGATCCGCTGGACGAGGATGTCGATGTCGCCACCGCAGGTCAGGCCGACGGCGAAGGCGTCCTCGTCGGAATAGCCGAAGCGCTGGAGCACGGTCGCCGGGCCGTCGCCGGACAGCGCCTCCTGGCACAGGTCGTAGACGGCGCCCTCGACGCAGCCGCCGGACACGCTGCCGATCACGTTGCCCGCGCCGTCCACGGCGAGCGCGGCGCCGGCCGGGCGCGGCGCGCTGCCGCTGGTCCCGACCACCGTCGCGACGGCGAACGGCAGGCCGCGTTCGCACCAGCGGTGCAGCTCGTCGGCGATGTCCAGCATGGTGGCTCAACCTCTCTGAGAACGGGGCTCCGGGGCGCGCCCCGGGAAGCGGGTCCGGGGGCTCGCCCCCGAGCAGGGGGCCGGGGCCTCCCCCGGGGAGCAGGCCCCGGACCTGCCCCGGGCGGGGATCCGGCACTCGCTCCCGGAACCGGCCCGGGAGGGCCCGGGAGCCTGGCTCCGGACGGAAGGTGCTCCTTCTCCCGCAGCGAGCCCGCGGGGGATCTACGTCCCGGTCAGGTGTTCCGGCCGGACCGGGGTCCGGTTCAGCTCCAGCCCGGTCGCCTGCCGGATGGCGGCCAGCACGGCGGGGGTGGAGGACAGGGTGGGCGCCTCGCCGACGCCCCGCAGCCCGTACGGCGCGTGCTGGTCGGCGAGTTCCAGCACGTCGACCGGGATGCTCGGCGTGTCGAGGATGGTGGGGATGAGGTAGTCCGTGAAGGAGGGGTTGCGCACCTTCGCGGTCCTCGGGTCGATGAGGATCTCCTCCATCACCGCGACGCCCAGGCCCTGGTTGGTGCCGCCCTGGATCTGGCCGACCACCGACAGCGGGTTGATCGCCTTGCCGACATCCTGGGCGCAGGCCAGCTCGACCACCTTGACCAGGCCGAGTTCGGTGTCGACCTCGACCACCGCCCGGTGCGCGGCGAAGCTGTACTGGACGTGGCCGTCGCCCTGGCCGGTGCGCAGGTCGAACGGCTCGGTCGGGCGGTGCCGGAACTCCAGCTCCATGTCGACGGCCTCGTCCTCCAGCACGTCCGCCACGTCGGCCAGCGCCTCGCCGCCGTCGGTGACGACCTTGCCGCCCTCCAGCAGGAGTTCGGCGGTGGCCCACGCCGGGTGGTATGTACCGAACTTGCGGCGGCCGATCTCCAGGACCTTCTCCCGTACCGCCTCGCAGGTGTTCTTCACCGCGCCGCCGGTCATGTACGTCTGGCGGGAGGCGGAGGTGGAGCCGGCGGAGCCGACCCGGGTGTCGGCGGGCTGGATGGTCACCTGGGTGACGCCGAGTTCGGAGCGGGCGATCTGCGCGTGGACGGTGACGCCGCCCTGGCCGACCTCGGCCATCGCGGTGTGCACGGTCGCCACCGGTTCGCCGTTGATGACCTCCATCCGCACCCGGGCGGTGGAGTAGTCGTCGAATCCCTCGGAGAAGCCGACGTTCTTGATGCCGACCGCGTAGCCGACCCCGCGGACCACGCCTTCGCCGTGCGTGGTGTTGGACAGGCCGCCGGGCAGGGCGCGCAGGTCGGCGCCCTCGGTGGTCTCCCACTGCCGGTCCGGCGGCAGCGGGCGGGACTTGACGCGGCGCAGCAGTTCGGCGACGGGCGCCGGGGAGTCCACCCGCTGCCCGGTGGGCATGATCGTGCCCTGTTCCATGGCGTTGCGCTGCCGGAACTCCACCGGGTCGAGGCCGAGTCCGGCGGCGAGCTTGTCCATCTGCGCCTCGTAGGCGAAGCACGCCTGGACCGCGCCGAAGCCGCGCATCGCGCCGCAGGGCGGGTTGTTGGTGTAGAGGGCGAGCGCCTCGACGTCCACGTCCTCCACCACGTACGGGCCGACCGACAGCGAGGCGGCGTTGCCGACGACGGCCGGGGAGGAGGAGGCGTACGCGCCGCCGTCCAGCACGATCCGGGCCTTGACGTGGGTGAGCCTGCCGTCACGGGTGGCGCCGTGCTCGTAGTGCAGTGTGGCCGGGTGGCGGTGGACATGGCCGAAGAACGACTCGAAGCGGTCGTAGACGATCTTCACCGGCTTGCCGGTGCGCAGCGCCAGCAGGCAGCCGTGGATCTGCATCGACAGGTCCTCCCGGCCGCCGAAGGCGCCGCCGACGCCGGACAGCGTCATCCGCACCTTGTGCTCGGGCAGGCCCAGCACCGGCGCGATCTGCCGCAGGTCGGAGTGGAGCCACTGGGTGGCCACGTACAGGTCGACGCCGCCGTCCTCGGCGGGCACCGCGAGGCCCGACTCCGGGCCGAGGAACGCCTGGTCCTGCATGCCGAAGACGTAGTCGCCGGTGACGATCACATCGGCCCGCTCGGCCGCCGCGGCGGCGTCGCCGCGGACGACGGGCTGGCGGTGCAGGATGTTGGGGTGCGGGACGTGGGCGGCGTGATGGTCCTCGCGGTGCTCGTGGACCAGGACCGCGCCGGGCGCGGTGGCCGACGCCTCGTCGGTGACGACGGGCAGTTCCTCGTACCGGACGCGGATCTTCGCGGCGGCGCGGCGGGCGGTCTCGGGGTGGTCGGCGGCGACCAGCGCGACCGGTTCGCCGTGGTGGCGGACCTTGCCGTGGGCGAGCACCGGGGTGTCGCGGATCTCCAGGCCGTAGTGCCTCACCTCGGTGGGCAGGTCGTCGTAGGTGAGCACGGCGTAGACGCCGGAGGTGGCCAGCGCCTCGGCGGTGTCGATGGAGGCGATCCTGGCGTGCGCGACGGTGCTGCGCAGCGTGTAGCCCCACAGCATGTCCTCGTGCCAGAGGTCGGAGGAGTACGCGAACTCTCCGGTGACCTTGAGGATGCCGTCCGGGCGCAGCGTGGACTCGCCGATGCCGCCCTTGGTGGTGGAGCCCTGGGTGAGGCTGGTGGGGGCGCGGTCCGGGGCGGTGGCGGCCACGGGGGTTCCCGGCGTACCGGGCGTACGGCGGGTCCCGGCGGGCGTCTGCGGGCTCATCGTCACACCGCCCCCTCGGTGCGGGCGGCGGCCAGCCGTACCGCGTCGAGGATCGCCTCGTAGCCGGTGCAGCGGCACAGGTTGCCCGACAGCGCCTCGCGGATGTCGCCGTCGGTCGGCGACGGATTGCGCTCCAGGAGCTCGTCGGTGGCGACCAGCAGGCCCGGGGTGCAGAAGCCGCACTGGACGGCCCCGGCGTCCACGAACGCCTGCTGGACGACGGACAGTTCGCCGTCCTCGCCGGTCAGGCCCTCGACGGTGGCGACCTCACGGCCCTCCGCCTGCCCGGCGGCCACCAGGCAGGAGCAGACCGGCACGCCGTCCAGGCGGACCGTGCAGGAGCCGCACTCGCCCTGCTCGCAGGCGTTCTTGGAGCCGGGCAGACCCAGCCGCTCGCGCAGGACGTACAGCAGGCTCTCGCCCTCCCATACGTCGTCGGCCTCCTGCGGGCGGCCGTTGACGGTGAAACTGACGCGCATCTGGTGTTCCTTCTCCTTGACTTGGTCGGGCTTCCTGCTTCCCCCTGCCTTCGGCGGGAGGTGCCCCCACCCTCCGCGGACCGCCTCTCCCTCCTCGCCCGCCATCGGGCAGAAGGGGCCCATCGGCCGCCCACTGCGGGAGCTCGGGCGTCAGCCCTCTCCGTTCCTGGTCGGGCCTCCTGCTCACTCCCTCCGCGGACCGCCTCGTTCCTCGGCCGCCCACTGCGGGAGCTCGGGCGTCAGCCCTCCGGACCGCGGTACTGCTGCCAGGTCCAGCCGAGGGTGCGGCGGGCCAGTACGCCCAGCGCGTGCCGGCGGTACGAGGCGCTGCCGCGGACGTCGTCGATCGGGCTGGCGGCGCCGGCCACCAGGTCGGCGAACTGCCGTGCCACCGCCGGCGGGACGATCTTCCCGTTGTCCCAGAAGCCGCCTTCGTCCAGCGCCGCGGTCAGGAACTCCTCGGCGGCCGTGGCGCGGATCGGGGTGGGCGCGGCCGAGCCGATGCCGGTACGGACCGTGCGGGTGTCGGGGTGCAGGGCGACACCGAAGGCGCAGACCGCGATGACCATCGCGTTCCGCGTGCCGACCTTGGAGAACTGCTGCGGCCCGGTCGCCTTCTTCAGGTGCACGGCCCGGATCAGCTCGTCGGGGGCGAGGGCGTTGCGCTTGACGCCGGTGTAGAACGCGTCGACCGGGATCATGCGGGTGCCGCGGACGGAGACCGCCTCGACCTCGCCGCCGCCCGCGAGCAGCGCGGGGTGGGAGTCCCCTGCCGGGGAGGCGGTGCCGAGGTTGCCGCCGACGCCGCCGCGGTTGCGGATCTGCGGGGAGGCGACGGTGCGGGCGGCGAGTGCCAGGCCCGGCAGCTCCGCGCCCAGTTCCTCGATGATCCGGGTGTACGGAACCGAGGCGCCCAGCCGTACGGTGTCCGCGCCCGATTCCCACTCCTGGAGTTCGCCGATACGGTTCAGGTCCAGCAGGTGCGCGGGCCGGCGGTGGTCGAAGTTGATCTCCACCATCACGTCCGTGCCACCCGCGATCGGCACAGCGGCGGGGTGCTCGGCCTTGGCGGCGAGCGCCTCCTGCCAGCTTGCGGGGCGGAGGAATTCCATCGGGTCGTCTCTTCTCGGGTTCTCGGGCCGGGGCCGGGCTCGGGAGCGGTGCTCGGTGGAGGGGTCCTCCTTTGAGCAATGCACACGGTATGTACTCATTACAAGGCCACCGGGGCATCCAGGTGCAGTCACCGAAAACATGAAGGGATTGGCTGGCCAGGCGCCACGTCTTGTAGATTCCTCTGAAAAGACGGGTTTGGAAACATTGCGGTATCCCACCGGCAACGCCGATGGAACGGCCGGGCCGTCATCTTGGTGCCGCTGACCACATATCTGCTCACGACGAGGCAACGACGATGCGGCTGCGCGCACTGCTGGACACCGAAACTCTTGGCCTGCGGCTGCTGGGCGGCGCCGACGAGCTGGACCGTACGGTCCGGAGTGTCATGACCACGGATCTACGGGACCCCAGCCGCTATCTGTCCGGCGGCGAACTGGTGCTCACCGGGCTCGCCTGGCGCCGCGACCCCGCCGACGCCGAGCCCTTCGTACGGATCCTGGCCGGCGCCGGGGTGGCCGGTCTCGCAGCCGGTGAGGCGGAGCTGGGCGCGGTCCCCCCCGACCTGGTGGCCGCATGCGCCCGCCACCGGCTGCCGCTGTTCGCGGTGGACGAGCAGGTGGCGTTCGCGACCATCACCGAGTACGTGGTGCGGCAGGTCTCCGGGGAGCGGGCCGGGGACCTGGCAGCCGTGGTGGACCGGCACCGGCGGCTGATGTCGTCCGGGCCGGCCGGCGGCGGCCCGGACGCGGTCCTCGACCTGCTGGGCAGCGACCTGGATCTGCGGGCCTGGGTGCTGTCCTCCACCGGTCGGGAGATCGGCGGCTCCCGGCACCCGCTGCCGGCGCCGATACGGACCGAGCTGGCGGGCGCCGGGCAGGCCGCGGCCCGCACCACCTGGCCCGCGCCCTACCGGGTGACCGTGCAGGGCGGGCGCACGTACTCGCTGTTCCCGGTCCGCGCGGGAGACCAGACCGCGGACATACGGACCACCGTGCTGTCCGACTGGCTGCTCGCGGTGGCGGCGGACGCCGGGGACTGGCCGGCCGAACGGCTCGACCTGCTGCACGGCGTCACGCAGCTCATCGCGGTAGAACGGGACCGGCGGGAGGCGGCACGCGCGGTACGGCGGCGGCTGGCCGCAGAGGTCTTCGAGCTGGTACGCGGCGGCGCCGCGCCGGCCGAGATCGGGGCCCGGCTGCGGGCGGCGGCGCCGGTGCTGGTGCCCGGCGCGGGCGGCACGCCGTACTGGCAGATCGTGGTGGCCCGGGTGGAGTGGGCGGGCTGCGGGGAGCCGGGGCCGGCGACGCAGGCGCTGCTTGAGGAGACGCTGGCCGACCCCGCGGAGCCGGGGCCGGAGGCGGCGGACCGGATCGCGGTCGCGTACGCCGAGGAGGAGGCGGTCGCACTGGTGCCGCTGCCGGTCGCGGCGGAGGGCGCCGCCCCGCAGCCGTGGCGGGCCGAGCGGCTCCAGGAGGTGCTGCGTCGGCCGCTGGGCCGGGGGCTCGGTGAGGACGGGCGGCTCACCGTGGGCGTCAGCGCGGCGGTGTACTCGCCGGAGGGGCTGCGCGGGGCGCTGGAGGAGGCCAGGCATGCCCGCCGGGTGGCCGCTGCCCGTCCGGACCGGGTGTGCGTGGCCGGTCACGAGGAGCTGGCCTCCCACGTCCTGCTGCTGCCCTTCGTACCCGACGACGTACGCCGGGCGTTCACCGCGCGGCTGCTCGACCCGCTGCGCGCGTACGACCGGCGGCACCGGGCCGAGCTCATTCCGACCCTGGAGGCGTTCCTCGACTGCGACGGGTCGTGGACGCGGTGCGCGACCCGGCTGCATCTGCACGTCAACACGCTGCGGTACCGGATCGGGCGAATCGAGCAGTTGACGGGCCGGGACCTGGCCCGGCTGGAGGACAAGCTGGACTTCTACCTGGCGCTGCGGATGAGCTGACGCGGGGCGGCCGCCTGGCGCTGCGGATGAGCGACGCGGGGCGGCCGGTTTGTGATCACGTTCACGAGATTTGATCTTCCGCCCCCTTGGCGGGGGCCCCTCCGCCGTGTTGGACTTCCGCCATTCACACACATGCTCACTGGCTCGACGACGCGCTTGGGGGGAAGCTGTGGCGGACACCGTCCTGCCTGATTCGGTGGTCGGACTACCCGACGTATGGCGGCTGCGGGCACGCGGCTGCTGGGCAGAGGCGGCGGCACTGCTCGCGCCCTTCTGCGCCGACGACGCCGGGGCCGCGCTGCGCAGGGCGGAACTGCTGGTCGAAGCGTGCTTCTACCAGCTCGAGGGGTGGGCGGAGGCGGAGGACGCGCTCCGTACGGCGGAAGCGCTGGCCGGCACCGACGAGGAGCGGGGGGCCGCGGCCTCGGAGCGGGGGTATCTGGCGTACGGCGCCACCCTGTTCTCGGTACGGGACCGGGCGGACGAGGCGCGGTCCGCGTTCGGGCGCAGCGCCGCGCTGCTCTCCCCGGGCTCCCCCGGACGGCCTCTGCTGGACTTCCGCCGCGGGCTCGTCGCCGAGAACATCGCCGGGAACCCGGCCGCCGCTCGCGCCGCCTACCGCCGGGCCCACGCCGGAGCCGTGGCGCACGGCGACACCTTCCTCACCTCCTTCACCTGGCGCCACCTCGCCGGCCTCGCCGCGGCCGACGGCGACCTCGCCGAAGCCCGCCACGGCTTCGCCGAATCCCTCCGCCTGCGTGTCTCCCTCGGCCACCTGGTGGGCACCGCCCCCGCGCTCCTCGCCCTCGCGGACCTCGAACCGGGCCCGGAGGCCACCCGCCTGCGCACCGAGGCCGCCCGCCTCTACGAACTGCTCGGCGGCGTCCCGGCCTGGCTGGCCACGACGTTCTCCGCGTAACGGCCCGGGGGCGGGCCGTCGGACGGAAGCCCTTCCGGCCGCAGGCGGCACGGGGAGGGGCGGTCGGGCAGGTGGGGGAAGGCAGGGGGACGGCCCCCCGGCGCCGCGCCGAGACCGGGGACGAAAGGCCGCGTCCCCCGACCGCCGGGCCCCTCACCACCGGGGGACCCAAGACATGCTCGCGGGCCAGCGCCTCCACCGTGAGCTCGAAGGCCGCGTCCCCCGACCGCCGGGCCCCTCACCCCCCGGCCAGCCCCAAGACATGCTCGCGGGCCAGCGCCTCCACCGTGAGAAGGTCCCCGGCGACCAGCGCCTCCAGCAGAACGCTGTGTTCCGTCGCGTCGGCGAGCAGCGCCGCCGGGCGCGCCCCGACTTTCCCGCTCACCACCGACGGCGCCTGCGCGCGGCGGTGCAGTTCGTCGGCCACCGAGACGAGCTGGAGGTTGCCGGAGAGTTCGAGCAGTGCCCGGTGGAAGGCCCGGTCCGACTCCGCGTACGCGGCCCGGTCGCCGCGCGCCGCCACCGCGACGGTGGCGTCCGCGAGCGGGCGCAGGCCCTCCCAGCGCTCCGAGGGCACCGTGCGGGCCAGGGCGAGCACGACCGGCACCTCCAGCAGCGCCCGCACCTCCGCGAGCTCGGCGAGGTCACGGGCGGACCGCTCGGCGATCCGGAACCCCCGGTTCGGCAGCACCTCCACCGCGCCCTCCCGGGCGAGCGACTGCATCGCCTCCCGCACGGGCGTCGCCGAGACGCCGTACCGTCCGGCCAGGGCCGGCGCCGAGTGCACCGAACCGGGGCTGAGCTCCCCGCTGACGATCGCACCCCGCAGCGCGCCGAGCACCTGGTCCCGCACCGACAGCCGCTCGGGCACCCGTGTCTGTGCGGCTCGCTCCCCCCGGTTCACCGGTTCACCGGTTCCTTCCCTCGTGGCTGGTACATCTCGGCCGGAACATTTCCGCCGGAACGTTTCCTCCGGAAAGATCCGCGCGCCCCCGTCACCCGGCCGGCGCACTGCCGTTAGGTTAAACCCCGCCCGCCGCCGCTAAGGTAAGCCTTACCATGCCAGTGATCAGCTCCTCGTACACCCGGCTGACCGCCGTCCACCCCGCGCTGCGGGTGACCGTCGCCGCTCCCCGCTCCGGCGGAGGCTGGGTGGCCGCGCACGACCTGGCGCGGGGCGGCGCCGCTGTCGACGCCTTCGTGGCGTGGGACGCGGCCCAGGTGGTACGGGACCACGGCCGCCCGCCGCGCTCCGACGTGGCCGCCACTCTCGGCCTGCACCGCTACCTGTGGCCGGCCTGCCTGCTCTTCACGGTCCCCTGGTTCCTGCGCCGCCGGGTGCCGCGCCTGCCGGTGACCGACGTCTCCTTCCACCGCGCCGCCGGCCGGATGACCGTACGCCCGGCGTCGTTCTGCTGCCTGCCCGACGACCCGGCGGCCCGCCTGCCGGGCGCCCGGACCGTACCCACCGAGGCAGCCCTGCGCGAGGAGTTGCGGGCCGCGCTCGCCGAACACGCGGCGCCGGTGCTCGAGGCGTTCCGGCCGCTCGTGCGCCGCGGCCCGCGCGCCCTGTGGGGCATGGCGACCGACGAGGTCACCGAAGGACTCTGGTACGTCGGGCGGTTGCTGGGCGAGGAGCCGCGCGCGGTCGCCGAGCTGGCCGCGCTGCTGCCGGGCGACACGGCGCCCTACGCCGGCGGAGCCGGTTTCCGTCCGCCCGGCCCGCCCGCCGCGACCGGATGTGACGACCCGTCACGCTCCCGTCTGACCTGTTGCCTGTTCTACACGGTGAGCCCCGGCGGCGGGTGTACGGGCTGCCCGCGAGCCCTGCCCGCGGCCCGTATCGGCGGCCGGGCGTCCGCGGCCTGACCGAGTCACGCTACGATCGCTCAACCAGCCTTTGTTGCACGGGAGTTCGAGTACGCCATCCGTACGCGTGCTCTTGTGCCACAACGTCTGCACCTATCCGCGCTCTTCGCGAAGATGTGGGCCGTACGCCGTCCCGCGGCCCGAGCGCGACGGAAGCGACACGAGGAATCGCACATGAGACTTACCGACATATCGCTGGACTGGGTGCTCTCGTTCGCCGTCGGCCTGGTCGTTCTCGCGGCCTGCGTCGTCGTGGTCCGCAACAGGCGCGCGAACGAGCGGAACAGCGCGCAGGCCGATTCGTGGGAGCGCAGCGAGGAGCGCCGCCGCCGCAAGGAGGCGATCTACGGAATCGCCTCGTACGTCCTGCTGTTCTGCTGCGCCGCGGTGGCCGCCGCGCTCTCCTTCCACGGCCTGGTCGGCTTCGGCCGGCAGAACCTCAATCTGAGCGGCGGCTGGGAGTACCTGGTGCCGTTCGGCCTGGACGGCGCGGCCATGTTCTGCTCCGTGCTGGCGGTGCGGGAGGCCAGCCACGGCGACGCGGCGCTCGGCTCGCGCATGCTGGTGTGGTTGTTCGCGGGCGCCGCGGCCTGGTTCAACTGGGTGCACGCGCCGCGCGGGGTGGACCACGCGGGTGCCCCGCAGTTCTTCGCCGGCATGTCCCTGTCGGCCGCCGTGCTCTTCGACCGGGCGCTGAAGCAGACCCGCCGGGCGGCGCTGCGCGAGCAGGGCCTGGTGCCGCGTCCGCTGCCGCAGATCCGCATGGTCCGCTGGCTGCGGGCGCCCCGCGAGACGTACGCCGCCTGGTCGCTGATGCTGCTGGAGGGCGTGCGCACGCTGGACGAGGCGGTGGAGGAGGTCCGCGAGGACCGGCGGCAGCGCGAGCAGAACACGCTGCGGCGACGCGACCACGCCCGGATGGAACGCGCCAAGATCAAGGCGCTCACCCGGCAGCACCGCACGTGGCCGCGGGGCGGCCGGGGCGGCCGCCAGGTGGAGCTGCCCGCTGCGAGCGCCGCCGGAATCGGCGGCCCGGCCGCATCGGAGCCTGCCATAGCGGCGGAGATCCCGGCCGCCGAACTGCCGTCCCGGGCGCGCCCGGCGCTCCAGCCGGTGCGCGGCGAGGAGGCGAAGCCGTTCACCATCGACCTGACGGCCGAGGACGACACGCTGACGCTGCCGCGGCTGGACTCGCTGGAGCGCAAACTGGAGGAGATGGAGCGGCAGTTCGGCTGACCGACCGGCCTCTGACGCACGGTGACCGCCGCGGGACATCACGTCCCCGGCGGTCATGCCGTCTTCACGGCCAGTTCGAACCAGATCACCTTGCCGCTCCCCCGCGCGTACACGCCCCAGGAGTCGGCGAGCGCCTGGACCAGCAGCAGTCCGCGACCCGAGGTACCGTACTCGCCGTCCGTCTCGTTCGTCCGGCCGGCGGGCCGGCGGGCGGACGAGTCCCGGACCTCGACCCGCAGCCGGTGCGCCGGGCCCGGCGAGAGGGTCGCGGTGAGGACGGCGCCGCCGCCGGTGTGCTGAAGCGCGTTGGTGAGGAGTTCGGTGGCGAGCAGTTCCGCCGTGTCCACCAGGACCGGTACGCCCCACAGCCGCAAGTGCTCCCGTAGCAGCGCGCGTGTCTCGGCCACGGCGGGAAGGTCGGCCCGCCGTACCGCCTGCCGCAGTCTGTGCCCGGTGATGTCCGTCTGCTTCCCCCGTTCCGCGAGTTTCTCCTGCGGAAAGGAATGCCCACCACCGGTCGCGTCCAGTCCTGCGGGATTTCGGCCCGCCCGGCCAATCAACTCCCTTATGAGTCCGGCACGTTGCGCAGACCGGTGCGGGCGGCCTGGACCATCGCACGGCGTCCACCACCGGGTTGAGGCTGTCGCCCACCGCTCCGTGCAGGCGCCGTACGCTTGCGCGTACCAGAACGTCGATGAACTGCTCGGCCACGGTCTGCTTCGCCACCTACCCGTCTCCTCACGGCACGGGCGGTCAGGCATCCCGGCGGCGGCTGGCGGAACGTCACCCGTCCCGCACGGTCAGGCGTCCCAGATGGTCACCGCCGTACGGTCGTCCGCGTACCCCTTGACGCGGGTCTGCGCGTCGGCGAGATACGCGGCCAGGCCCGGCACCCTGCCGGCGCCCCAGCGGGTGGCCAGATGCGCGGCCAACCCCGGTTCGCCGCGCAGCGGGTCGGCCAGCCCCGGGCTGCACATCACCAGTGCGTCACCCGGCTGGGCGACGGTCGCCCGGAACCGGAACGGCGCGGACGCCTCGTCGGGAGCGAGCTCGAGGTCCTGCCAGGCCCCGTCCCTGATCCGGAACAACCCACCCTCCCCGACGCCGAAGAACAGCCGGATACGGCACTCGGGGTCGGCGGGCAGCAGCAGGCAGCGCAGTGACGCGGTGTACGTGCCCTCGTCCAGCCCCAGGTCCTCGCCCCGCGCCCGGAGCCTGCCGTAACAGCGGTCGGTCAACCGGTGCAGCCCGCTCTTCAGCGCGGCCCGGCGGCCGGCCCGCAGGTCGTCCGCGAGCCGGGCCCGGCTACTGCCGACCGCGCCCGCGATCCACCGCACGGCGTCGTGCGCCGCCCGGTGCGCGTCGTCGGCCGCCCGCGCGCCGCTCGCCGTCGCCACCAGCAGCACCGCCGCGTCCCCCGACCCGAACCGCGCGGTCAGCAACGCGTCCCTGCGGGGCTGCCCGCGATACCGCGCGGAGTCCCCCCTGATCGCCACGGTCCGCACCGTGAGCCGCCCGTACGAGGCCCCGTCCAGCACGGTGTCCGGTACCAGTCCGGCCGGCTCCTCCGGATCGGCCTCCGGCCACGCGGTCGGCTCCGCCTCGTACGTCGGCGGCCCACCGCCCACCACCTCCGGCTCCCCCACCTCCTCCTCGGCCGGCACCCATCCCGGCGGCAACTCCGGCGCCCACCGCACCTCGCCTTCCGTGAAGGTGGTCTCGCCCCACGAGACACCGGGTGCGGTGGTGGGGGGCGTGACGGGGGTGGGGGCCGCTGCGGGTGCGGGGCGCGCTGCCGGCGCGGAGCCGAACGGGGAGTCGGACGCGGGCCCGGTCGCCCGCGGGCGTTCCGGTCCGGCCACGGGTGCGGTTCCGGGCCGGGGCGGTGGCGGGGCGTCCGGCGTGGGGATGGTCGAAGTCCCCGACGCGGGAGCACGGGGATCGGCGGGCGGCTCGTACGCGGGCTTGGGGTGGCTGGGTTGCCCGGCGGGAGGCGTCGGCTCGGGGCCCGACACGGGCGGAGTCGCCGGCCCAGGGTCCGATACGGGCGGAAGCGCCGACTCGGGGTCCGACGCGACCGGAGACACCAACTCGGGTCCCGACACAGCCAGAGACAGAGGCACCGGCTCAGGACCCGACACGACGGGAGGCACCGGCTCAAGGTCCGATACGGGCGGAAGCGCCGACTCGGGGTCCGACACCGCCGGAGGCACGGGCTCAGGACCCGACACGACGGGAGGCACCGGCTCAGGGCCCCATACAGGCGGAGGCGCCGGCCCAGGGTCCGATACGACAGGAGGCGCCGGTTCAAGGTCCGATACGGGCGGGGGCACCGGCTCAGGACCCGACACGACCGGAGAGACGAACTCGGGGCTTGACACAGCCGGAGGCACCGGCCCAGGGTCCGATGCGGGCGGGGGCGCGGGTGGGGTCGGCGGCAGCGCAGCGGGGTCCGGGGTACCCCACTGCTCGGCGGAGGAGGGGGCCGTGGGGGCGGAACCGACCGCGGGCGCCTGCGGGCGGGGGGCCACCCAGGCGTCCCAGGGCTGAGCCGGAGGCGGCTGCGTACGACTCCGCGGCGCTTCCTCTCCCTCGGCCTCGTCCCGCTGCCCCTCCGGCGGCCCGAACGCGGGCTCGGCCGACCACAGGTCCCACGGCCACGCCGCGGAGGACCCCGGCACCGCCGTCTCCGGGGCCTGCGTCCGGGCCGGCGGCACTCCTTCGTGCGGGGGCGGTGCGACCGACGGCACATCGTCCTCCGCAGGTGCGGCGGGACCCGCGGCCGGCGGCACCCAGGGCTCCGGGGCAGAGGCCGGAGCCGGCACGTGCGGCACCCTCTCCGCCTCATCCGCCACCCCATCCGCCGCCTCGTCCGCCGCCGCGGCCGGCGGTTCGGCGAAGGTGGGCGGGGCCGACCAGGGGTCCTCCCAGGGCGACGGCCCGGGGTCGGCGTTCGGCGAGGTGGCTGCCTGCACCGGGAGGGACGGCTCCACCACCGGCTCCTCGGCGGCACCCCCTTCCTCGGCCCGCGGCGGAACCACCCGTGGCGCGGCCCCGGGACGGGTCGGCCGGGGCCAGGACGGGGGCGGAGGCGGCGGGGTCGGGCGGCGCAGGCGCAGCGTTTCCGCGCGGGGCGGGGGCGGCGGGGACATCGCGTTCAGGGCGGAGTCGAAGTGCGCGTCGAGCGGGTCGTACGCGGCGCGCGGACCGCCGGTGGGCGTACGCCGCGCGGACCCCTCCGCCGTAGCCTCACCGGCCCCCTCCGACGGACCGCCCGCCGGGGCCCGTGACGTACCTCCCGCCCCCTCGGGCGCGGACCCGGCGGCAGCTTCCTCCTCGTACAACTGCCGCCACCAGTCGTCCTCTTGGCTGGGGCGCGAGTCCCCCTGCTGGCTCATGCCCCTATTGTCCACCGCCCGGGCCACGGGGAAACGTGATTTCGCCGGGGCCGGCCCCGTCCCCCGCGCGGGGCCCCCGACGCCGGCCGCATTCGCGATCTCCCCGGCGGATCGCGAATGCGGCGCGGATCACCCTGGCAGAGGGCGCCCGGAGGAAGGGAAGATGACGGCGGCGGAAAACCGCCGTGGCTCATTTCCGCCACCGCACACCGCCCGTACGGATCCAGGACCAGGTACGTACAAGGTACGAACGCAGGAAGACGAGGGGGGCTTCGTTGCTCGGCGCCATCGGTCTGGACGAAGTACAGGAGGCCGCGTACCGCGCCCTGGTGGGCCTCGGCGCGGCGGAGGTGGGGGACCTGTCGCACCGCCTGGGCCTGCCGGAGGAGGACGCGGGCCGGGTGCTGCGCCGCCTGGAGGGGCACGGTCTGGTCGCGCAGTCCTCGGCCCGGCCCGGCCGCTGGGTGGCCGCCCCGCCGGGCATCGCCCTGTCCGCCCTGCTCACCCGTCAGCGGCACGAACTGGAGCAGGCCGAGCTGGCCGCGGCCGTCCTGGCCACCGAGTTCCGCGCGCAGGCCACCGAACCCGCGGTGCACGACCTGGTCGAGGTGGTGACCGGCGCGGGCGCGGTGGCCCAGCGTTTCCGCCAGATCCAGTTCGGCGCGGAGAGCGAGGTGTGCGCCCTGGTCACGGAGAAGCCCGTGGCCGTCACGGGCCTGGAGAACGACGCCGAGCAGGAGGCAGCCCAGCGCGGGGTCGCGTACCGGGTGGTGCTGGAGCGTTCCGCGCTGACCGGCCCGAACGGCCTGACCGAACTGTCCGCCGCGCTCGGCCGCAACGAGCGGGTAAGGGTGGTGGACCGGGTCCCGACCAAGCTCGTGGTCGCCGACCGCACCCTCGCGATGGTGCCGCTGACCCGCCGCCTCGCGCAGCCCGCGGCGCTGGTCGTGCACGCCAGCGGCCTGCTGGAATCGCTGATGGGGCTGTTCGAGGAGGTGTGGCGGCAGGCGATGCCACTGCGCCTGGACGGCGCCGCCGGCACCTTCATCGAGGACGACCCGGAGCAGCCGGACGCCACCGACCTGCAGATCCTTTCCCTGCTGCTCGCCGGTCTGACCGATGCCTCCGCCGCCAAACAGCTCGATCTGGGCCTGCGGACCGTGCAGCGCCGGGTGAAGCGCCTGATGGAGATAGCCGGTGTGACGACCCGCCTGCAACTGGGCTGGCACGCGTACGAGCGCGGCTGGGTGGCCCGTACCGACGGGTGAGCGCGCGCGTGTCCCGACGCGTCGCCGGATGCCCGACCCGTACGCCGCACCGTCCGCGCGGCCGGGTAACGCCCCGGCTGCGATGATCCCGCCCGGGCGGCGGGCGCGGCGGGATTCGGGCAGGGTGGGCCTCATGGGGACCGCACAGGCGTGCCTGATCGGCGCGGTGATGCTGCTCGGCCTCCTCGGCGTGCCGGCACCCGGCGTACCCGGGACGCTGTTGTGCTGGGCGGCCGTGCTGTGGTGGGCGACTCTGGAGCACACCAGCCTGACCTGGGGTGTACTGGCAGGCGCGACCGTTCTGCTGGCCGTCGCGCAGGTCCTGGTGTGGTTGCTGCCGCCCCGCCGGATCCGCGACTCGGGCATGTCCTGGCGGACCGTGCTGACCGCGAGCGGGGTGGCCGTCGCGGGTTTCGCGCTGCTGCCGGTGGTGGGCGCGGTGCTCGGCTTCGTCGGGACGATCTACGTGACGGAGCGGGTCCGGCTGGGTGGCGGCCACCGTGCCGCCTGGGCCGCGACCCGGCGGGCGATGCGGGCGGTGGGCGGTTCCGTGCTGGTGGAGCTGATGGCGTGCCTGCTGGTCGCGGGGACGTGGCTGGGCGCGGTGGTGGCGGGCTGAGCCGTACCGGTCCGGAGGCGCAGGACGCGGGTTGGGTCCATCGTCCGATGCCGGCCGGGCCGTGGCGTGTGAGGGTGGCGGTATGACGACCGACAGGCCGGAGAGCCGACGCACCGAACTCAACGAGGCCGAGCTCGCCTACCTGCGCGGCCGGCGGCTGGGCCGACTGGCGACGGTGGACGCCGAGGGCCGCCCGCAGGCCAACCCGGTGGGCTACTTCCTTCGCGAGGACGGCACCGTGGACATCGGCGGCCGGGCGATGGGCAGCACGAAGAAGTGGCGCAACATCGCCGCCGACCGCTACGTCTCCCTGGTCGTGGACGACCTCGCGAGCACGAACCCCTGGAGGGTCAGGGGCGTCGAGATCCGCGGGACCGCCGAGCAGGTCGTGGGCCCGCACACCCACGGCGCCCGTCTCAGCGAGGAGCTGATCAGAATCCGGCCGTACAAGATCATCAGTTGGGGCCTGGAGGGCTGGTGACGCGTCGGTCCAGGTTCGCCCGTCAAGGAGCGGCGTCCGGTGCGGCGCGTCGCAAGGCGCCGCACCGGCCTCGCCGTCCTGCTCGGTCGATGCGGCAACACCGCGAGGTGCCGTGCCGGGCGTCGCGACGGGGGAACCCTGGCTGACGCGGCGCGCTGGGACCACATTCAGAGAGCGCTCTCACGCGAGGGCCGGTGAACCGATACGCTGTGCGTATCGCCTTGGCCGCCGCATATGTGTGATCAGCTCGCGAAGGAGCCCTCCTGTGTCCGAACCGAGCTTCGCGCCCCGTCCCACACTGGAGGCCGTCGCGGCGCGGGCCGGGGTGTCGCGGGCGACCGCTTCCCGGGTGGTCAACGGCGGCGAGGGCGTACGGGCGCCACTGGTGGAACGGGTCAGGCGGGCGGTCGACGAACTGGGTTACGTGCCCAACCAGGCCGCCCGCACCCTGGTCACCCGGCGGAACGACGCGATCGCGGTGGTGGTCGCCGAGCCGGAGACCCGTTTCTTCTCCGACCCCTTCTTCGCCCAGCAGGTGCGCGGCATCAGCCGGGAACTGACCGCGCACGACAACCAGTTGGTGCTGCTGCTGACCGAGGGCGCGGCGGACTACGCGCGGGTCGGCCGCTATCTGGCGGGCGGCCACGTGGACGGCGCTCTGATCTTCTCCCTGCACGCGGACGACTCGCTCCCGGTGCTCGCCCGCCGGGCCGGGGTGCCGACCGTGATCGGCGGCCGTCCCGGCTGGTCGGACGGCGAGACGCTGTACGTGGACTGCGACAACCGGGGTGGCGCGCGGGAGGCCGTGCACCACCTCCTGGGCCTCGGCCGCCGGCGCGTCGCGCACATCGCGGGCCCGCTGGACCAGACCGCCTCGGTGGACCGCCTCGACGGTTTCCGCGACGTCCTGCCGGAGACCGACCCGCAGCTGATCGCCGAGGGCGACTTCACCCCGGAGGGCGGCGCGCGGGCCATGGCCGAACTGCTGGAGCGCTGCCCGGACCTGGACGCGGTGTTCGCCGCGTCGGACGTGATGGCCTCGGGCGCGCTGCGGGTGCTGCGGCAGCGGGGCCGCCGGGTACCGGAGGACGTGGCGGTGGTCGGCTTCGACGACATCGTCTCGGTCGCCGACTGGACCGACCCGCCGCTGACCACGATCCGCCAGGACATCGAGGAGATGGGCCGCCTGATGGCCCACCTCCTGCTGCGCGCCCTGGAACCCCCGGCGCAGGGGGCACCGGGAGTGCCGGCGCTGTCGTCGATCGTGACGCCGACGCGGCTGGTGGTGCGCGGGTCGGCGTGAGGCACGCGCCGGCAGGGGCCGTACGGGCGAACGTCGGGTCGTACCCGCACCTGGTCGCCCGCTCGCCGGTCCGACAGTCGTACGGTCACCCCGGCCGGGAGTGGGCCGAACTCCGCTCCCGGGGCAATGGGTTGGAAACGCCGGGCAAAGGGAAGGTCACAATCAGGCAGCGAACGTGAGGGTGCGGTGAAGACCGCGCGGAAACGAGGAGGCTCAGGGATGGCCTACAGCGTGATCCTCGGCATCGTGATCGTCGCACTCGTGGTCGTCGGCGTCATCGGTTCCTTCTGGAGCGCGGGGAGCCCCATCGCGGTCCGCCGGCGCCATGGGCGCGACGGCGGGGCGGGCTCAGCGGGCTGAGCGGGGGCCGGCTTCTTGTCGGGCGAGGGCGGATCGGCGATCCGCCCCCTCCTCGACCTCAGCGAACCGCCGCCCCGCCTTCCTCCCGGCGGCTTCCCCCGACCGCCGCCCCGGCCCCGGTCCCGGCCCGCAGCACCCTGCCGACCGCCGCTCCGCCCTTCCCCGGCGGCCGGCGCGCGGCGGGGGGG
>NZ_DATDBG010000183.1:0-24998 GCF_036524955.1 Streptomyces sp.
CTCTATGCCGTCAGTTCCGGCCAGAGCCGGTGGGCGACGGCTTCCGGATCCCAGTGGACCACTGCCTGAGCGATACGGCCGGTGGTGGAGAAGACGAACTCCTCCCGACCCGAGAACTCGACTTCGCCGCCCTGGTAGGCGACGGAACATATGGTCCATTCGACCGTCGCGCGGTTTCCGTCGAACGTCGTCGAGCGGATGCTCGCGCGCATTTCGGCGAAGGTGGTGAACATGGACCGTACGAATATCCCGAGCCTCGCCCCGCCGATGAACGGCCGGGTCCCGGGCATGTCGTACAGCCTTCCCGTCTCCGGCTCGAACAGTCCCGCCCAGCCGTCCGCGTCGCGCTCCTCGAGGCACCGGAAGTAGTCCCGTACGCGTCGCGCCATCGTCTCAGGGGGGCACGGACCGTCCTCCTCGCCCGCGGCGGGCGGGGGATTCCAGCCGGCCGCCCGCTCGTTGGCGAGCACCAGGCTCCCGGCCAGCGGCGCATACCGCAGGTTGGTGTACTTGGCGAAGTCGTAGTGCGCCTGGTTGAGCTGCGGGACGGGCGGCTGGGAGGCCCGGTCGATCATCTGCGTGACCTCGTACCCGAGTGAACCCGTCATATGGGAGCCGAGTACGTCCAGCACGAGCAGGTAGTGGTGGAAAAGGAACGCCTGGAAGGACTTCGAGACGGCTTTCAGGGCACGCAGGTACTCGTGCATGGGGAGGGTCCCGCCGGTGCGCGAGAGCAGCCGCAGCAGGGTGACTCCCTGGTCTTCGAGGGCCTTGAGCAGCGGCGCGGCCGATTCGTGGATCCGCATGAGGAGTTCGCGTACCGCCTGCGACTGGGCGCCGCTGCCGTCGCGCAGCCGGACGCGCAGCGGGTGGTAATCGCTCAGATCCATCAATTCCAGTATCTGCCCGGCCGCGCTCGCCCGGGACACCGCGCGCACCGCCATCCGGAGCATCCGGGCACCTTGGCCCCAATCGCCCTCGCCGGCCGCGGCGGTTCCGGACTCCAGGCAGTGGTTGGCGATATGCAGCCAGCACTCGGTGATCTGGTGCGCGGTGCAGAAGATGTGGTCCTCCGGGCCCTGGGGATCATCGCTGCGCAGACCCCACACCGCCGCCGGGCCGACGACCGCGGCGTAGTCGAGCCGGGGCTTGTCGACGGACCGCGGCGGTACGGGGATGTCGAGCCGCCGGCACGCCGCCGCCACGGTCTCCTCCACTCCGGTCCGGAACGCGACACCGCGGTGCGCCTCGAAAAAGCTCCAGGCCACGCCGCGTACCCGGTCGGGGCCGAGCCGGAACAGCACCTCGTAGCCGGAGTGACCGGAGGGCGGCGCGCCGGCCGCGGAACGGCTGTACGCGTGTGCCGGCGGCGAGTCCTGTGTGGCCAGGAATTCCCCGAGGACCATCAGGTTTCCGCTGAGAAGGTCCGTGAACCCGTCGATACGCCGCTCGGCGAACGCGGCGGGGCGCTGGTCGCGCAGCGCGTCGTCGATGAGACGCAGACACAGTTCGGCGCTCTGATATCCGGCGACGACCGCGGTACCACCGACCCATCCAGGAATTGCGTCCCAGCCGGAGGAGAGCTCCTGGAACCGGATGTACAAGTTATAGGGGACGGGTTCGGCCATCACTTGCCCCTCGGTCTGACGGTCACGGTGGACACTCCGATGTCGAGTGAGCGCGACGCTCGCTGAATGCCTGCCCCATGTGGCACATGACGGACATTCACCCATGCGGGCATTACAAATACATCACAACCCGACTACATTGCCACCACATGGTGTAGGCGATCTCATGCGTTTCCGGCCGACCGGTGCTCGGGTCCGCACCTCCGGATGCCCTTGTGGACAAGCGCTCTGACCAGGATGTTTACTGCGACCTGACGCACGTGGACCCATGGCGGACGGTGAATTGCACGTTTCTCATGCGTGGCGTCGTAGCGCGGATCCCTCGCTGCCGAGCACGTCTTCCACGGCCATGGGACAATCCCGCCACCGTATTCCGCTTGCGTGGCGTTTCCGCTCCGGCGCACTCGCGCGACACGTCTTTCCTGTCGTTCGGGCACGGCTCGGGCGGCGGCTATTCCGCCTCCGGCTCCCCCACCTGTTCGAGGACGGCCGCCGCCTCGGCGAGGCGGGACTGCGCGAGGGGGCCGGTGGCGCCGGCGTATTCGGCTGTGACGGCGAGGGCCCGGGTGCGGGCGGAGGCGGGGCGGGAGAGATCCGCTTCGAGCCACGCGGCGAGGAGGGTGGCCGCGGTGCGGTCGTCGCGGGCGTCGGGGCCGAGCGGGGCGAGAGCGGCGATGGCCAGGTCGGTGAGCGTGAGGGCCTCCTCCGCGGCGGCCGAGGCGGAGGAGGCGTCGGAGCCGGCAGCGGCGCGCAGGACGATTTCGGCGGTCTGGCGGTATGTGTCGGCCAGGTCGATCCGCAGGTGAGTGGCGCTGGTGGGGTCGGCGGCCACCGCGAGGGCCTGCTGGGCGGCCTTCAGGGCGGTGGCCATGAGGGTCCGGGCGGGGGCCGGGCCGGCCCGGCCCCCGCGCAGTTCGATCCAGGCGCGGGCGCGCAGCGTGCGGACCACGGCGTGGGGGTCGCCGAGCGTCCGCCAGAGGGATTCGGCGCGGGCGTAGGCCCGTACCGCCTCGTCGGCCAGGCCCGCCCGGTTGAGCGCGTCCGCGGCGAGGTTGGCGAGCATGGCGTGGTCGTAAGGGTCGTCCCAGGTCTCGGCGGTGCGGGCGGCCAGCAGGTACTGCTCGGCGGCCTCGCGGGGTTCGCCGAGTTCGAGCTGGCACTCGGCCAGCCACCAGCGGGCCTGCACCGCTTCGCCCTCGTCGTGGGCGCGTTCGAGATCGGGCAGTACGGATTCCAGCACGGACGCGGCCTCCGCCACGCGGCCCAGCCGCCGCAGCGCTCCGCCGAAGAGCAGCCGGGCGGTGGCTCCGGTGCCCTCGCTGTCGCCCGCCTCGTCGGCCCACTGCGCGGCGTCGAGGGCGTGCACCGCGGCGTCCGCGTCCCGGCCGAGCGCGGCCGCGGCCTGGGCGGCGATCAGGTACAGGGCGGCGCGGTGCGGGGGTTCGACGACGTCGGCGCCGTGGGCGAGCGCGGCCACGGCGTGCTGTACGGCGCCGGCCGGCTCGTCGTGGCGCAGACAGAGGTCGGCCAGCGCGCTCTCCGGCTCGGCGGCGTACCAGGGCTGCCCGGCCTCGTGGTGCAGGGCGGCGGCCCGGGTGAGCAGGTCGATCGCCTCCTCTTCGGCGCCGCGGCCGGCGGCCAGCCGACCGAGCATGACGGTGGCGTCGGCGAGGCGGCCGAGCATGCCGGGTTCCGCCCGGTGCTTCTCGCTGAACGCGGCGACGTCCGCGGCCAGTTCCTCGGCGGCGGTGAGCGCGGCCTCCCGGCAGTCCGGGTCCGTGACCGACTGCAGCAGGATGCGGCAGCGCAGCAGCAGGGCGCCGGTGAGCTGCCGGGCGGTGGCCTCTCCCTGGTCGTGCAGGGCGCGCAGCAGCGCCGACTGCTCGTCGACGGCGCGCAGGGCCTCGCGGACCGGGCCGGTCAGCGCCCGGGCGTACGCGGCGCGGGCCCGGCAGGCGGCGGCCTCGCCCGGGTCGCCCGCCTCCTCGAACTGCCCGGCGGCGCGCCGGAAGAGCTCCGCGGACCGGCCCGGGTCGCCGATCGCGGTCATCGCCGCGTGGTCGGTGATCTCGGCGCGGGCGGTGGCGTCCAGAACCGCGCCGCCGCGTTCCGCGGCGCGTTCGACGGCCGTCCACGCCTCGTGGGCGCGCGGGTGGCCGCCTTCGCTGAGGCGCCGCGCCTCGGCCACGAGCGCGGGCAGGTCGTCACCGTTGAGGTCCGGTAAGAGGGCCCGTGCGGTGTCGGTACGGGCCGGGGGGCGCGCGAGTGCGGGGGCCGGGCGGGCAGGCCGTATCCCGAGCGGCAGCCGGTCGGCCAGCGGCTGCCGGGTGACGCGGTCGCGTACCGCCGTGGACACCGCGCTGGTGCCGTTGCGTTCGTCGAAGCGGCGGGCCAGGTCCAGGGCCCGCGACCGGGCGTGGTCGTGCAGATCGGCGGCGGTCCACTCGCGGCCGGCCGGTCCCGGCACCGGCTGCTCGCCGTGGCCGAGCGCGGTCAGGCGCGCGGTGAGCAGGGCCGTGACGGCGAGGTGGTCCATCAGGCTGTCGGGGTCGCCGGTGGCGGTGAAGTACTCCGGGTGCTGGGCGAGGATCTCCAGGCCGCGGGCCTCGTTGCCGGTGAGCGCGCAGAACTCGACGTGCTGGGCGACGGCCGCACGCATGCTCTCCATCGCACGCACCATGCGGTAGCCGCGCAGATGGTTGGCGCGTGCCTCGTCGTCGCGGCCGAGCCGCAGCAGCGGCAGCAGGGACGAGGCGAGGACGGCGTGCGGCTCGTGGGCGCAGGTCAGTTCGCCGCCGAGCATTGGCTGCCAGCTCTCAATGGCGGCCTCGTCCTGGCCGCGGTGCACCTGCCAGACACCCTGCAGGTGCAGTTCGCAGGCGTGGCAGTCGCTCATCTCGTCGCGGTCGGCGGACTGCCAGGCGGCGTAGGCGCGTTCGGCGCGGTCCAGGTCGCCGATGTGCCGGGCGATCCGGAACTCGCCCTGCCGTACCGCCCGTTCCGAGTGCCCGGCGAGCCGGTAGCGGTGCTCCATCTCGGCCTGCCACTTCTCGATGGAGGCGAGCGGTATGTGCGGCTGGTCGAGCATGCCGCTGGAGACCCACTTGAAGTACCAGTGGAGGCTGTGGACGGCGAACTCGTCGAAGTCGGCCGGGTTCTCTTCCCACATCCGCAGCGCCTTCGCAAAGGGCACGAACTTCTTGTCCGACTCGGAACTGTAGTTGTACACCGTGAGCAGGTTGAACAGCGCCTCGATCAGCAGCGGCCGGTCACCGCTGCGTTCGGCCTCCTCGGCGAGGTGTTCGGCGCGGGCGTTGCGGGCCGCGCCCTCGGGTTCGGCGCTGTTCTCCTCGATGGCCCGACGGATGTCGTCGATGCTGCGGGCCCTGGTGCTCATCGGCCCTCCTCCTGGTCGTCGGGGTGCCGCGTGGCCCACTGGAGCAGGTCGAGGAAGGCGCGGTTGAGCAGCGCGGAGTCGGCCGGCCGCAGCGGGCGCTGGGCCATCAGCAGGGCCTGGCCGTAGAGGGCCTCGACAGCGGTGCCCACGAGTTCGGGGGACGCCAGCGTGCCGATGCGGCGGACCAGCGGGTTGAGCTGGTTGAGCACCAGCCGGGCGCGCGGTCCGCTGCCGCGCAGCGAGCCGAGGATGCCGGCCCACAGGTCGTCGGCCCGCTCGGCCTCGTCCTCGCGGGCCCGTTCGTGCCGGGCGGACCGGTCGTCCAGGTGCAGGGCGGGTACGGACACCGGGTGGAACGTACGCACGACGACGTCACAGCCGAGCGGGTCGAGGGTGGCGCGGGCGGTGCCGAGGAAGCCGGAGAGCGCGAGTTCCAGGTCGGGATCCACGGTGTCGAGGTGCGCGGTGACGGTGTCGGCGTCGAGTTCGGCGACCGCCGTTCCGGGGCGTACCCGCGGCAGCATGCCGACGAGTTCGGCGTCGTGGGTGTATCCGCCGTTGACCACGCCCATGCCCTGCGCGGCGGCGATGGCGGCGACCTGGCGGAACTCCTCGACGGTCCGGGTGAAGTGGACGGTGGCGTGGCGGCGGGCGAACTCCTCCAGGGAGAGCTGCCCGTCGGTCGTCTCGAACGGCAGCCAGGGCAGCATGACCCGCAGCAGGTCGGGGTCGTGCCGGGCGAGGGTCTTCACACCGAGGTGGTGCACCGACAGGAAGTGGGTGAGGCGGTCGGGTTCGCCGGCCGCCAGCGTCGTGAGCCACTCCCGGATGCGGTCGCCCAGCGCGTCGCGGACCGCGGCCAGGGTCTCGTCGGCGTAGAGGTGCTCGCGTGAGGCGGTGGGCCGCAGGGTGTCGGTGTCGATGACGCAGCGGATGAAGAAGGCCCAGTCCGGGAGGAGGTCGTCGGCACGTTCGGTGAGCAGCATGCCCTTGAGGTGGATGCGGTGTCCGGCGCGCTGGGCGGGGCTGACCGCGGTCGGCAGGACGTACGCCACGCCGCGCACGCCCGCGACGGGCAGGTCGAGGTCGATGACGTCCAGCGGCAGGAAGCCGAACTGCTCCTTGCAGGAGCGGGCCAGCTCGACCCGGCGGGCGGCGGCGCCGGGGTACGAGCGCTCCCACACCGGTGGGCGGTCGGTGACCGGTTCGCCGTCGACCCGGACATCGTACGGCAGCAGGGAGCCGAAGTCCCGGGCGAGCGTGGCCACCCGCTGCGGGGAGAACCAGTCGTGCGCGCCGGGCCGGGCGGTGAGGTGGACGGTGGTGCCGGGTTCAACGCGGGCCGCGGCGGGCAGGGTGCGCACGGTGTACGAGCCGTCGTCCCGCGCGGTCCATTCGACCGGCGGCGACTGCGGCAGGCGCGCGGAGCGGCTGACGACCCGGATGGTGTCGGCGACGACGAAGCAGGCGAGCAGGCCGATGCCGAACTGGCCGAGGAATCCGGCGCGGGCGTGCTCCAGGCCGTCGCGCTTGGAGCTCCGGCCGATGGTGGCGAGCAGGCTGTGCACATCGGCCTCGGTGAGGCCGATCCCGGTGTCCTCCATCCGCAGCCCGCCCGCTTCGGTGTGCAGCAGGACGTGCGCCGGCGCCCCGGGATCGATCGCCGTGCGGGCGGTGATCGCGTCGATGCCGTTCTGCAGCAGCTCCCGCAAATAGACCTTCGGACTGGAGTAGAGGTGGTGGGACAGGAGGTCCACCAGGCCGCGAAGATCGACCTGGAAGGTGTGCGGTGTCTGTTCGGCAGTCATCGTCGCAGCGCCGGTGGGGGGCGAGATTCGGCGCGGGTTGGGCGGCTCGGGTCCGCGGCGGGCGAGGTCGGGCCATCGTAGGGGTCGGGGACCCTGGTTGACCATGGCGAACCCCGGGCGCCGGGCGCCGCTGCGGGTGGACGCTGGTTCTTGGTCACCGGGACGGATCTTCACGGCCATGGGGGCACCGATGCCGGTTCCGGCGCACACCGGCCGCCGGAAGTGACAAAGGGGTGAAAAGGGTAAGTCAACCGAGAGGATCCACCCTTTACCGTCTGGTCATGGGACGTTCGTGATCACGCAACAAGCGTTCGGCATGGTCGGGTGTATGCCTCACCTGACTACTGCTCGTGCCAGCGCCCGGCGCCGACACCGGGGCCGTGAACTCCTCGAAGTGGCCGCCCTGTTCACGGCGCTGGTCGCCGCCGGTCTCGTGGCCGGCCTCGTGCACCACGGCCCCGACGGCACGGTGCTGCTGATCACGTCGTCCCTGGGGCTTCTCGCGACGGCCGGATGCCACGCGTATCGGACTCACCGCGCGTACCGCGCCGAGCCGCCCGTACCGGCGACCGAACCGGCCGGGCGGCCGGACGACGACGCGCCGACGCTGTGGCGGATGCGGACGACCGTCCGGGACACCCCTGGCACGCTGGGCGCGGTGTGCACGGCGCTGGCCGGCAGCCGGGTGGACATCATCACCCTCCAGACGCACCCGCTGGCCGACGGCACGGTGGACGAGTTCCTGCTGCGCGCGCCCGCCGCGCTGCCCGCGGGGGCCCTGGTGCTGACCGTCGCGGAGGCGGGCGGCACCGACACCTGGATCGAGCGGGCCGACGCCCACGACCTGGTGGACACCCCGACCCGGATGCTCACCATGGCCACCCGGACCGCACTGGACGCGGCCGAACTGCCCCTCGCACTGCGCCAGTTGTTCGGCCGGTGCACGATCCGGTCCACGCCGGCCGGAATCGAGGACGACGAGCCGGTGGCGGACGACGCGCTGAGGCCCACCGTGATGCGGCTGCGCGACCCGTCGGGCGGCACGATCACCGTGGAGCGCGACTACCTGCCGTTCACCCCGACCGAGTTCGCGCGGGCCCGCGCCCTGGTGGAACTGGACGCACAGCTCGGCGTGCGGATGCCCGGCAGCCGCCACGTACTGACCCTCCCGGAGGGCAACGAGATCACCATGCGCCGGGCGAGCCCCGAGGACCGGGCCGCCGCGCTGGCGATGCAGGAACGCTGCTCCCCCACGACGCTGGCGCTGCGCTACCACGGCCCGGTCGCGGACGCCGAGAGCTACCTGACGCACCTGCTCAGCCCGCGCTTCGGCCAGTCCCTCGCGGTCGAGACCGCCTCCGGACGGCTGGTGGCCCTCGGCCACCTGTTGTGGGACGGCGACGAGAACGAGGTCGCGCTGCTCGTCGAGGACGAGTGGCAGCGGCGCGGCATCGGCACGGCACTGCTGCGCAGGCTCGTCGATCTGGCGACGGAGGCGGGCCGCGACAGCGTGTACGCGGTCACGCAGTCGACCAACACCGGGATGGTGGCGACCATGCGGGAGCTGGGGCTGCCGCTGGACTACCAGGTGGAGGACGGCACGCTGGTGATCACGGCGTCGCTGCCGACGGCGAAGGCGGCACAGGGGGTGGAGGGCGTGCAGGGAGTGCCCGACGAGCAGGGCGCGTCCGGTCCGTCGGCGGGCGCGAGGTCCGCGGACCCGGTGTGGGGCGCCCAGCCGTGACCGTGCGCGCGGGCGCCGACGCGTAAGGTATCCGGGACCCCATGGTGGTGACGCGGGGCCGGTCGGCGTACCAGGATGGGCCGCATGTCCACCACCACCAGCGGTTCGCTGCCCCGCCAGGTCGCCGACAGCTACGTCGACGATCTCCTCGAACTCGACCCGATCCTCGGTACGTACCTCGGCGTGCCCGCAAGCTACCGCCGCCTGCCGGACTACTCACCGGCCGGCGCCGACGCCCTGGCGGCGCTGGCCCGAACCACGCTGGACCGGCTGACCGAGGCCGAGGCCCGGCCGGGAGCGGAGAGCGACGCCGAGCGGCGCTGCGCGCGGCTGCTGCGGGAACGCCTCACCGCGGAGTTGGCCGTGCACGGGGCCGACGAGCACCTGCGCGCGGTGAGCAACCTCAACTCGCCCGCGCACAGCGTCCGCTCGGCGTTCACGCTGATGCCGACCGAGACGCCCGAGCACTACGCGGACCTCGCGGCCCGGCTGCGGGCGGTGCCCGCCGCGCTGGACGGCTACCGCGCGTCGCTGGCGGAAGGTCTGGCGCGCAAGCTGCCGGCCGGGCCGCGGCAGGTGGAAACGGTCATCGGGCAGTTCACCGAGTGGGTCGGGGACGGCGGGGACGGGAGCTGGTTCGCCGCGCTGACCGCGGACGGGCCGGCGCAGCAGCGCGCCGAGCTGGACCGGGCGGCGGCCGGGGCCACCGCCGCGTACGCGGCGCTGCGCGACTGGCTGCGGGACGTGTACGCGCCCGCCGTCGCCGGCGCGCCCGACACCGTGGGCCGTGAGCGCTACGCCCGCTGGACCCGGCTGTGGAACGGCACCGACCTCGACCTCGACGAGGCGTACGCGTACGGCTGGTCGGAGTTCCACCGGCTGCGGGAGGAGATGATCGCCGAGGCCGGGAAGGTCCTGCCCGACGCCGGCCCGTGGGAGGTGCTGCGGTACCTGGACGAGCACGGCCGGGCCATCGAGGGCGTGGACGAGGTACGCGACTGGCTCCAGGGCCTGATGGACGAGGCGATCGCGGCGCTGGACGGTACGCACTTCGAACTCGCCGAGCGGGTCAAGCGGGTGGAGTCCCGGATCGCGCCGCCCGGCGGCGCCGCGGCTCCCTACTACACCGGTCCCTCCGAGGACTTCTCCCGGCCCGGCCGGACCTGGCTGCCCACCATGGGCAAGACCCGCTTCCCGGTCTTCGACCTGGTCTCCACCTGGTACCACGAGGGTGTTCCCGGCCATCATCTGCAACTCGCCCAGTGGGCGCACGTCGCCGAGAACCTCTCCCGCTACCAGGCGACCGTCGGCATGGTCAGCGCCAACGCCGAGGGCTGGGCCCTGTACGCGGAGCGGTTGATGGACGAACTGGGCTTCCTGACCGACCCCGAGCGGCGCCTCGGCTACCTCGACGCCCAGATCATGCGGGCGATCCGCGTGATCGTGGACATCGGTATGCATCTGGAACTGGAGATCCCCGCGGACTCCCCCTTCCACCCGGGCGAGCGCTGGACCCCGGACCTGGCCCGCGAGTTCTTCGGCATGCACAGCGGACGGCCCGCCGACTTCCTGGACAGCGAACTCATCCGCTACCTCGGCATGCCCGGGCAGGCCATCGGTTACAAGCTCGGCGAGCGCGCCTGGCTCACCGGCCGCGCCGCCGCGCGGGCCGCCCACGGCGACGCCTTCGACCCGAAGTCCTGGCACATGGCAGCCCTCTCGCTGGGCTCCCTCGGCTTGGACGACCTGGTCGCGGAGATCTCCGCCCTGTAGCCCTGGGGCCGGGCTCCGGGAGGTGTCCCGGGGTCCGGGCCACCGCCCGCCGCCCCGGCGGGGTTCCGTGCCGGAGTCGGCCGTTACGCTGCTGTCCTCCGGCCCCGGCGGGGCGTTCCCTTCCGACAAGGCGGTACGGCTCGATGACCTTGCACGCTTCGCACGACCGTGGACGGCTGGTGCTGTCGCAGGGGCGTTTGACCCTGCGGGAGCAGCTTCCCGAAGAGGCCGCGCTGCTGGCCGAGGGCAAGCCCGCCGCGCTGGTGTGGATCGACGGGGTGCCCGGCGACGGGACGGTCGGGGCGGCCTCGATGACGGTGTCGGCTGCGCAGGCCGGGGTGTACCGGCCCGGCTGGGGGCTGTTCGCGATCACACGGACCGAGGACGGGACGGCGCTCGGCGGTGCCGGTTTCCACGGGCCGCCGAACCGGGGAGCGGTGGAGATCGGTTACGACCTGTCGGCGTCGGGGCGCGGCCAGGGCTGGGCGACCGACGCGGCCCGGGCCCTGTGCCAGTGGTCTCTGGGCCAGCCGGACGTCATGGTGGTCCTGGCCACCACGGAACCGGGCAACCGGGCGTCGCAGGCCGTACTGGAACGCGTCGGTTTCGTACGGGTGGCCGACCGCGGGGAGCTGTGGGCGTACGAGCTGACGGCGCTGCCCGCGTGAACAGCGGGGCGTGTCCCGGCCCTGGCCGCTCCCCTGCCGTCGTCGGCAGCCGCGGTCGTCCGCGCCGCCGGGCGCGGTGAGCGCGCCGTCCTCGCACCGCGCGGCGCCGCCGGCGGACCGGCGGCGAAGGCCTCGGGTATCCCGTACCCCGTCCCCCGGCGAACTGCGGGATCGGCCCGGTCGGCAGGCGGAGGACCGCGCCGGGTAGGGGGGTGCCGGTCCCGCGACCGGGTGCCGCGGAAACCGACCACCGCGCAGGGGGTCGCCGCCGGCAACCGTCTCGATGCCGCCCGGCCCCGTCACCGACCGCGTCCGGCGGCGGCGCCTGGGAGAGGCGGAAGTCGCCACCGAGAACTCCGCGGTGATCGACCACGATCGCACCGGATGAGCGCGGACCACCGTCGAACCAGGGCACCCCGGGGAGCCGGGGCGTCCGTCCCCCGCTCACCCCGCCCTCGCGCCCACGGTCTCGGCTCCGCGGCCGTCCCCCGCGGTCCGCAGCCGCACCGTGGAGCCGTCCCGGCCCTTGACGACCCGCAGTTGGGCCGGGATGCGGTGGCGCAGGTCGGCGACGTGGCTGACGATGCCGACCGCCCGGTCCCGTTCGCGCAGGCCGTCGAGGACGTCCAGCACCTCGTCGAGGGTCTGGTCGTCCAGGCTGCCGAAGCCCTCGTCGATGAAGAGGGTGTCCAGCCGGATGCCGCCGGCCTCGTCGGTGACCACGTCGGCGAGGCCCAGCGCCAGGGCGAGCGAGGCGAAGAAGGTCTCGCCGCCGGAGAGCGTGGAGGTGTCGCGTTCGGTGCCGGTCCAGGCGTCCACCACCATCAGGCCGAGCCCCGACTTGGACCGGCCGCCACTGCGGGCGTCGCTGTGGACGAGGGTGTAGCGGCCCGCCGACATGCGCTGGAGCCGGACGCCCGCGGCGGCGGCGACCTGCTCCAGGCGGGCGGCCAGGACGTACGTCTCCAGCTCCATCCGGTACTGGTTCTCCGCGGTGTTCGCCGAGGCGAGGTCGGACAGCCGCTTGATCCGGGCGGACTCGGCCCGGGCGGGGGCGAGTTCGCGCACCCGGGCGGTGGCCTGACGGCCGAGGCGGTCCAGTTCGGCGCAGCGGGAGGCGGCGGCGGACTCGGCGGCGGAGGCGTCCCGCAGGCTCCGGGTGGCCGCCTCCAGGGTGGCGTTCGCGGCGGCCGGGTCGGCGGGCGGCGCAGTCGCGGCGGCGGCCGGTTCCGGCGCCGCCAGTTCCGTCTCCAGCGCGGCCTCCTGGCCGGCCCAGGCCTCGGACCGCCGCTCGGCGTCCCGCAGTTCGCCGGGGGGCAGCAGCGCCGCGGCGGCCTCGGCGGGCGAGGCGTACCCGGCGCGGGCCACGGCCTCCATGAGGCCCGCCTCCGCCTCGGCCAGCCGCTCCGCGCTCTCGGCCCGGTCCCGTACGGCGCGCGCGGCGCGCTCCAGCAGGTCGATACGGGCGGCCAGCCGCTCCCGGCGCGCCGCCACGCTGGCGTGGCCGGCCCGGGCCCTGTCCGAATCGGCGCTCAACCGCTCGTACTGCTCGTCCAGTTCCTCGCGCCGTGAGGTCCGGGCGGCGGTGCGGCTCAGCGCCTCCTGCCGCTGCGCCGCCCTGCGGTCGCGCTCCTCCTCCGCCCGCGCCAGCGCCGTGCGGGCCTCGGTCACGTCGGCCGCAGCGTGCGCCACTGCCGCGTGTTCCGCCTCCAGTACGGCGTAGGCGGCGGCCAGTTCGGCCTGCGGGGTGTCGCCCGCGGTCGCGGCGGCGGCCTCCAGGGCGGCCCGCACGCGCAGGGCCTCGCCCCGCGTCCGCTCGTACGCGCCCGACGCCCGCTGGAACCCGGCGTACGCGGCGTCCTCGTCGGCCCGGGTGATCCGCGCGTGCGCGGGGCGCGCGGGCGCCGGGTGGTCGGGCGACCCGCACACCCGGCACGGCTCGCCCTCGGCCAGTTCCCCGGCCAGTTCGGCGGCGATCCCGGCGATCCGCGCCTCCCTCAGGTCCTGCCACGCCTCGCGTGCCTCGGCCGTACGGTCCCTGGCGTCCCGGGCGGCGTCCTCGGCCCGCGCCGCCTCGGCGGCGAGCGCGTCCCGTTCACCGGCCGCGTCCCGCCGCCTGCGTGCCGCCTCGACCTCGCCCGCCAGCTCGGCTGCCCGCCCGGCCGCCTCCAACGCGGTGTCCAGCCACCCCTGAAGCCCGCCCCGCAGCCGGGGCCACGCCTCCAGCCACCCGTGCGCCTCCCGCGCGGCCTCCTCGTCCGCCCGTTCCTCCCGTTCCAGCTCCGCCTTCCGTTCCCCGATCGCCCGTAGCCGCGTCTCGGCCTCCTCCGCCCCCGCCAGGCCCCCCAGCTCTTGCCGCAGCTCCCCGACCCGCCGCGCCACCACATCGCCGAGCAGGCCGCCCGCACCCACGGTGTCCTGCGTGCCGCTCGCTGCGGCGGCAGGGCCCCGCTCCCCTTCCGGGGCACCGAAGCGGCGCGCGGCTTCGACCGCGGTTGTGCGGGGGTCGACGCCGCACGGGCCGAACGAGCCCTCGGTTGCGTCGCCCGCCGGGTCCGCGGAACCGTCCGCGCCGTCTCCGGCGGGTTCGCCCCACCGGTCGTCGGGGCCTCGGCGAGAGCGCCCCTCGGCGCTCTCCACCCGTCCCGCGGCCGAGCCCGTACGACGGCAGGCGCCTTCCCCGCGGGCACTGTCCGGGGCGCGTCGGGCGGACGGCAGGAGGGGGGAGGCGGGCCCGGCCGCGGGGAGGTGCTCGCCGGCTGTCGCGAGTGCGGCGGCGGCCTCGCGGGCCAGGGCGAGGGTGGCGGCGTGGTGGGTGGCGGCCTTGCGGGTGAGCGCCAGGGCGGGCTCGACGGTGGTGGCGCGGCGGGCTTCGGCGAGGCGGGCGCGGGCGGCGGTACGGGCGGGGCGTTCGAGGTCGAGGGCGGCGGCGCGGCGGCGGGCCTCTGCGTGGCGGGCCTGCAAGGCGTGCAGTTCGCGGGCGGCGGCAGCCGCGGAGGCCGCGGCGCGGTGGGCCTCCTCGGACCGGCCGACCGCCGCGCGGGCGATGCCGTACTCCTCGCGGGCGTCGCAGCGCAGCACCGCGGCCCACTCCAAGAGGTGTGCCGCTGTGTCGCCTCGGCCGTCGCCGAGTTCGGGCTCGGGGCCGGGGCCGGCGGCCTGCCGCATCCGCGCGGCCAGCCCGGTGAGTTCCTGGTCGGCCCGCGCGAGCTGCCGCTCGGCCTCCAGCTTGCGGTCCCGCAACCAGTGTTCGACCGCCTTGAAGCGGCGGGTGTCGAAGAGCCGCCCGAGCACGGTGGCGCGTTCGGCCGCGCCGGCCCGCAGAAACGTCGAGAACTGCCCCTGCGGCAGCAGCACCACCTGGCAGAACTGCTCGCAGCTCATCCCGATGAGCTGCCGGATCTCCTCGCCGACCTCCTGGTGGGACCTGGACAGCCCCCGCCACTGCCCGCCGTCGTACTCCCGCAGCAGCGTGACCGCCTTGTCGGTGGTGAACCCGCTGCCCCGCTTCTTCGCCCGGAGCTGCTCGGGACGCCGGGTGATCTCCAGCCGCCGCCCGGCGAGGGTGAGTTCGAGCACCACCTCGGTGGGCGTGCCGGGTGCGGCGTGGTCGCTGCGCAGCCGCGTGGCCGGGCGGGCGCCGGGGACCTGTCCGTACAGCGCGAAGCACACGCCGTCCAGGACGGAGGTCTTGCCCGCTCCGGTGGGGCCGTGCAGCAGGAAGAGCCCGGCGGCGGACAGTTCGTCGAAGTCCACGGTCTGGGTGGCCGCGAAGGGCCCGAAGGCGGTGAGCCGGAGGTGGTGCAGTCGCATCAGGCGCCGTCCGACCGCGGGGCGCCGGCCCGGCCTGTCGACGGTACGTCGCTCCCCCCGCTCCCGGTGGTCCGTCCGTCGGTCCCGCGCCCGGTCGTCCCTACCGCGTCGTCGCGTTCGGTCCGTGCCGCCTCCGCGCGTACCGCGTCGAACGCGGTCCGCAGCAGGTGCCGTTCGCCGGTGTCCGGGGCGGACCCGCGGACGTGCGCGAGGAAGTCCTCGGCGATCTGCTGGTCGCTGCGGCCCCGCAGCCGCTGGGCGTAGGAGGCGGCGGGGTCGGCGTGGCCGGTCTCGGGGTCGAAGGCGAGGGCGAGGACGTGGGGGAAGCGCCGGGCGAGCGCGGCCATCGGTTCGTGCGGGCGGACGGGATCGGTGAGGGTGGCCTCCACCCAGGCCTCGGTGTGGCGTTGCAGCTTGGGGTCGGCGAGCAGGTCGTCCAGTCTGCCGCGCAGGCGGGCCAGCGGTCGCGGCACGGGGGTGTCGATCCGCTCGGCGTCCACCTCGCCGCCGGCGCCGAGAGTGACCAGCCACATGCTCTTGCGGTGGTGCTCCTCGGAGAAGGAGTACGCCAGCGGCGACCCGGAGTACCTGATCCGCTCGCCGACCGTCTGGCAGCCGTGCAGGTGGCCGAGCGCCACGTAGTCGACGCCGTCGAAGACGGCAGCGGACACCGCTTCGACGCCGCCCGCGGTGATGTCGCGTTCGCTGTCGCAGGGCGCCGCGCCGGTGACGAAGGCATGCGCGAGGACGATGCTCCGGGTGCCGGCCGGGCGCGCGGCGAGGTCGGCCCGGACGCGGTCCATGGCGGCGGTGAGCACCGCCGTGTGGTCGGCCCGTTCGACGGCGAACTCCTCGCGGGCCAGCGCCGGTTCGAGATACGGCAGCCCGTAGACGGCGACCTCGCCGTCCGCGTCGGGCAGCACCACGGGCTGGTGGCAGGTGAACGGATCGGTCCGCAGATGGATGCCCGCCCGGCCCATCAGACCGGCCCCGACGCCCAGCCGCCGCGCCGAGTCGTGGTTGCCGGAGATCATCACGGCGGGCACGCCGAGGTCGGCCAGGCGGTGCAGCGCGTCGTCGTAGAGCTCGACGGCGGCCAGTGGCGGGACCGCTCTGTCGTACACGTCGCCCGCCACCAGCACGGCGTCGACGCGCTCGGTGCGCACGGTGGCCACCAGGTGGTCGAGGAAGGCGCGTTGCGCGTCGAGCAGGCTCACCCGGTGGAACGACCGTCCCAGGTGCCAGTCCGAGGTGTGCAGAAATCTCACTCGGTGGCTCCCACCCGCACGTTCGCGCCTCACCGTTCCCCGACATCGGCGCCGGCCGGCACCGCGATCCGGATTGTAGACGCCGGAGCCGGCGGCCCACCGCGGGGAACGATACGCCACGTCCCGCCGCACACCGCGAGGACCCACGGCGTCCTCACACCGCGAACACCTGCCCGTCGTCGGCGAACGCCTCGAACTCCGGCGCGTTGCCCGCCGGGACGCGCGGGAACATCGTCCACCCTTCCCGGGCCGCCAAGCGCGGACACGACTCGATGACGAACGTGGTGCCGGCCGTCCGCAGCCGCGGCGAGACCTCCCGGACCCGGGGGAAGTTGGGGGTACGCGGGGTCAGCGGGGTCAGACGTTCACGTACGCGCTGCCCTGGACCACGTACGACGCGGTCCCGGAGGTGGTGTCGGCCAGCCAGGATCCGAACGCGGGGACGTCGGCCTCCGGGACGCCGAGGCGGAAGGTGACCTCCGCGCCGTAGGACACCTCGCGGACGGCGTGCCCGGCGGCCCGCAGGTCGTTCTCCAGCCGTCCGGCCCGCTCGTGGCCGGCGGTGACGGTGACCAGGGCGAGCCGCCGGCGCTCGATCGTGCCGATCTCGTCCAGGGCCGCGGCGACGGCGCCGCCGTAGGCGCGGACCAGGCCGCCCGCGCCGAGCTGGACGCCGCCGTAGTAGCGGGTGACCACGGCGACGGTGTCGCGTACCTCCCGGCCGAGCAGGACCTGGAGCATCGGGGTGCCGGCCGTGCCGCCGGGCTCGCCGTCGTCGCTCGCGCGGTGCAGCCGCCCCTCGGGGCCGATGACGTACGCGAAGCAGTTGTGGGTGGCGCCGGAGTGTTCTTTGCGGACGCCGCGGATGAACTCCTGCGCCGCGTCCTCGCTGTCCGCGGGGGCCAGCGCGCACAGGAAGCGCGAGCGCCTGATCTCGCTCTCGTACACCCCGGCGCGCGCCACCGTCAGATACCGGTCGACCATTCCGCCAGCGTAGGGGGTGCTTCGGTGGGGGTGGCGCGGGGGCGGGTCGGCGCGGGCGCGGGAATGACGGTGACCGGTTTCCCGTTCGACCAGGCACGACGAGGATTCCCCCGGACGATCGCGGGATCACCGGGGTGGCTCGATGGTGGCGAGCGGCTGGAGGACGGCGTGTACGGCGACGCGGCGACGGTACGGAAGATCCTGACCGGCACGGGTGACACCTGGGCGGTGGTGGGCCTGTCGAACAACACCTCGCGGGCCGCTTACGGCGTGGCCGCGGTGCTGCAGCGGTTCGGCAAGCGGATCGTGCCCGTCCATCCGAAGGCGGAGGCCGTGCACGGCGAGCAGGGGTACGCCTCGCTCGCGGACATCCCCTTCCCCGTGGACGTGGTGGACGTTTTCGTCAACTCCCACCTCGCGGGCGCCGTCGCGGACGAGGCGGTGACGATGGGCGCGAAGGCCGTCTGGTTCCAGCTCGGCGTGGTCGACGAGGAGGCCTACGACCGGACGCGCGCCGCAGGCGTGGAGATGGTCATGGACCGCTGCCCGGCCATCGAGATCCCGCAGCTCTGAGGGGGATTCCCGTTCCGGGGCGGGACGGGACGGCCTGTGCGGTCGGGGCCGGTCGCCTACCGGCCGCCCACGTGGACGCGGACCGCCCGGACCGTCCTCGAAGGAACCGATCGGTGCGCGCATACCGGGAACCTAACAAACAGTGGCGAGACGACGGCACCGGGTGTGCGGGGCCGCCCGGTCTGCGGCGGATGCCGGCGGTTCAGGTTCCCGGCGGGTCCTCCGACTCCCGCAGGGCCAGCAGTTCTCGGGGGGTGACGCCGTCGGGGACGGGCCGGGGCGCCGGGGTGCGCAGGGGCGGCTGCCAGCCGGTGGCGGGCTCCCAGCGCCGTACGATGCGGGCCGGTGCGCCGGCGACCACCGCGAAGTCCGGGACCTCGCCGCGTACCACCGCGCCGGCCGCGACGACCACGTTGCGGCCCAGGCGGGCGCCGGGCAGGATCACGCAGCCCGAGCCGAGCCAGCTCCCGCTGCCGATCTCGACGGGCGCGGTGCGCGGCCACTGCTTGCCGACCGGCTGGGCGGTGTCGTCGTAGGAGTGGTTGTCGCTGGTCACGTAGACGTAGGGGCCGCAGAAGACGTCGTCGCCGAAGACCACGGGGGCCGAGGCCACCACATGGCTGCCGCGGCCGAGGACCACGCCGTTGCCGAGCCGCAGCACCGGCTCCGGGCCGAGGTCGAGGCCGGGCATCATGCCCGCGGCGAGGGTGACCTGCTCGCCGATCACGCAGTGGTCGCCGAGGTGGATCCAGGGCTCGCCGAACACGGTGCCCTGCGGGAAGGCGAGCCGGGTGCCCACACCGATCCGGCCGAACCGCAGGGGCCCGGGGCGCGCCGCGGTGACCGCGCCCGCGTCCTGCACCCAGCGCCAGCAGCGGTGCACCAGCCGGGAAACCGTGCGGCGCCGCCAGGCGGCGGCTCCGGCGACCGCGGAGAAGAACACGTTCGCGTTCCTGGGCACCGGTCCACCGTATACGGTGCGGTGGGCCGGCGGAGGAGCGGCCTGCGGACGGCGGGCAACGGCGGCCGTGAGGGACCAGGAGTGGGCCGGGGACGGGGGCTGACGGCGCGTGATCGCCGGCCGGCGCCCGGAGGTCGACGCGCGGGCGGCGCGGCGGACTCCGCCTCCGACGCGAACTGCCTGGGCGCCGCCTGCAACGCCGGTGATCCGCGGCGCGTACCACTCTTCGCCCGCCCCGATGCCTTCGGCGCGGCGGCACCCCCAAGAAGGACACCTCCGCGGTCGCGGACGGCCGGTGCTCCGGACGTCCCCGGCTACGCGCTCTCCCCGGTTCCCGCCGCGGCCGGTTCCAGCTCCCCGGCCCGTTCCATCTCCGCCTGGGTCTTCGCCGCGCGCCACCGCACGAACAGCAGCGAGCCGAGGCCGAAGAGCACGGCGACGCCGAGACCGACGTAGCCGAACCGCTTGAGCCACGGTTCGACGACCTGGCCCGCGCAGTAGATGGCCGCGGTGATGCCGCCGGCCCAGAGGATGCCGCCGAGGGCGTTGGCGGTCAGGAACCTGCCGTACGGCATCCGCAGCACACCGGCCAGCGGTCCGGCGAAGATCCGCAGCAGTGCCACGAACCGGCCGAAGAAGACCGCCCACACGCCCCAGCGCTGGAACGAGCGCTCGGCGGTGGCGATGTGACCGGGCGAGAAGTGCCGTGGGAATCTGCGCCCGAGCCGGTCCAGCAGCGGTCTGCCGCCCTTGTGGCCGATGGAGTAGCCGATCGAGTCGCCGACGACCGCGCCGATGACGGCACTCAGCCCGACCAGCCAGGGGTTGGCGTGCCCCTGGCTGGACATCAGCGCGGCGGTCATCAGGACGATCTCGCCGGGCAGCGGGATGCCCACGCTCTCCAGACCCACCACCAGACCCACCACCAGGTAGACGGCGACAGGCGGGACGCTGTCAAGCCATTCCTCTATGTGCACAGCCGGTCCCCTCCCGCGACGACACTCTGACGCACGCACGCGGCGCACAGTTCCGAAGCCTAACCGACCGGTCGGACAGTCCGGCCCGGTCGGCGGGGAGGAGGTGGGCGCCGCCGCCCGCCCGGGCTCACGTGTTCGGGCGGAGCGTCCAGACGATGGTCATGTGCCCCGTCTCGGCGCCGTCCGCCCGCCGGATGGACACCTCCACCGGGAACTCCGGCCGCTGCCCCGCGTCGAGTTCCGCCACGACCTCGGCGGCGGGCCGCCCGAGCCGCGCGGTCGCGGTCACCTGACCCATCGCCAGCTTGACGAACGCGATCTCGGCGCGCACCGCCAGCGGTACGGCCCGGCCCAACTGGTCACCGAAGGCGCCGAGCACCACCGCGCCGGAAGCGGACTCCGCGAGGGTGAACATCGCGCCCGCGTGCGGCCCGCCCACGTGGTTGTGGAAGGCCGGCTGGTCGGGCAGGTGGACCACGGCGTGTTCCGCGGTGGTCTCGCCGTACTGGAGATCGAGGGTGCGGACCATCGGCACGGTCGCGGTCAGCAGCTCGCCCGTCGAGGGCAACGTCTCGGACATGGGGTGATGTTACCAGTCGGTAGTCACCTCCGGCGTGGAACCGCCGACCCCGCTCCCCTAGTGTTTCCAGCCATGTGGCCAGGAGATCAGCAGCCCGGGGGACAGCAGTACCCGCAGGGCAACCCCCCTCAGCAAGCGCAAGGACCGTACGGGCAGCCGAACCCGTACGCGCAGCCCGGTTATCAGCCGTCGGGCTACCGGCAACCGGAGTACCCGCAGACACAGCCGTACGGGACGCAGAACCCGTACGCCCAGCCGGTCGGCCACCCGCAGCAGCCGCCCGCCGGCTACCCCGCCCCGCAGCCGTGGGGCCCGCCCGCCCCCGGCGCTCCCGACGGCCCGCCGCCCGGCAACCGCCGGAACCTGACGATCGGCATCGCCGTCACCGCGGCCCTCGCCGTGATCGCCGCCGTGGTGATCGGCGCGGTCTCCCTCACCGGGGACGGCAAGAAGAACGAGGCGAAGGACCCCGCGCCCACGCCGGGCGCCCCGACCGCGACGACCCCCACCCCGTCCCCGGCCACCCCCACCGCGACCGCCCCCGCGGTCGGCGGCGGATCGGACGACTCGCCGCGCGGCGCGCCGGACTCCGTGGACATCAAGCCGGTCGTCCCGGGCTGGCAGGTGGTCAAGCGCGGCGAGCGCAACGTCGCCTTCGACGTGCCGCCGGACTGGACCCTCGACAGCGAGGGCACGACCATCGGGTTCGAGGACAAGGACCACAATCCGGCGGTCGCGATGGGCGCGCCCGCGTACTACAAGCACGACTGGTGCACCAACGGCAGCAGCACCGCCGACCGCGGGGCGGTGGGCACCAAGGGCGCCAACGGGGCGAAGAGCATACGCAACGCCGCCGAGGTGCAGGCCGAGGCGTGGGCGTACTGGGCGTACGAGAACGACGGCAAGGGCACCTTCTCCAAGGCCCAGCGCAGCCGGCCGTTCAGCAACGCGCACGGGATCACCGGCTGGCAGGCACAGGCCGGCGCCACCGGCATCCCCCGGACCAGCAGGTGCTCCTCGGACGGTGCCGCGTACACCGTCGCCTGGGTGGACCCGACGCAGAGCGACCCCACCAAGCGGCTGGTGGTGTGGGTGCTCTACTGCGACCGCGGGGTCGCCGACGAACTGCCGGAGTCGACCATCGAGAAGATCAAGAGCTCGATCCGGCTGATGAGGAATTGACGTGCTCCCTGGCCTCAAGTCCAGGGATCCCGGCCTGGGTCGTCTGACCCTTGCGGGGGCTTCCTGCTTCAACGCGCTGCGCGGGCACGGGTACCCGTCCTACCGCGGGCGCACCCGAACGCACTCGCCGGCGCACGGCGCTGGGTGGCATCCGGGTAGGCCTCCGCCCGCCGGATACGCCAGGAGTTCACCGGCCACATCGACACCGCCACCATGCACGGGCACCTGTGGTCGCCCTCCTACTTCTCGGCATCGTGCGGCGGAGCACCGTTGGCGATCGTCCGCCAGTACGTCGAACAGCAAAAACACCCGCTCCAACGTGCACGTCGGAGCAGTCACGAGATGCATTCGTCCCCAGCGTGAACGACGACGAGTCGGCAGGCGGCGCCGGGTGCTGGGCGAGTTCGCCACCCGCGCCGGCCGTGCTCCCTTCCGCCGTCGGGGGTGGGCGTAGAACCTTCGATCTCGTCACGGTGTGTGAGTGCTTCCAGGCCAGCTCGCCCCGGAGGCCGTAGTCGGCGTGATCCGACGGATCCGCGTCCAGGCACGACCAAAGCCGGATTCCGCGGGCCGCAGGACCGCTCACGGCTCGGGGGCGGACGGCTGAGGAGGCAGCATCACGTCTCCGGTGCGCTTGAGCCGCTGCCAGGGCAGACGGTATCCGTTGATCGCGGTGAGGCACGCCTGGATGAGGACCAGATACATCAACTGGCGGTAGACCACCTGCTGCAGAGGAAGCGCCCACAGGGGCCGGAGCCTCTCGCCGTCGAGATGGAACGCGTAGAGGGCACAGAGCGCCTGCACCGCCAGCACGGCAGTCCAGGCCAGCATCGTGCCGAGCGGGTTTTGGAACACCAGGCCGTAGAGGGTCAGGATGTCGATCAGTGGGGCAAGGAGGGGGGTGAGGATCTGGAAGACGGCCAGCAACGGCAGGCCCAGACGGCCGAAGTGGCCCGCATGGCCGGACTCGAGCAGTGCGTGACGGTGCTTCCAGGCGGCCTGCATCGTGCCGTAGCTCCACCGATAGCGCTGGCGCCACAGTTCCCGCAACGAGCCCGGCGCCTCGGTCCACCCGTGTGCGTCGTCCGCGTATCCGATCTCCCACCCGGCCCGGTGCAGGGCCATGGTGATGTCGGTGTCCTCGGCGAGGGTGTCGCCGCTCATCATCCCGGCCTCCCGCAGGGCCGCACCGCGGAAGGCCCCCACGGCGCCGGGAATGGTGGGCAGGCAGCGCAGCAGATCGTACATTCGGCGGTCGAGGTTGAAACCCATGACGTACTCGATGTGCTGCCACCGGCCGAGCAGACGCTGGCGGTTGCCGACCTTGGCGTTCCCGGCGACGGCGCCGACGCGGGGGTCGGCGAACGGCTGGACGAGGTGGCGGACGGTCGAGGAGTCGAAGACCGTGTCGGCGTCCATCATGACGATGAGGTCGTGGGAGGCCCGCAGGATACCGGTGTTGAGAGCGAACGGCTTGCCACCGTTGGGCCGGCGGATGACGGTGACCTCCGCGATGGCGAGTGATTCGGCGATGTCGGCGGTGCCGTCGTCGGAGCCGTCGTCCACGACGATGATCTCGACGGGATGGTCGCTCGCGGCCAGGGAACGGAGCGTCTTGGTGATGCACAGCCTCTCGTTGTAGGCGGGAATGACGACGCTCACGGGTTCGGTGACGGGCCGGCCCGGGGCGGTGCGTGGGCGCATGCGCTGACAGGCATGGCGACGGGCCAGAACGAGCAGCAGCGCACACCGTGCGAGGACGAGCGATCCGACCACCAGCAGCAGCACGCTGACGACCGACACGACCGTCCCCGACACGGCCACGGCTGCCACGAAGACCCTGCCCTTCCACAGGGCCGTGCCGTCGACGGGGCGGGTGAAGCTGTCGGCGCCGACGACGTCGGCGAGGGTGATGAAGCGATAGCCCTGCGCCTGGAGGCGGGGGATCAGGGTTTCGAGGGCTTCGACCGTCTGAGACCTGTCGCCTCCCGCGTCGTGCAGGAGGATGACCGAACCCTTGCCCGGTACGTCCGGCATGGCCGCTTCGGCGATCGCCCGGGCGCCCGGCCGCTCCCAGTCCCTGGTGTCCTGGTCGATGAATGCCAGGATGTACCCGTTGTCGCCCAGGCGCCGGGCCACGGACCATGCCGGGTCGTCCAGGGCGGAGGTGGTCGCGGAGTAGGGCATCCGCAAGAGCGAGCTGTTGATGCCCCCGGCCCCTGCGACGGCTAGCTGGGTCAGCGCCAGTTCACGGTCGATGCTGCTCGCGGACTGGGTGGTCAGGTCCGGGTGGGAGAAGGTGTGTACACCGATCTCGTGGCCGGATCTGACCACGTCACGCAGTACGCCGCCGTGGCGGGCCGCCTTTTGCCCGGTGACGAAGAAAGTGCCGGGTATGCCGAAGCGGTCGAGCGTGGCCCTGATGCGGGGCGTCCAGGTGGGATCGGGGCCGTCGTCGAAGGTCAGGACCACGGTCCTGTCCGGCGCGTGGTAGGTCCGCAGATGGCCACGGGTGGTGTCGACGACCGGGCCGCCGTCGACGACCTCCCTCGGGACGCCGGTGGTCGGTCGTCCGCCGTGCCCTTGCTGATCACCGGCGAAGCCCCTGGTGGTATACCCCTCGACCAGGAGCACCGAGACGAGAAGTGTCAGCAGTACCAGCGGAACGACGATGCGGAAGCGGTGCCGGGACCGCCGGGGCGCTGGGACCTGCCGCGCACCGAGCGAAGCTGACGGGCGGCGGGCCGACCGGTGACGGCTCCGCCGCATCAGGGAGCCTCGGCCGCCGGTGCGCCGGAGGGCGGGGAAGTGCCCGGGTCCTCGGACGGTGCTGCGGGGCTGGTCGCCGGCGGGGTGGGCAGCGGCGTTTCCGCCGGGGGGTCGGGTGCTGGCGCCGTGGGCGGGTCGCCGGTGCCTGGAGCCGGTGCAGGCGGGGCAGCGGGAGCGCCTCCGGTGCCAGGAGCCGGTGCAGGCGGGGCAGCGGGAGCGCCTCCGGTGCCAGGAACGGGTGCAGGCGAAGGATCATCGGGGGCCGGGGGTTGGGCCGGTGGTGGCATCGGTGTCTTGGGGGCTTGTGGTCCCTCTGTGGCCGGGGGCACCAGTGCACTGGTGATCGGCGGGCTTCCTGGCGTGGGGGGCGGGAGAGCACCAGGCGGGCCGGACACAGGGGTGAGTTCCGGAATGGGCAGGGCACTCGGACCGGCTGCGGTCGTCGGGTCGCCGGGCACCAAGCCCCCCAACGCGAGTGTGCCGCTGGGCGCCGAGGGCGTTGGGCCCGAAGGTCCCGGGAGGAGGGGAGGAAGCAGGGGTGCCGGGAGATCGCCGCTGCCACTCCCGGCGGAACCGGGGACTGCCGGTTCCGGTGCAGCAGGGGGGACGGAGACGCCGGGGACGGGCAGGATCGTCCCCGGCGCGAAAGGCGTTGCTCCAACCAGGCTCAGCCCCAGCACGCCCATGTACGCGGCGGCCAACCCAGCCAACCCATAGCCGGTACGCCGGAGCATCCGCGCGCGGTGGCCGGTGGAGTCGACGAACACAGGGCCGCCTGCGACGGTCACCGAGTCGCTTCGTATATGTCCTGATATACGGGTATGAAGCGCCATGCGTTCAGCCTACGTCGCCGTAGGGCGTGACCAGCAGAGG
>NZ_DATDBG010000184.1:0-12318 GCF_036524955.1 Streptomyces sp.
TGAGCCGCGCCCCGGGCCGCGGCCGGGCGGCCCCCGCGGGGCCGCGCGCCGTCAGGGCGCGCACTCGACGTTCTCCGGGGCCGGTGTGCGGTCCAGCAGGGCGGCGATCACCGCCCGCCCGTCGCCCTCCGCCCCGGCGGAGGAGACGACGCGGTGGGCGAGGACCGGCACCGCGAGCTGCCGGACATCGGCGGCCGTCGCGTAGCCGCGGCCGTCGAGGAAGGCGCGGGCGCGGGCCGCGGAGACCAGGGCGGTGGTGGCCCGGACGCTGACACCGTGCAGCAGGTCGGGGGTGTCCCTGGTGGCGCGGGCCAGACGGACGGCGTAGTCGACGAGCGGGTCGGTCGCCGCGACACGGCGGGCCTGCGCGCGGGCGGCGCGGATGCCGGCCGCGTCCAGGGCGGGCGGCAGGTCCTCGGGAGTGGTCAGTGCACCGGCGGCGATGGCGTGCTCGACGTGCTGCTCGGGGTAGCCGACCGTGACGCGGACGAGGAAGCGGTCGAGTTCCGCCTCGGGCAGGGCGTAGGTGCCGTGCAGGTCCACGGGGTTCTGTGTGGCCACCACGAAGAAGGGGTCGGGCAGCCGGTGGCTGACGCCGGCGACGGTCACCCGGCGCTCCTCCATCGCCTCCAGCAGCGCGGACTGGGTTCGCGGCGAGGCCCGGTTGATCTCGTCGGCGATGACTACCCCGGCGAAGAGCGGTCCCGGCCTGAACCTGCCCGCCCGCCCGGTGAGCTGGGGCATCTCGAAACCGGTCACGTCGGCGGGAAGCAGGTCGGGGGTGAACTGGATGCGCCGCGGCCTGGCCGCGATGGTCCGCGCGATCGCCCGCGCCAGCGTGGTCTTCCCACTCCCCGGGCGCCCCTCGATGAGCAGGTGGCCCCCCGCGAGCAGGCACACCGCTGCCAGCTCCACGACCTGTGGGTGCCCGGCGAACGCACTGCGCACAGGGTCGACGAGACCGCTGCGGATACGCTCCGCCCAGACTGCCTCCCCGACATGCCCGGCTCCGCCCTTGACGGTTGCGGACGACATCGCTGGCCCCCCTCGACGTCCCCCGGGCGGCCTCCCCGACCGCGCCGTGGCTGAGGAGCCTACAGCGCCGAGCCACCGCGCGTACGGTCGTCGGCGCGGTCTGCGCACCGCGTTGCCCGCCGCCCCTGGTTGCGGACAGCGCCGCGCCGCCGGTCGGTCCGAACGGCCCGGAGCGGAACAGATGACGCCGGCCTACCCGGTTTCCTGACGCGCCGCCGGGCACGCGCGCACTCGGTTGCACCTTCCGTATGCCGAATGCGCTCCAGCCACTTTCCGCACACGACATGACCGGCGCCCACATGCGTACGGCGGACGGCCCTCCGACGGCAAGCGGTGGTCCGTATCTCCTCCGATCCGCCGGACAGCGACTCACCGCTCTCCATAATCTCGATCCGGCAAGAGACGGAAATCCGCCGCGCTATGGGGAGGGCGGAACCGTCACAGAATTCAGGGGGGGCAATGTTTCTGACAACCCTACGGGCGCGCGCCGTCGCCGTGTCGGCGGCCTGTTTACTCGGGGCCGCCACCATTCCCGCCGTCGCGGACACCGCGTCGCCGGCGCCGGCAGCCGCGTCCGTCGTCTTCTCCACCGGCCCGGGTACCGGGGCACCGCCCGCGACCCTCGGCTCGTACACGATGAAGCGCTTCGGGGCCGACAGCCGCACTACGGGCAGCGCGGTCACCGGCGTCAGCGGGCCGACCGGCACGCTGGGCTTCTCCCCGGCCCTCACCCACGCCAGGGTCGGGCAGGGCTGGGCGACCTGGAGCCACGGCTACACCGGCGACGTCTACTGGACGTCCGCCACGGCCACCACTCTGACCCTTCCGCCGAGGACCGGGGCGTTCTACCTCTACGCCGAGCCCGAACAGTTCGCCACCTTCTCGATCACCGCGACCACCGGCGAGGGCACCACCTCCGGTGCCGTCTCCGTGGAAGGGAAGGCGGGCGCACGGTACTTCGGGTTCTACTCGACCGGCCCGACGCCGATCACCAAGATCACCGTCAGCACCTCGGACCCGACCGGTCTCGCCGTCGGTGAATTCGGTATCGCGGAAGCCGGGTTCCAGGTGAAGGGGTCCCTTCCCGTGCGCACGGCGCGGCAGGGCAACGAGAGCCAGTACACGAGCACGTACCACCCGGGCATCACGAATGCCACCTGCAACCACGCCAGAATGGTGGCGGCCATGCTCGTCGGCCGTAGCACAGTGGCGTTCTTCCAGAACGCCGGGGCCTATCGTTCCGCGGCGCTCCTGGGCCACTTCATGGGCGGCTCCGGAAAGCCGGTCAACTACTCGTCGACCTCCGTCCTGGCAAAGGCCACGCTCGCCGACCCCGAATTCAAGAAGCTGAACCAGAGCGTCAAGGACGAACTCAAGAAGCAGCTCGACAAGGGGGCCACTTCGGTCACCCTGGGCGCGCCGCCCATGAGCCGGGTCGTGCTGAAGTCCACGCTGGACCTGTGGGGGGCGTTCCGCGGCACCCAGGGCCTGAAGATCACCGGCAGCGGCAAGCTCAGCGGCGGGAAGTACGTGGGCACGCTCACCTACGTGATCCAGGACAGCTACGGCTTCACCAGCCGGGACACCTTCTACGGCTTCGGCTCCTCGATGCGCTACCTGCAGATCAACTGCGGCGCCCCGCAGCACCGGGGCGGCGCCCACTGGTTCGCCGACTCGGTGACCGTGTCCGTGCCCTTCTCCCTGCCCGCCAACCCCGCGGTCACCCGCGGCTGACCCTCACCCACACGGCCCGTCCGGGCACCCCGCCCCGGACGGGCTCCCGGCCGCCCGGGGCGGGGTCACCCGGCCGTCCGACCGTTCCCCCGCCCCCTCCGTCACGACTTCTCGCCGTCCGCCCGGCCCCCCGCCCCGGTGATCGACGTCAGCTCCTGGCGCGTGACCGCAGCCCGCCGGCTCGGTGGCGCCTCGGCCCGCAGCCCCGCCAGGTGGATGTCGAGGTGGCGCTGCCAGGCGTCCGGCACGACCGCGCCGCTGGTCTCCACGATGCCGCGCAGCCCCCACGCGAGCGTCATGATGTCGCCGAGTTCGATGCCGGGCGCGATCCGCCCCGCCTCCTGCGCCTGGACCAGGAGTTCGGTCATCAGGTCGCGCAACTGCTCGACGCAGGCGGCCTTGGTGTGGCCCACGAGTTTCTCCGCGTAACCGCGGTGGTCGCTCAGCGAGCGGCCGATGACCCGCAGGAAGACTTCCAGCCCGGTGCCGTCCGCCAGCGTCAGGGCCCGGCGCGCCTCGTCGACGAGCTGCCGGAGCATCTGCCCGGCGATCTCGTCGACCAGCGCCTCCTTGTTGGGGAACCGCCGGTAGACCGTTCCGACGCCCACCCCGGCCCGCGAGGCGATCAGCTCCATACTGGCGTCCGTGCCGAACTCCGCGAGCACCGCGCGCGCGGCTTCCACCACCAGCTGGTGGTTGCGCGCGGCGTCCCGCCGCATCGGCCGGACTCCGGTGTCCTGCGCTGCCATCGTCACTCCCGATCGGTGCGGCGGGTCGGTGCCCCCGTGGCTTGCCTGTGCTGGGGGTCACTCCGGCTTGTCGCCCACGACGGTAACGCCCGGCACCGCGGCGAGCTCCGCGTGCCGCGGCCCGGCCGGCCTCCCGACCGGGCCGCCGGCGCGCCGGCCGACCGGGATCAGCACCGCCGCGAGCGCGGCGACCAGCAGGGTACCGCCCATCAGGGTGAAACCGTGGGTGTACCCGGCCTCGCGCGGGAGGCCGTCGGCGGCCGGGCTCGCGGTGACCACGCTCGCCATCAGCGCGGCGCCTATCGAGCCGCCGATGGTACGGATGTTGGCGTTCATCCCGCTGGCGACGCCCGTCTGCTCCGGCGGCACCGCGCTCACGATGAGCGTGGACATGGCCGCGAACGCCAGGCCGAAACCGACGCCCAAGACGCCGGTGGCCAGGTACAGCTCCCAGGTGTCGGTGTGCGCGAAGGCGAGCAGGGCCATCGCGCCGGCGCCGATCAGCGATCCGAGCAGGACGACGGTCCTGCCGCCGATCCTGGCCGCCAGACCGCTGGCGCCCAGGCCCACCACGAACATGGCCACGGTCAGCGGCAGCAGGATCAGCCCGGACTCGGTGATGCTCGCGCCGAAGCCGTAGCCGGTGGACTTCGGGGTCTGCACGAACTCCGGCAGGAACGCGAAGGTCGCGTACATCCCGATGCCGAAGAGCAGCGCCACCAGGTTGTTGGTCCACACCGCGGGCCGCCGCATCATCGTCATGTCGATCAGCGGCGTCGCGGCCCGGCGTTCCACCTCGATCCAGCCGGCCGCGAGTACGACGGCCGCGGCGAGCAGGCCGATCACCTTCCCCGAACCCCAGCCCCAGCCGGGGGCCTGGCTCAGGGCGACCAGCAGCGCGACCAGCCAGGCGGACAACAGCAGGGCCGGTGCCCAACTGATCCGGCCGGGTGTGCGGACCGGCGACTCGGGGACGAAGAGGAAGGCCGCGACGGCCGCCGCGACGGTGAGGATCATCGGCAGCCAGAACAGCCAGTGGTAGTCGAGGGCGTTGACGATCGGGCCGGCCAGCACGACGCCGAGGCCCCCGCCGACCGCGAGCAGCGAGGCGATGGCGCCGACCGCGCCGGACACCTTCTCGCGGGGGAACTCGTCGCGGATGATCCCGAAGGCCAGCGGCAGGACACCGCCGCCGACGCCCTGGATCACCCGGGCGACGATCATCACCTGCACGTTGTCCGCCAGCGCCGCGAGCAGCGAGCCGGCCGCGAGCGCGACGAGCGTCGTCACGAAGACGCGCTCCTTGCCGATGACGTCGCCGACGCGCCCCATGATCGGGGTGAAGATCGAGGCCGAGAGCAGATACGCGGTCAGAACCCAGGTGACGGTGTTCTGGCTGGTGTGCAGATCGGCCTGGACGGTGGGCAGCACCGGCGTGACCAGCGATTGCAGCAGAGCGTACGCGGTGACGCTCGCCGCCAGGACCACGAACGTGACCTGATGGGACGTGCGCCGGGTCTCGGAGGCCATGGAACTCCTTCGGACGAGGAAACGGAATGATCATTCCGGTAGTCGGTCCAGTTTACAGGAATGGTGGTTCCGGTTCGCCGTGGTGACGGGAAGGCGCACAATCCGCGCGGGGACAACTCGCCGCAGGCGGCAGGACCTTGGCCGGGCCGCGATGTGACACCCTGGGCGGCGTTCGGAGAAAGGGACTTCCGTGATGAGGATCACCGATCCGCTCTACGCGCTGTACGCCGGCCGGTTGCGCCGCGAGATCCAGGGCGGGCCGCTGCCCCGGCATGTCGGGCTGATCATGGACGGCAACCGCCGGTGGGCCCGGCGGATGGGCCTGAACCCGAGCCTCGGCCACACGTACGGGGCCGAGCACGTGGACCACGTGCTCCTGTGGTGCGAGTCCCTCGGCATCCAGCACGTCACCGTCTTCGTCTGCTCCACCGAGAACCTGCGCCGGCGCGACGACGCCGAAGTGACCTTTCTGATGGGGCTGATCGAGCGGGTCGTCACCGACAAGCTCGCCCGGCCCGACGCGTGGTGGCAGGTGCACATCGCGGGAAACCTCGACGTACTGCCCGACTCCACCGCGCACGCCCTGAAGCGGGCGGCGGACGCCACCGCGCGGTCCACGACCGGCTACCACGTCACGCTCGCCATCGGATACGGCGGCCGGCAGGAGGTCATCGACGCGCTGCGCGAGCTGATGACCGAGCGCGCCGAGGCGGGCGAGTCGCTGTCCGACCTCGCGGCCCGCTTCGACGTGGACGACATCGCCCAGCACCTCTACACTGCGGGGCGGCCCGACCCCGACCTGATCATCCGCACCAGCGGCGAGCAGCGCATGTCCAACTTCCTGCTCTGGCAGAGCGCCCACTCCGAGCTCTACTTCTGCGACGCGTACTGGCCCGCTTTCCGTGAGATCGACTTCCTGCGCGCGCTGCGCAGTTACGCGGCGCGGGAGCGGCGCCACGGCGCCTGACGGAGGGAGGGCGCCGACGGGCACACGCGCGGGGCGGGTCCACGGACGGCGCGCGTCACCCGACGGCGCCGCTCCACGGACCCCGGCCCGGGACCTATCCTGACCGGGTGTTCTCCCCCCAGGGCCCGACCCTCCGCGAGTTGGCGGCGCAGGCGCTGTCCTCCGTCGAGCGCGGCTACGACCTGCTGGCCCCGAAGTTCGACCGCACCCCGTTCCGCACCCCGGACCGTGTCCTGGACGCGGTCGCCGACGCCCTGCGCCCGCTCGGGCCGTTCGACGCCGGCCTGGACGTGTGCTGCGGTACGGGCGCGGGGGTACGGGCGCTGCGACCGCTGTGCCGCGGCCGCGTCACCGGGGTCGACTTCAGCGCCGGAATGCTGGCCGCCGCACGGAAGGGCGGTGACCGCCAGGACGACGCGTCCGCCGACCCCGCCGCTGCCGCCCACGTCGAGTGGGTACGCGCCGACGCCCGCGCCCTGCCCTTCGCCCCCGCCTTCGATCTGGCCGTCAGCTTCGGCGCGTTCGGGCACTTCCTGCCCACCGAACGCCCCGGCCTGTTCGCCGGGGTGCGCCGGAGCCTGCGTCCCGGCGGGCTGTTCGCCTTCCCGATCGGCGCGCCGCCGCCGGTCACCTCCCCGTGGCACTGGGCCCTGGCAGGCTTCGACGCGGCCATGCGGCTACGCAACCTGGTCCGGCGCCCGCCGTTCGTGATGTACTACCGCACCTTCCCGCTGCGGCCCGTCTGCGACGACCTGGCCGCGGCCGGCTTCACCGTCACCCTCCTCCCGCTGGAGGAGTTCGGCCGCCGCGCCGACGGCGGCCCGCGCTGCCGCCTGGTGCTGGCCCGCGCGGCGTGACGCGGTGGCAGGGTCGTACGGCCCTGGGTACGACCCTGCCACCGTGAGCACACCGCGGTGCCGGGCCCGTACGGACCCGGCACCGCGGTGAGGCGCTACGGTCAGCAGCCGCTGTCGGCGAGCACGTAGTAGTCCGGCGACGTCTGCTTCAGGGTGTGGACGACGGCGGTGTTCCACAGCCCCATGTTCTGGTTGGAGCCGTTGGCGTACGCGATCCCGCCGGTCTGGTGGGCGCGGCCGGCCGCGACGTGGTTGTAGTTGTTGTCGGTGTAGCACAGGGCCGGGTCGGTGCCGCCGCCCGGGGCGCCGGCGTCCAGGCCCCAGAAGCGGGCGGTGTAGTAGGTGGAGCAGATGGTGTCGAGGTAGTAGGGGCCGGTGGCGCCGCACTGGCTGGTGGCCGTACCCGGGTCCACGGCCAGGCCGTGGCCCATGCCGGAGATCGAGAACACCTCGACGGCGGGTTTGCCCGTGGAGTCGTTGTAGATGCTGAGCGTGGTGTTGGCGGGCAGGGACTGGGTGCTGGAAGGGGTCTGGCTGATGCCCCAGACGTTGGTCCACTGGTCGCGCAGTTCGGTGGCGTTCACCGGGTAGACGGTGAAGTCCGAGGTGCCCTGCCAGATGGCCACCCGGGGCCACGGGCCGGTGTAGCCGGGGAACGAGTTGCGCACCTTGTCGCCCCACTGCTGCGGGGTCAGGCCGAGGCTGCTGTTCTGGCACCGGGAGGCCTCGGACTGGGTGACGGCGCACTGCGCCGGCAGTCCGGAGTTGATCGAGCCGGCCGCGAACACGTCCGGGTAGTCGGCGAGCAGGTCGGCGGTCATACCGCCGCCCGCCGACAGCCCGGTGACGTACACCCGGCCCCGGTCCGAGCCGTACTGTGCGACGGCCGTGTTCACCATCGACACCACGGAGGCCGCCTCGCCCTTGCCGCGCGTGTCCTTGGCGGCGTCGAACCAACTGAAGCAGGACAGCGGGTTGTTGGCCGAGCTGGTCTGCGGGAAGACCAGCGCGAATTTCCACAGGTCGGCGTACTTCTGCCAGCCGGAGTGGGTGAAGTAGTCGTTCGCGCTCTGTGTGCAGCCGTGCAGGGCGACGACCAGCGGGGCATTGGCCGGCAGGCCGGCGGGCGCGTACTCGTACATGGCGAGATTGCCCGGGTTGGCGCCGAAGGACGTGACCTGGGTGAGGCCGGCCGCGCTCGCCGGGGTGGCGAACACCCCGAGTAAGCCGGCCAGCAGGGTGAGGACGCCGAGCACGGCGGTGGTTGCGGCGCGGCGCAGGGAGCCGGTGGGGGACTGCGATCCGGTGCGGCCCGCGGATGCGGTCCGGGCCGGTGTTGCGGTGCGACCCGGGTTTGCGGCAGGGTGCCGGAAACCGGCGGATGTAAGGGGCATGGCCACTCCATGGGGGGATCCGTTTGGCGTTGGACGGTAGAACCGCGCAGGTGAGGCGGACACGTGACGGACCGCCACGCCCGGACCGCGGAAGTGGGGGCCGTGGCCATTGCGGGTCCTGGACCTGCGTGAGCGCCACACCGGGGTGGTCGCGGGCGCCCGCCGACGGTGCGGCGGGACCCGGTGACATGTCGGCGGCCACCACCATCGGGCCGGGAAGTGTGGTTTCCGGCCACGTGTGCGGAGCCTCGCAACGTTTCTAGCGTGTCGCCCATGGAGAGCACTCAGAGCCCCGGTCCCGGCGGTCACGGTGATGCCGCCACCCCGCCCCCCGCGCCCGGCACCCGTTTCCTGACCGGGCGGAAGGCGCTGGTCACCGGCGCCGCCGCCGGCATCGGACGGGCCTGTGCGGTGGCCTTCGCCGAGGCCGGTGCCACCGTCTACGTGGTGGACCGGGCCGCCGACGCCGCCAAGGAGGTCGCCGAGGAGATCGGCGGCGTCTGCGTGGTCGCCGACCTGTCGGCCGCGGCCGAGGTGGACGCGCTGCCCGACGACGCCGACATCGTCGTCAACAACGCGGGGCTGCAGCACATCGCGCCCCTCCACGAGTTCCCGCCGGAACGTTTCACCTTCATCCAGCGGGTCATGGTCGAGGCACCGTTCCGTATCGTGCGCCGCACCCTGCCGCACATGTACGAACGCGGCTGGGGCCGGGTGGTGAACATCTCCTCGGTGCACGGCGTGCGGGCCAGCCCGTACAAGGCCGCGTACGTGGTCGCCAAGCACGCGCTGGAAGGGCTCAGCAAGGCGATCGCGCTGGAGGGCGCCGAGCACGGGGTGACCAGCAACTGCGTCAACCCCGCGTTCGTGCGTACCGCACTGGTCGAGGACCAGATCGCCGGCCAGGCGCTGACCCACGGCATCCCGGAGGAGGAGGTGGTGCAGCGGGTGATGCTCGAACGCACCGCCATCAAGCGGCTGGTCGAACCGGCCGAGGTGGCCGCGGCGGCGGTGTGGCTCTGCTCCCCGGACGCCGGGTACATCACCGGCGCCTCCCTGCCCCTCGACGGCGGCTGGACCGCTCACTAGACCCCCGACCGGTGCCGGCCCCCACTCCATCGGCAACAAGCGCCGCGTGGGTATGGGGCCGGCCCACACAACCCACTGAATTCTTATGGCGACGGGCTCCGTAGCCGCCGCTCACGGCCGAACCTAACGTCGGCCGCACATCGGCAGCCGCCGGTGTATTCCCGTGCGTCAGAGGCGGTCATGAGAAAATCGCACGCCATCCTGGTGACACAGGACCTGTCCAAGGAGTTCCAGGGCTTCCGGGCCGTGAACGGGGTGGACCTGAGCGTGGAGGACGGTACGGTCCACGCGCTCGTCGGCCCCAACGGCGCAGGCAAGACCACCTTGTTCAACCTGCTCACCGGATTCCTCAAACCCTCCGGCGGGCGGATCTCCTTCGCCGGGCAGGACATCACCGGGCAGCCGCCCGAGCGCATCGCGGGGCTCGGCATCGCCCGCTCCTTCCAGGTCACCAGCCTGTTCGCGCAGATCTCGGTGCGGAACCACGTCGAGCTCGCGCTGCAGTCCGGCAGCGGCCTGGGCCACCGCTTCTGGCGCACGGACAAGGTGATGCGCCGGTTCTCCGGCCGGGCCCTGGAACTCCTCGGCGAGGTCGGCCTCGCCGACCTGGCGGACCGGCCGGCCGGCAGCCTGCCGTACGGGCAGAAGCGCGCCCTGGAGCTGGCCCTCGCGCTGGCCCTCGACCCCAAGCTGCTGCTGCTCGACGAGCCGACGGCCGGAATGGGACTGGAGGACGTCGACCGCACCGTGGCCCTCGTCGACCGGATCCGACAGGGGCGCACCGTGGTGATGGTCGAGCACAACATGAGCGTCGTCGGTTCGCTCGCGGACACCGTGACCGTGCTCCAGCGCGGCGAGGTGCTGACGGCCGGCCCGTACGAGCAGGTGAAGTCGGACGCACGGGTCATCGAGGCGTACCTGGGAGCGGACGTTGCTTGAGATCAAGGGCGTCAGCGCCCGATACGGTGAGGCCAAGGCCCTGGACGGGGTGTCGCTGAGCGTCGGGGAGGGCGAGGTCGTCACCCTCGTGGGCCGCAACGGCGCGGGCAAGTCCACCCTGCTGCGCTGCGTGATGGGCCTGCACCGCGACATGACCGGCCAGGTCACCCTGGCCGAACGGGACGTCACGGCGGTCTCCGCACACCGCCGCGCCCGCCTCGGCCTCGGCTTCGTCCCCGACGACCGCGGCATCTACGCGGGCCTGTCCGTCGAGGAGAACCTGACCCTGCCGCCGGTCGCCACCGGCTCCGCCTGGCCGCTGACCCGCGTCTACGACGCCTTCCCGGTGCTGGCCGCCCGCCGCCGCTTCCCCGGAGGCAAGCTCTCCGGCGGCGAACAGCAGATGCTCGCCCTCGCCCGCGTGCTGCGGGCCGGCGCCCGCGTACTGCTGTGCGACGAGCCGACCGAGGGCCTCGCCCCGGTCATCGTGCGGCAGATCGGCGAGATCCTGCGCGGCGCCAAGGACGACGGGGTGTCGGTGCTGCTGGTGGAGCAGAACCTCCGGTTCGCCGCCACCGTGGCAGACCGCCACTACCTCCTCGCGCAGGGCCGGATCGTCGAGTCGCTCGACAACGCCGACGTACGGCAGCGCGAGGGCGAACTCCTCGCCTACCTCGGACTGTGACGCACCGAGCCCGCGTCACCCCTCTCCATCCGTTCCGGACAATGACGTACCGATCAGGAGGCACAAGAATGAAGCGCAGGCTGTCGATAGGTGTGGCCGTGGCCGCGGTGGGGACACTGCTCGCGGCCTGCGGCGGCGGACCGGGCTCGGGCGGCGGCAAGATCAGCGACGACAAGATCGTGCTCGGCGTGCTCACCGACCTGTCCGGTGTCTACGCCGACCTCGCCGGGCCCAACTCGGTCGAGGCGGTACGGATGGCCGTCGACGACTTCAAGAAGAAGTACGGCGACAAGGTGGTCACCGACAAGATCGAGGTGATCAAGGCCGACCACCAGAACAAGCCGGAGGTCGCCAACACCCAGGCCCGGGAGATGTACGACCGCAAGAAGGCGGACGCCCTCTTCGACGTGCCGACCTCCTCGGCGGCGCTCGCCGTGCAGACCATCGCCGGGCAGTCCAAGAAGCTGTACTTCAACACCGGCGCGGCCACCACCGCGCTGGCCGGCAAGAGCTGCAACAAGTACACCTACGAATGGGCGTACGACACCTACATGCTGGCGCACGGCACCGGCACGAAGGTGACCGAGCAGGGCGGCAAGAACTGGTACACGATCTACCCGGACTACGCCTTCGGGCAGGACATGCAGGCCAAGTTCACCAGCGCCATCGAGGGCGCCGGCGGAAAGGTGGTCGCCAACGACCCCACGCCGTTCCCCGGTGACAACTACTCCACGTTCCTGCTCAAGGCGCCCGGCCTCAAGCCGAAGCCCGACGTGCTCGGGGCGCTGCAGGCCGGCGGTGACCTGGCCAACGTCGTGAAGCAGTACGAGCAGTTCAAGCTCAAGGACAAGGGCATCAAGCTGGCCATCGGACTGCTCTTCGACAGCGACATCAAGGCCGTCGGCGCTGACAAGCTCGCCGGGACGACGTTCACCACGGCCTGGTTCTGGAACCTCGACGACCAGTCCCGCGCCTGGGCCGACCGCTTCAAGGAGCGCACCGGCAAGCGTCCGACCTTCGACCAGGCGGCCGACTACTCGGCGGCCACCCACTACCTGGAAGCAGTCCAGAAGGCCGGCACCGACAAGGCCGAGGACGTGACCAAGGTGCTGGACGGCATGCAGTTCAACGACTTCTTCGCCCGCAACGCCACCGTGCGCGCGGCCGACCACCGCGTCGTCCACGACGCCTACCTGGCCACGGTCAAGGCACCGGCCGACGCCCAGGAGGAGGGTGACTACACCACGCTGGTGGAGACGATCCCCGCGGACCAGGCCTTCGACAAGCCGTCACCGGACTGCCGGATGAGCTGACACACCCAGGCCACGGCGGCCCGGCC
>NZ_DATDBG010000185.1:0-11158 GCF_036524955.1 Streptomyces sp.
CCCCCCCCGGGCCCACGTTGTCGGTGGCTGGACTTAGGGTGGGGGAAAACCGGCGCACCGAGCGCCCGAAGGGAGGCGGTATTCATGGCATTCATGGCATCCACGGCATCCACGGCATCCATCTCGTCCACGTCGGTCGGCTCGTCCACGTCGGCAGCGACCTCCGCGCTGCTCGACACCTACGGCCGGGTCGCCACCGACCTGCGCGTCTCCCTGACCGACCGGTGCAACCTGCGCTGTACGTACTGCATGCCCGAGGAGGGACTGCAGTGGCTGGCCAAGCCCGATCTGCTCACCGACGACGAGATCGTCCGGATGGTGCGGATCGCCGTCACCCTCCTCGGCGTGCGGGACGTACGGTTCACCGGCGGCGAGCCGCTGCTGCGCCCGGGTCTGGTCGGCATCGTCGAGCAGTGCGCCGCCCTGGAACCGCGCCCCACGATGTCGCTCACGACCAACGGCATCGGCCTGCGCCGGACCGCCACCGCGCTGCGCGACGCGGGCCTGGACCGGGTCAACGTCTCCCTGGACACGCTGCGGCCCGACGTCTTCCGCACCCTGACCCGGCGCGACCGCCACCACGACGTCACAGCCGGCCTGGAAGCGGCCCGCGCCGCCGGGCTCGCACCGGTCAAGGTGAACACCGTGCTGATGCGCGGGATCAACGACGACGAGGCACCCGACCTGCTGCGCTGGGCCGTCGACCACGACTACGAGCTGCGGTTCATCGAGCAGATGCCGCTCGACGCCCAGCACGGTTGGCAGCGCTCCGGCATGGTCACCGCCGAGGAGATACTCACCAGCCTGCAGACGCGGTTCCGGCTCACCCCCGAGCCCGAATCCGTCCGCGGCTCCGCGCCCGCCGAGCGCTGGCTGGTGGACGGCGGCCCCGCCCGGGTCGGCGTGATCGCCTCGGTCACCCGGCCGTTCTGCCGCGCCTGCGACCGTACCCGGCTCACCGCCGACGGTCAGGTACGCAACTGCCTGTTCGCCCGCGAGGAGTCCGACCTGCGCACCGCCCTGCGCTCCGGAGCCGACGACGCGGAGATGGCGGAGCTGTGGAAGGCGGCGATGTGGGGCAAGAAGGCGGGCTCGGGGCTGGACGATCCGTCGTTCCTCCAGCCCGAGCGGCCCATGTCAGCGATCGGCGGCTGAGCTCTCCCATTCCTCGAGGGGCACCACGTCCTTGAGGAAGCCGCGCATCCCCAGGAAGCCGGCCAGGTGCTCGCGGTGCTCCTCGCAGGCCAGCCAGGTCTTGCGCCGCTCCGGGGTGTGCAGCTTCGGGTTGTTCCAGGCCAGCACCCACACCGCGGGGGCGCGGCAGCCCTTGGCCGAGCAGACCGGCGTCTCGTCGTTCACGGCGTTGTTCGCGTCGTTCACGTGGTTCACGGATTCGTTCACAACGCCCAGTAAACATGGCGACGCCGGGCAGCCACGGGGGGAGCCGCCCGGCGTCGGTTCATCGCTCCGACGGGGGATGCGGAGCGCGTACGCAGTATGTCACGTGCTCAGCCTGCCGTGGGAGTCAAACGTCATGATTGACCTGAGCTTTTCTTGAGCTTTGGCCTCCACTTTCACAGGTCTGGACCGCTCTGCGGCCCGGCTCCGCAGCGCCCTCGACCGCGATCAGCGAGGGTCGTGACGGTCCGCGGGCGGCTCCGTCACCCGCTCCGGTGAAGGCTCGGCTTCGATTGCCTCCGGCGACGGGCGCTCCGACGGCGGCAGGTACGTCTCGGGCTGTCCCGGTCCCTTCTCGCGGCCGGCGTTCGCGTAGACCACCGCCACGTACGGCAGCAGCGCGCCGAGGACCAGAGTCGCCCAGGCGAGTGGACGCTCCACGTTCCACAACACCACCGTGAGGATCACCGAGACGGTGCGGACCGACATCGAGATGATGTACCGCCGCTGCCGGCTCCGGATGTCCTCGGAGAGGCCGGCCCGCGCTCCGGTGATCCGGAAGACCTCCGGCCCGCCGTGCTTCCGCATTCCACTCCACCGCCTGCTCGCCTCGCCGGACCGTGTTCATCACCGATCTCGGTGCCGCGGCCCTGGCACACTGCCCACGGTACGCCGCCGGGCGCCCGCGCAGCAGACCGGGGGCGTGCGACAAGCCGCCTCAGCCCGGCAGCACCCCCAGCCGCTCCGGCGGCACCCCGTCCGTCAGCCACACCCCGTTCGCGCTGACCCGGAACTCGTGACCCGCGGCGGCCAGCCCCGCCGCGTCCACCGCCAGCACCACCGGGCGGCCGTGCCGCGCCCCCACCCGCACGGCCGTCTCCACGTCCGCCGACAGGTGCACGTCCTGCCGGGACATCGGTTTGAGCCCCTCCCGGAGGATCACCGGCAGGGTGGCCGCCGCCGTACCGTGGTAGAGCACGTCCGGCGGCGGCGCCGGCGGCAGGCCCAGCTCGACCGCGACCGAGTGGCCCTGGCTGGCCCTGATCCGCCGCCCGTCCGCCGAGAAGGCGAACCGTTTCTTGCTGTTGGTCGCCACCACGTGGTCGAGTTCGGCCCGGGAGAAGCGCCGGCCGCCGGCGGCGCACGCGGCGAGCAACTCGTCCACGTCCACCCAGCCGCCCTCGTCCAGCACCATGCCGACGCTCTCCGGCCGGTGCCGCAGCACCATCGCCAGGAACTTCGACACCTTGACCGCGCGTTTCCCGTCCACCGCTGCCCACCCCCGTATCGCGGTCAGACCCCCTGGCTGACCGAACTCATGTTGAAGTCCGGGATCCGCAGCGACGGCGCCGCGGCCCGGGTGAACCAGTCGCTCCACTCGCGCGGCAGCGTCCGCTCGGTGCGGCCCGCCTCGGTGGCCCGGCCGAGCAGGTCCACCGGTGACTCGTTGAACCGGAAGTTGGTCACCTCGCCGGTCACCTCGCCGTTCTCCACGAGGTAGACGCCGTCCCGGGTCAGCCCGGTGAGCAGCAGCGTGGCCGGGTCCACCTCGCGGATGTACCACAGGCAGGTCAGCAGCAGGCCACGCTCGGTGCCGGCCACCAGCTCTGTCAGCGACTTGTCGCCGCCGCCCTCCAGGATCAGGTTGTCCCCGGCCGGGGACACCGGCAGCCCGGTCAGGCCCGCGCTGTGCCGGGTGGTCGGCAGCCGGTGCAGCGTGCCCTCCCGCACCCACTCCACCGGGCTCACCGCCAGCCCGTTGTCGAACACCGACGCGTCGTCGCCCGAGGCGTGTGCGATGACGAACGGAGCCGACTCCAGGCCCGGCTCGGCCGGGTCGCTGCGCAACGTCAGCGGCAGCGGCGACAGCTTCTCGCCGACCCGGGTGCCGCCGCCGGGCTTGCTGAAGACCGTGCGGCCCTCCGCCGCGTCCCGGGCGCCGGACGACCACAACTGGTAGATCATGAGGTCCGCGACGGCGGACGGCGGCAGCAGCGTCTCGTACCGCCCCGCGGGCAGCTCCACCCGCCGCTCCGCCCAGGCCAGCCGCCGGGCCAGGCCCGCGTCCAGCGCCAGCGGGTCCACGTCCCGGAAGTCGCGGGTGGACGCGCCGGCCCACGCCGACTTCGTATGGTCCGGGGACTTCGCGTTCAGCTCCAACGTGCCGGTCGGCTGGTCGTGCCGCAGCCGCAGCCCGGTCGAGGTGCCCAGATAGGTGGAGGTCACCGAGTGGAAGGCGAAACCGTACAGCTCCCGCCCACCCGCCCGGGCCGTCGCGAACGCCTCGCCCAGCGCGGGTGCGAACGACGCGAAGACCTCCGGGGAGGTCTCGGCCGGCGCCTCGGTGAAGGCGGCCGAGACCGGTACCCCGTTCACCAGCGGCTGCGCGTCCTCCGCGGGCCCGGCCTCGCGGGCCGCCGCCTCCGCCGCCCGTACCAGCGGTTCCACCTCGTCCGCGGTCACCGCCGAGCGGGAGACGACACCCGAGGCGGTGCCCTGCGCGCCGTCCACCGTGGCGATCACCGTGAGCGTACGGCCCCGGGTGACGCCGTTGGTGGTCAGCGCGTTGCCCGCCCAGCGCAGATTGGCGCTGGACTCCTCGTCGGCGATCACCACGCAGCCGTCCGTGCGGGACAGCTCCAGGGCCCGCTCCACGATCTCGTGCGCCTTGGTCCCGGTGCTCCGGGTGCTCATCGGCCGGCCTCCTGCGTGGTGTTGAGAATGCTGACGCCTCTGAAGAGCGCGGACGGGCAGCCGTGGCTGACCGCCGCGACCTGGCCCGGCTGGGCCTTGCCGCAGTTGAACGCGCCGCCGAGCACGTACGTCTGCGGGCCGCCGACCGCGTCCATCGAGCCCCAGAAGTCGGTGGTGGTCGCCTGGTAGGCGACGTCCTTGAGCTGCCCGGCGAGCCGGCCGTGCTCGATCCGGAAGAACCGCTGCCCGGTGAACTGGAAGTTGTAACGCTGCATGTCGATCGACCAGGACCGGTCGCCCACCAGGTAGATCCCGCGCTCCACCCCGGCGATCAGTTCCTCGGTGGACGGGCCGTCCGGCGCCGGCTGGAGCGAGACGTTCGCCATCCGCTGCACCGGTACGTGGCCGGGCGAGTCGGCGTACGCGCAGCCGTTGGACCGCTCGAAGCCGGTCAGCCTGGCGATCCGCCGGTCGAGCTGGTAGCCGACCAGCACGCCGTCCTTCACCAGGTCCCAGGACTGCCCGGCCACGCCCTCGTCGTCGAAGCCGACGGTGGACAGGCCGTGCTCGGCGGTACGGTCCCCGGTCACGTTCATCAGCGGCGAACCGTACTTCAGCGTGCCGAGCTGGTCGAAGGTCGCGAACGAGGTGCCCGCGTACGCCGCCTCGTACCCCAGCGCCCGGTCCAGCTCGGTGGCGTGCCCGATCGACTCGTGGATCGTCAGCCACAGGTTCGACGGGTCGACCACCAGGTCGTACGAGCCCGCCTCGACCGAGGGCGCCCGCATCTTCTCGGCGAGCAGCTCCGGGATCCGCGCGAGCTCGGCGTCCCAGTCCCAGCCGGTGCCCGTCAGGTACTCCCAGCCGCGCCCGACCGGCGGGGCCAGCGTCCGCATCGAGTCGAAGCCGCCGGTCTCCGGGTCCACGGTGACCGCGGTGAGCTGCGGATGCAGCCGTACGCGCTGCTGGGTGGTGGTGGTCCCGGCCGTGTCCGCGTAGAACTTGTTCTCCAGCACGGTCATCAGCGAGGCGTCGGCGTGCGAGATCCCGTCCGCGGCCAGCAGCCGGCTGCTCCACTCGGCGAGCAGCGCGGTCTTCTCGGCGTCCGGCACGTCGAACGGGTCGACCTCGTACGAGGACACCCATGTCTGTTCGGCGTGCACCGGCTCCTCGGCGAGCTCCACACGCTCGCCCGCCCGTCGCCCGCCGCCACCGTTCCGCGGATGCGCTTCGCGCGCCCCCGCTGATTCCGCCGCGGCGATCACCTTCGCCGAGAGCCTGGCCATCGCCACCGCCTGTGCGGCGACCTTCGCCGCCGCGTCCATCGTCAGGTCCACGCCGGAGGCGAACCCCCACGCCCCGCCGTGCACCACCCGCACCGCGAACCCGAGGTCCGTGGTGTCCGAGCTGCCCGCCGGCCGGGCGTCCCGCAGCCGCCACGCCGCACTGCGCACCCGCTCCAGGCGGAAGTCCGCGTGCTCGGCGCCCAGCGCACGCGCCCGCGCCAGCGCGGCGTCGGCGAGCGCCCGCAAGGGCAATGCCAGGAATGACTGATCGACTTCATGAGGCACGGCGAACTCCCCTTCGCTTCTGCGTGTCCGCAGTGAATCACGTCCCCCGCAGCCCGGGCGCGGGGATTTGCCCGGCGGGCCAGCGGCCCCGGCCGCGTCCGGGGCGCTGCAGGTTCACCGCCCGGCACCGCGACGGCACCTGATCCGCCGGGTCCGGTCCGCCAGGTCTGGCAGGGCTGGCGGAGCAGCGTCGGTCGGGAGACCCTGCGGCTGCCCCGATGTCGTATGTGGCCAGACCGGTGAAGGCGCCGCCACGGTCGCGCCCGAGGTGGCGCGGTCACCGGTCCGGCGCGGGCACCGAGTACTGGTACCGGTCACTGTAGGAAACTCACAGGGACCACGGGAGCAGCCTGTCGGGGTCGATGCCCCGGAACCGTGCCGGGACCGATAGCTTTTCACGCAGGGATACCCACGACCTAGCGAAAAGGTGATCCGTTGAGCCGCTCGGTACTCGTCACCGGAGGAAACCGGGGCATCGGCCTCGCCATCGCCCGGGCCTTCGCCGACACCGGCGACAAGGTCGCCATCACCTACCGCTCGGGCGAGCCGCCGGCCGACCTGGTGGCGCTCGGCGTCCTTCCGGTGCGCTGCGACATCACCGACGCCGAGCAGGTCGAGCAGGCGTACAAGGAGATCGAGAGCGCGCACGGCAACGTCGAGGTGCTGATCGCCAACGCCGGCGTCACCCGCGACCAGCTCCTGATGCGGATGTCCGAGGAGGACTTCACCTCCGTCCTCGACACCAACCTCACCGGCACCTACCGGGTCGTCAAGCGCGCCAACCGCGGCATGCTGCGGGCCAAGAAGGGCCGCGTCGTCCTGATCTCCTCGGTCGTGGGGCTGCTGGGCGCCGCAGGACAGGCCAACTACGCCGCCTCCAAAGCCGGCCTGATCGGCTTCGCCCGCTCGCTCGCCCGCGAGCTGGGCTCCCGCAACATCACCTTCAACGTCGTCGCCCCCGGCTTCGTGGACACCGACATGACCCGCGCCCTCACCGACGAGCAGCGCGCCGACATCGTCGCCCAGGTGCCGCTGGGCCGTTACGCGCAGCCGGAGGAGATCGCCGCGACCGTGCGCTTCCTCGCCTCCGACGACGCCTCGTACATCACTGGAGCCGTCATCCCGGTTGACGGCGGATTGGGCATGGGTCACTGATCACCATGAGCGGAATCCTCGAGGGCAAGCGCGTCCTGATCACGGGCGTACTGATGGAGTCCTCCATCGCGTTCCACACCGCCAAGCTGGCGCAGGAGCAGGGCGCCGAGATCATCCTGACCGCCTTCCCGCGGCCGACCCTGACCGAGCGCGTCGCGCGGAAGCTGCCCAAGCCGGTCAAGGTCATCGAGCTGGACGTCACCAACGCCGAGCACCTGGCCGGACTGGAGAGCGTGGTCCGCGCCGAGCTGGGCGGGCTGGACGGCCTCGTGCACTCCATCGGGTTCGCACCCCAGGACGCGCTCGGCGGCAACTTCCTCAGCACGCCCTTCGAGTCGGTCGCCACCGCGATGCACGTCTCGGCGTTCTCGCTGAAGTCGCTCACCATGGCGTGCCTGCCGCTGATGCCCAAGTACGACAGCGCCACCGGCAAGGGCGGCGGCTCGGTCGTCGGCCTCACCTTCGACGCGCAGGTCGCCTGGAGCCAGTACGACTGGATGGGCCCGGCCAAGGCCGCGCTGGAAGCCACCTCCCGCTACCTGGCGAAAGAGCTGGGCCGGGAGAACATCCGCTGCAACCTGATCTCGGCCGGTCCGATCGGCTCGATGGCCGCCAAGTCCATCCCCGGCTTCACGGAGCTTGCGGACATCTGGAACCACCGGTCCCCGCTGGAATGGAACCTGTCCGACCCCGAGCCGGCCGGTCGCGGCGTGGTGGCGCTGCTCTCGGACTGGTTCCCGAAGACCACGGGCGAGATCGTGCACGTGGACGGCGGGCTGCACGCGATCGGCGGCTGACCGCGGCAGGCGTGTGACCGCGGCCGGACCGGCGTGCGCGACCGCAGCAACGCCGCTCGGGCATCCTGCTCACTCTCCCCCGGCCTCCGGCCGGGGGTGCCCCCAGCGGACGGCCTCTCCCTCCTTGCCCGCCCTCGGACAGGAGGGGGCCACCGGCCGGCCACTGCGTTGTTCCGCGCCTTCGCCTCCGGGCGCTCGGACCCGGTGTCGACGGTCGGCCGTGCTCCCTCGCTCACTGTGCGCGGTTCTCCCTTTGGACACCGGCGCGCCCTTCGGCTCAGCCGCTGCCGCGCGAGCTCGCGCGTCAGCCCGTGTGCGGTGAACGGCGCCCCTGCGCGGGGCGCCGCCGCGTCCGGGTGCGAGACTGGGGCCATGCCCGTACTCGAACCGAATCCCCCGCAGAGCCAGCGGCGCCTGCTGATCCTCTTCGGCCTGATGATGGGGGTGCCCGCGATCGTCGCGGTGGTCGCCACCGTCGCCGCCCGGATGGGATAGCCCGCATGGGGCAGCCGCACCCCTCGACGGGACACCTCTCCACGGGACAGGCCGCCCCCGCGTACCCCGGTCTGTGACTGGCACCACCTGCCCGCGACCCCGAGCCAGGGGTGGGGACAACCCCGCCATCCCTCGGGGGCCGATGTCAGGGTCGGATGGGTGGACGGCCGGATGGGACCGACCGCCCCGCCCCCGTAGCGTCGAAGAGCACTCGGCCATTACGGCACTTCGACGGTTCATCCACGGAGGCGGTCACCGTGACCACGCACTTTTCCCGCGCGCCCGTCCCGCGGCGCGGGACGGGCGCCGCGCGCCCCCCACGTACGGCCGCCCGGTCCGCCCCCGTCCCGCGCGGCGGGGCGCCGGCCGGCAGCGGTGCGCAGACCCGGCTGCCGTGGTGGGCCGTGGCGCTGCCCGCCCTGGCGTTCGCCGCGCTGCTCGCCCTGCTCACCGGCGGCCCCGCCGACGCCTCGGCCGCGACGCCCGCCGGGCACTGGTTCGGGTGGCTCGCGCCGGTGGTGCCGGACCTGATCGGCCTCCTGCCGTGAAGCGGGTGAGCGAGCGCCGGAGCACCGGGGCGGCTGTGAGCCACAGCCGCGAGCCGGGCAGATCGGTCATCTCGCGCCTGGCCGCGGGTTTTCTGGAAAGCTGAGAGGCATGACCGTCGATTCACCCCGCACCATCGTTCTGCTCCGGCACGCCAAGGCCGACTGGCCCCAGGTTCCCGATCACGAGCGGCCACTGGCCGACCGCGGCCGTAAGGACGCCCCGGCCGTCGGCCGCCGTTTCACCGACGACGGCATCTCTCCCGACCTCGCCCTGTGCTCCACCGCCGCCCGCACCCGCGAGACCTGGAAGCTCGTCGCCCACGAGATGCCCCAGCGACCCAGGACGGTCTACGAGGAGCGGCTCTACGAGGCCGGCCTCGGCGACCTGATCGCACTGCTCGCGGAGACGCCCGACGAGATCGACTCACTCCTGGTGATCGGCCACAACCCCGGAATGCACGCCCTCGCCGACGCGCTGGCCGGTTCCGCCGACAAGGAGGCGCTGGCCCGGATGAGCCGCGGCTTCCCGACCGCGGCCTTCGCCGTGGTCACCTTCACCGGCTCGTGGAAGTCCGTCGAACACGGGGTGGGTCGGCTGACCGGATTCTGGACGCCGCGCGGCGCGTAGCCCGCGTTCACGATCGCACCGGGTCGGGCCGGTCAGTCCGGCGGCGTCACCCCGTCCACCTCGTCGGCCGCCTCGACCTCCTCGCGGGTGATGCCCAGCAGGTACAGCACGGTGTCGAGGAACGGTACGTTCACGGCGGTGTCGGCCGCCTGGCGTACGACGGGCTTGGCGTTGAAGGCGACGCCGAGCCCGGCCGCGTTCAGCATGTCCAGGTCATTGGCGCCGTCGCCGATCGCCACGGTCTGGCTGAGCGGCACACCGGCCTGCTCGGCGAAGGCGTGCAGCAGCCGGGCCTTGCCCGCGCGGTCCACGATCGGTCCGGTCACCCGGCCGGTGAACCGCCCGTCCGCCACCTCCAGGGTGTTGGCGGCGGCGAAGTCCAGGCCGAGCTGTTCCTTGAGCTCGTCGGTGACCTGCGTGAAGCCGCCGGACACTATCCCCACCTGGTAGCCGAGCCGCTTGAGCGTACGGACCAGGGTGCGCGCGCCGGGGGTCAGCCGCACCTCGGCGCGGACCTTGTCCACCACCGACACGTCGAGCCCGGCGAGCAGGGCCACCCGAGCGTGCAGCGACTGCTCGAAGTCCAGTTCGCCGCGCATGGCCGCGGCCGTGACCTCGGCGACCTCCGCCTCGCACCCGGCGTGCGCGGCGAACAGTTCGATCACCTCGTCCTGGATCACGGTGGAGTCCACGTCCATCACCACCAGGCGCTGCGCCCTGCGCTGCAGTCCGGCCGGCATCACGGCGACGTCCACCCCGCGGGCGGCCGCGGCCGGCGCCAGCGCGGAGCGCAGGTCGGCGGGGTCGGCGCCCGAGACGGCGAACTCCACAGCGGTCACGGGGTACTTCGCCAGCCGGAAGATCCGGTCGATGTTGCCGCCCGCCTCGGTGATCAGCGCCGTTATGGCGGCGGTGGACGCGGCCGTCAGCGGGTGACCCAGGACGGTGACGTGCGAGCGGCCGGCGCCACGCGGGCGGTTGTCGCCGGTGCCGGAGATGATCTCGGCCTGCATCTGCGCGGCCTCCGCCCAGCTGTGGACGGTCGCCCGCAGCCCGCCTTCCGCACCTGGCCCGTTCGGCGCGGTCACCAGGGCGCACAGCACCATCCGGCCGCGGGTCACGACCTGCTCGATGTCCACGACGTCCACGCCGTACCCGGCGAGCGTGTCGAACAGGCCGGCCGTGGTGCCCGGCCGGTCCTTCCCGAAGATCTTGACCAGAAGCGTCGGTACGTCCGCCGCGTCCGCGGCGGACCCGGGCGAGTTCTGCGAGGCGTCGTTCATGGTCTTCCCACGTTATCCGTCCGCCGCCCCACGCCGACCCCCCGTCCCGCCTGACGGACACCCGACCGTGTCGACGCGACGGCACGGAACGGGTACAGACCTGTGGCGGAGGCCGCTTTTCTGTTACCGGCCCGGGGCCTGCCATAGTTCCTCCCGATGTTCGCAATCCCTAGACTCCCCCGCATGGGGATCACTCGGGGGACAACACATGGGGCATGGGGTGCCTGAACTCGTACTCGAAATGAACGGACACACCTGGACGCTTGATGCGTCCCGGTCATACAGCCTGGGGCGCGACCCCCGGGCCGACGTGGTCCTCGACGACGCCAGAGTCTCCTGGCGGCACGCCACCGTCCGCCGCGGCGAACGCGGCTGGGTCATCGAGGACCTCGGCAGCACCAACGGCACCTACGTGCAGGGACAGCGTGTCCAGCGGACGGAGGTCGGGCCCGGGTCCGCCGTCCACCTCGGCAACGCGACGGACGGGCCCCGGCTCACCTTCGGCGCCGGCGCGCACACCCCGGCGCAGGGCGGCGGATACGTGGCGGGAGCCGCACAGCAGCAGGCGCACGCGCGGGCCGCGCAGCCC
>NZ_DATDBG010000186.1:0-15867 GCF_036524955.1 Streptomyces sp.
CAATGTCCGTCGGAGCGGCCGCGTACGCACCTGCCCTTCGCCCGCCGCACCGAACTCGCTTCCGGGGCGGACCCCGACCTCGTGCTCCCCCAGGTGCCGCACCAATCCGGCGGACGGGATGTCGGCGTCGTAGAAGGGAAAGGCGCAGAACGCGCCTGTGGGTGTCGACGCACGGACCACGTATCTGCGAGAGCTCGTCGATCACGAGGTCGCGGCGCGTGCGGCAGGCGCGGCGCATGCGGCGGATGCCTCCGTCCCCGGTACGCAGTGCGGTCAGCGCGGCCCGCTGCACTGCGAAGTTGACCGAGCCGTTGACGGTGGCGTACACGCGTGCGGCGGTCCGCGATGACCTCCTGGGGCCTGCGTAGACACCCGAGCCGCCAGCCGGTCATGGGGTAGCTCTTGGAGAACGTCTGGCAGTACATTGTGCGGCCCGTCAGCCCGGGTACTTGAAGGGGCGGAGACGAACGGGTCGTCGGTGTAGACAAGTTCGCTGTCGGCCTCGTCGACCAGGACCAGGGATGGTCTGGTTGGACTGACCCGCCCGGGAGCCGCCTCCTGGCACCTGGTGGGCTTCTCTCGCCCGAGGCATGTCCACTCATGCTGGCGAACGGGCCGCCCGAACGGTATGGTCGATGGTATGGCAACCAAGAAGTACACCGTGACCTTGCCAGAGGAGCTTGCCGAGGAGATCCGCTCCGAGGTCGGCTCCGGCGGTTTCAGCCGCTACGTCACACAGGCAGTAGAGCGCCAGCGTGAGCGGGAGCGGTTGCACGCGGCCGTCGACTGGTGGGAGTCCGCATACGGTCCCGTCACGGCAGAGGAACTGGCGGAGGCAGAGGCTGAACGCAGAGACATCGAGCGAGCCCACGCCGAGCGCGAAGAGCGAGCGCGGAAAGCGGCCAAGCCGTCCGGAGAAGCCGCGTGAGCGACGGACAGGTCTACCTGCTTGACAGCGAAGGACTGTCGCAGTGGGTACGCGGCGACCGCCGCATGGGTTTGCGCCTCAAGGACGCCGACCGCTCGGACATCCCCGTGGCCACGACGTCGATGACACTTGTCGAGGCCTATCACGTCAAGCTCCACCGGCCGGCGTGGCGGTGGGCACTGTCGCGCCTGCGCGTGGAACCGGTGACCGAACAGATTGCCAATGACGCCATCGACCTCCTCCAGGACGCCGGGCTGCATGGCCACAAGTACGCGATCGACGCCGCCCTGGCCGCTGTAGCCCTGCGACAGCCCGGCCGGGTCACGATCTTCACCTCGGACGAGGACGACATGCGGCAGCTCTGCGGGGACCGCGTGGTGGTCGTGAAGCTCTGACGCTCGGCGCCCAGATCGCCCGGCGTGAACCGTCACGACGCGCCTCCGTGGGCAGCGCTGTCGGGCAGGTCAGAGCCCGGATCTCTGGGAGAATTTGGGAGACGATCATGGAAAAGAGGCCTCCCGAGACCATGTCAGACCCCCCACTCACCCCCTGGCCTGCGGTTTCCCGATCCTCGCAGGCCAGGCCACGCCCCGGACGTCATTCGGGACGAAGAGGCCCCGTGGGTTCAAAGCCCGCCACCCCGACCCAGGTCAGAGGCCCTACCGGAGAGGTCCGGTAGGGCCTCTGACGTGTCTGTCGGCACGAAAGTACGGCAACCGCCCCGGCTCTCCCCGGCCGCCAGCAGCCCGGTCCGGACCGCTCACGGCCGCCCGGTCCCCTTCCGAGCGGCCGTGAGCGGAAGCATCGGCGGCTGCGGCTACCGACCGAAACCTGCTTTGCAACCGGCGCCGGGACCTTGTAGACGATGCTGGTGGTCGCGGTGCCGCCGTCGGTCTGTGTGTTGGAGCCCTGGGTCAGGGTCGGGTGGGAGGCGGACAGCAGCATGCCGTCACCGGCGACCGGCCCGGAGCCGACGTTGCCGTAGGTGAAGGTCCACGGCAGCTCGCCCGGGTCGGTCTGGGTCGCCACGCGCCCGGCGGTGTCGCACGCGTACTGCGCGATCACACTCGCGGTGGAGGCGCTGTCCCCGGGGGCGGTGGCCCACAGCTTGATCTGCTTGACCTGCCCGGCGAAGTCACCGAACGTGCCACCGGTCGCGGTTGAATCCGCCGCGGCGACCTTGAGGATTCATTCGCCCGCCGCAGCTCGGCGACCTCCTTCCCCAGTTCCCGGATCCGCTCACGCTCCAGCTTTGCCGCCACAGCGTCCGCAGCGGCCTGGGCCCGGGCTTTCTTCACCCAGCGCCGCAGGGCCTCGGGGTGGATCCCGAGCAGGTCCCCGACCTCCCGGATGATTACCGGCCGCCCGGGGTCTGCCTCTGTTTCTCGGCGGCCATCCGCACGGCGCGCTCGATCAGCTCCGCTGGATACTTCCTCTGCGCCGACATGAGCGCATCCTTCCAAGGTTCAGCGCGCTCTGCACCGAACCCGGAGCGGTTCACCGTGAGGATGATCTATCGCGAGAGCGGCGGGATGGTTGGTCAACCCGCCCCCGGGTTTGGCGTTCAGCACAAGGCAGCGCCAGAGCAATGGAGGCCACCCCGGACGTCCTCCCAGTTCCGCGTCGTGCAGCGACGTTCAGGGGCGTACCGCGGTCAGGAGGCCGTAACGGATCTGCGGGACGCGGCCGAAACGCTCCGTGAGGTCCGCCGCCCTGTTCCACTCAGCGGCGGTCTCGTCGTCCTCCTCCTGCGCCGCGGCGCGCCAGGTGGCGGCCAGGGCATCGTAGGATCGGCGTGCGTTCTCACTGACGTCGGTGAAGTCGACGACCTGGAGGCCCGCACCCTCGGCGAGTCCCCGGTAGCAGTCGGGGGTCAGCGACAGTTTGAAGAAGTCGTAGGAGTCGGCCAGGAGCGTGGCCGACTCGCCTTCGAGTTCCCCCTCCAGGTAGATGTCGGCCATCACGAGCCGCCCTCCTGGGCGCAGGACGCGGGCCGCATGGGACATCGCTGCCTTGCGGTCCTTCATGTGGATGAACGACTCGATGGCGTAAGCGCCGTCGAAGGAGTCGTTCGGGAAGGGCAGTTCCATGGCGTCGGCGAGGTGGAATGCGGCGCGACCGGGCGGTTCAGCGTGCTGGGAGCGGCTGTTGGCCAGACCGACCTGGTATTCGCTGACGCTGATTCCGGTGATCTCGACCGGGTGATGGGCGGCGATGCGCAGGGCGGGGCTGCCGTGGCCGCAGCCGATGTCCAGAATGCGCTGGCCGTCCGCCGGTTGGAGGCGCTCGGCCACCATGTCGGTGAGCCGGTCTGTGGCCTGCTCAACGGAGCTGGCGTCTGCGGCGTTCTCCCAGTAGCCGAGGTGGATGTTGCCGCCCAGGGCGCGGGTGTAGACGTCGGTGTAACGGTTGTAGAGGGTGCCCACCTCGGCGGGGGTGTGGGGGTGCTGGGTCAGCATGGGTTGGCGTTCCGTTCTTCTCGGGGTTGTGACGGGACGGCGCAGCGATGGCCGGCCCCGGAGGGTGGTGAAGGCAGAGGTGCGGTCAGGGCCGCCCACAGCCGCAGTCGGCCGCGTCCGCGTTCGGCCGTGCTGTCGGCATCGACTCGCAGCGCAGCGAACGAGCCCACGGGGAGCTGGGGTAGTTGTCGCAGCGTCAGGGTGTCCGTGCCCAGGACGAGCTCGTCGAAGACAGCCTCGGCAAGGAGGTGGCCCAGGTGGACGAGCACTCCGGAGACCGGCACCCCGGCCGTGGCGACGTAGAGCTCCCGGTGGACCGGCGTCCGGCGGGTCCGTTCGGTGACGGCGGGCACCTCCACGGTGACCGGCGCCGCGGCTGGGAGGGGCCCGGGCGCGTCCAGGGCCTTCAGCAGCCGGCGCAGCCCGAGGTACGCCTCCGGCGGCGCGGGCAGCGCCCAGGCGCAGTCGCCAGCGGTGTGGGCGAAGGCGAAGCGGTCCGCGAGCCGGGCGGGGGAGCCCGCCAGGTAGACGGTACGGGTGAAGGACCGGCGCCACCGCGAGGCCGCCTCTGCGGGCAGCGCGAGGGCGAACGCGCACGTCCCGGCGGTCCAGGCGGCGAGGTCGATCCGGCCGAGCACGCACACCGCCGCCGTGGCGTCCGGCTCTGCCAGCACCGCCTCCTTGATGCGGTCCAGGTCCTCGGCGGTGTCGAGGGGGAAATGGGCGGCCAGGTCGGGCCGGGCTCGGCGGACCCGGGCAGCGACGTCGGCCAGCAGGCGCTGCTGGGCGGCGGTCACAGGTACACCTCCCGCAGCAGGGACGTGGCGGGCGGCGCGGGCCGGCGCCGGGCCAGCAGCGCGGAGGTCAGCCGATACGGGTGGACGAACAGATGGTCTCGTCGGTGCCGGCCGATCTCCGTCGCCATCTCCTCCCTGGTCAGGCCATCGGATGCGGTCGCCAGCAGGCGCGCGGCGCGGCGCAGGCACTGCTCCAACAGGTCGTGGCGGAAGGACTGTTGGGTGCCGGGACCGAGAACGGCGATGAAGTACAGGCGCATGCCCAGCCGGACGGCCTCCGGTTCGTGGCCGTCGGCCGCGGCCAACAGGGCGTCGGCCGCGTGCCCCTGCCAGCCGCCCTGCCGGGCGGACCGGACCACGCCGTCGATCGGCACCCGGCCGATGGCGAACCGGCGCGTGCCCGCGCCGGCGATAGCCAGTGTCCGTTCCAGGAGCCGGTAGTCGGGCCCGAGCTCAGGGTCGTACACCAGGACGACCTCGTCGTACTCCGGGGCCAGGGGCAGTAGTTCCCGTAGCGCGCAAGCCAGGTAGTTGGGCCGGCCGTCCGCGCCGACGATGGGGCGCAGCGGCAGCCCCCAGCGTGTGAGGTCCAGATAGACAGGACCGCCATGGCCACGCAGGTCAAGAAGGACATCGAGCGCGCCGAGGTGTTCGAGGACCTCGTCCAGGTCCATGCCGGGCGGCTGGTGGGCCAGCAGTCCGGGGTCGTGGAGGCCCAGCCGGGAGAAGTGCGCGGTCCACCACCGCAGCACCCGGACGCTGACGGGGTGCACCCATCCCTGGTGCTCGACGGCGTCGGCGTAAGGGCGCAACTCGTCGGCGGTGGGGCGGTGCGGGTCTTGACGGTAGGCGACGTAGAGTTCGCCGATCTGCTCCTCGCTGAGGTCCTCGTAGTCGCTGTCGCCCCGGGTGTGGTCGAGGTACGCCCAGAAGCCGAGCGTCTGCTCGGTGAGGTGGTAGGTGGTGTGGCTGTAGCGGTAGGCGCACTCGGTGAGCAGGGCCGTGGCGCGGTACATCACGTCGCTCCACAGCAGGAACTTCAGGTGGCTGGGCGTCAACGGCTTGGTCGGCGTGATCGTCACAGGCGCGAGCAGGACGCGGCCGGGGCGGTCCGCCGCGGGCTTCGTTGCGGCGTGCGCTGCGGGTCCGGGCATCGGCGTCAGCCTCCTCCCGCCGCGGTGAGCAACTGTGCGAAGCTGTGCCGGGTGGGAGCGGGCGGCTCCTGTGTCCCCGGTGTGTGCGGGCGCGAGTGCCACAACGGCCCGCTGCGATCTTCGTCGTGCGGAGCCAGCGTCATCAACATGCGCATGAGGTCGCGCCAGACCAGGCCGTCCCGTTGGGCAGTGCCCGCCTGGGCGGGCACGAGCTGCCGCGCGGGGCCGCGTGACACGGCGGGCGGCGCGGCCGACACGCGCCAGTGGGCGGAGCGTTCGTTGTCGGCCCGGACCGAGTGCTCGTACCAGGGCTTCATGAGCCGGAGCGTGCAGCGGGCCGCGGCCGAACCCAGCCCTGGATCGTCGGGGAACCGCTCAGCCAGCAGGCCACCGAGCGCGAAGGCGTGCGCGAGAGCCAGGGACATACCGCGACCGAAGAGCGGGTTGGTCACGCACGCGGCGTCGCCTACGTGGTACAGCCCGGCGATCGCGGCCGGACCGCCCGTGGCCGCGCCGCGCAGCACGGTGGGCGGGCAGCTGAGGGCGCGCACCGGTGTCAGCGGCTCTCCCGCGTCGGCCCACGCGGCGAGCCACGGGGTGGCCCGCGCGGCGGCGGTGAACACCGCGGTGTGACGCAATGCCTGGGCGACCGGGTCGCCCGGGAGAGCGGTGAGGACCACGGAGTGGGTGGCGTCGTCGCCGAGGTGGACGAAGCCGGCGTAGTGGTCCCAGATGCCGCCTGCCGCGTTGCCCCGGTTCAGCGGCCCGGGCCGGCCGCCGCTCCGACGACGCCGGTAGAAGCGGGTGTAGACGGCGAGCCCTGATGGGTGGAGGCGGTCCTCGGCGGTCGGAACGCCCGCCGCCTTCAACCAGTTCCTTGAGGCGCAGCGGCGTCCGGTGGCGTCGATGACGGCGTCGGCGGCCAGACTCCGGCCGTCGTCGGCCACGATTCCGGTGGCCCGGGCGCGGTCGTCGAGTAACAGGCCCCGCACCACGGTCCGGTGCCGGATGTCGACACCCGGCACATCCCGCACGGCCCGGTACAGCGCGAGCTCCAGTGTGGTCCGGCGGCAGCCGAGGGCCACCAGTTCCTCGTCGCCCGCCCGCCGGTCGCGGTGGCTGGCGCCGGCGGGCATGGCGGCCGTGAGGTCGAGCAGCTCCGCCCCGACGGCGAGCACCGCGTCCAGGACCTGCGGTGCGTGTGCCGACAGGGTCCGCACGCCAAGGCCGGTCAGGTTGTGCGAGTGGGACGCCTGGGGCGCGGAGGGCCGGTGCCACGTCTCGGCAGTCTGTGCGAGATCGCCTTCGGGCGGCGCCGGGTCGCGCTCCAGGACGAGGACGCGGTACCCGGCGGTGCCGAGCGCGAGTGCTGTGGCGAGCCCCGCGACGCTGCCGCCGGCGATGACAGCGGTGGGCATATCAGACGCGTTCCCCGTGGACGTAGAAGAACCGCCGTACGCCCAGCTGTCCGGGCTCGGGCACCGGATCGGCCCAGCGGCTGTAGGCGAGGGTCTGCCCGGTACCTGGCTGCACCGCGCGGGTGTGGAAGCCGTGCTCGGCGAAGAGGGCCACCGGGTCGTCGCTGCCGAACACCCAGGGGCAGCCCCACCCGGCGAACACATCGAGCAGCGGCCGCATGTCGGGCACGGCCAGCGCGGTGGCGCTGACGATGTCGGCGGCGATCCGGCTGCCGGGCGCCATCATGGCCGCCACCCGGTCCAGCATGCGGCGGCCGTCACTCTCCGGGATGTAGTACAGCAGTCCCTCCAGCAGCCACGTCGATGGGGCACTGGGGTCGTACCCGGCCTCCTTGAGAGAGTCCTCCCAGGTTTGGGTGACCAGGTCGACAGGCACAGTGCGGTGGTCGACCCGGGGCCGTTCGCCAGCGAGCCGCATGGCCTTGTGCTCCAGGACGACCGGCCGGTCCACCTCGAAGTACCGGATGTGGTCGGGCCAGGGCAACCGGTAGGCGCGTGAGTCCATGCCGGAGGGCGCGAGGACGATCTGCGTCATGGCCTGGTCCTGCGCGGCCTCCTGGAGAAGCTCGTCGAAGAACCGGGTGCGGATCGCGTTGTAGTCCGGTGTGCTGGGCACGGTCCTGGGCCGACTCTGCGGGAAAGTCACCCGGAGCACCTCCTCCAGCAGCTGCGGGCCGAGTTCGCCTGCCAGCCGCTGCGCGAAGGGGTCCTCGTAGAGCCGGTTGGGTCGGCGGGTCTCCGCAGCCCGCAGTGCCGCGGTGAGCAGCGCTGTGCGTTCGACGGCGTCGAGGCGGGTCGCGGTCATGCCTGTTCTCCTCGGTTCTGGTCTTCGGGTGTCTGTCGGGCTTCGCGGGTACGGTCCGGGGTTGCCGGCACCTGGCCGGTCAGCCGCTGTCAGAGCACGGGGTCCTGACGGAAGAGGCGGTCCTTGACCTGGGTGGGGCGGATTCCGCTGCGCACTGCTTCGATCCAGTCGCGCTGGAAGGAGTCGGCAGGCAGCCGCAGCAGCTCGGGCGTTCCGAGCCGGCCGCGGCGGCGCGCGTCTGCGTAACCAGGCGACTCGTGGCACAGCGCCGTGTCGAGCAGGCCGGTGAGGCGGTCTGTCTCGTCCTGGCTCCACGGGGTGCGCGGCTGCACGGCGAAGGTGTAGCCGGCCGGGCTGTCGTGCGGCTGACTCACCCGGCAGGCCGCGTTGCCCACCTCGAGTCCGAGGCCGGCCAGCGCGGCGGACAGCGCCCGGACGACCTGGCCCTCACGCAGCCGCTCCCCGACAGCGTCACTGAGCGTGCTGCGGCCGGCGTACTCCACCCGCGGCACACCGTGGGCGTGGTCGACGACCCGGACGATGTCGCCGCCGGTGTACCGGTAGAGGCCGCCCACGTGGCTGAAGATCACGTGGTATTCGCGCCCGGCCTCCACCTCATGCGCCAGCAGTGTCCGGGAGTCCGGGCGCAGGTCCTCCGCCGCGTCCACGAACTCGTGCACGGCCGCGGTGAGAACCAGGCTGCCGGCCGTGGGATGCCGATCAAGCGCCACCCCCACCGGGCCCTCGGACTGGGCCACCGGACCGGGCAGCACGGTCGCGTCCGCGCCGAACTCCTCGCGCAGCCGTGGCAGGTAGAGCGAGGCCACACCGGTCGTCCAGGTGAGGACGACCCGCATGCCAGGCCACACATGGGCCGGCCGCACCCGGTCACCGACGTACCCGGCGACGCGCTCCAATTCCGCGGCGCGATCCGGGTTGGGCGAGCCGTGCGGGTGCCCGGCGACGGTGCCGTCGCGGATGTCCCGGACAATCCGCTCCCACCACAGGCGCAGCTGGTAGGGGAGCGCCGCCACCATCGCGGGGTTGAAGGTGACGATGCCGCGCAACCCGCGGTGCTCGACGGCGAGGCGCAGCCGCGCATAGACCCGCTCCAGGTGTTCGTCCTCGCCGATCCACGCCGGGAGCGCCGACCAGGGGGCCGCCGTGCCCGGTTCGGCCGCAAGCGGTTCCCCGAATCGGTTGCCGAAGTCGACCTGGCTGGCGCCCAGATGGGGACGACCGGAGCCTGTGGTCCGGGGGGCCGTCAGCGGGTCCTGCTTGAGGTTGAGCACGGCCCGCGGGTCGGCCACCACCTGCCAGAAGTGCTCGGCCATCGGAGCCCACATGGCGTAGTAGAACGGCATGAAGACAGTGCGCACGAACCGGGGCGTCACCGGGATCTTCTTGTGGTCGCCGGTACTGCCGCTGCTGGTGAAGTAAACGGCCGGATCATCGGCGCTGAGTACCCGGCTCTCGCCCGCCGCCATGCGCTCGATGAGCGGGGCGAGGTCGGCGTAGCTGTGGATCGGGACCGCCTTGCGGAAGTCGTCGATGCCCTGGAGCGCTTCGAACCGGTGCTTCCTGCCGAACTCCGTCCCGGCGTTGAACGTGAGAAGGTCTTCGAGGACCCGGTCGCGGTGCCCGGCAAGGTCCGCGCAGGCCCTACGGAGACCGTCCCGTTCGGCGAACACCCTGTGCCGGTAACGCTGGAGGCGTTCGGGACCCTCCCAGGCATTCCCGGCGGCCGACGCCGCGTCATGCGTATTCATCGTCAAGTACCTCTCGGATGGCCCGGGCAGTGTGACCCGCGCTTCGCTGCTCCCCGATGACGGTGACCGGCAGGTGAGCGATCTCTTCCCGGATGAGTTTCCCCAGGTCCCGTTGGTAGGTTTCGAAACCTTCCTGGCCGACATCGTTTCCGTAACACTCCAGCGGATGGGCGGAGTTCTCCCGTCGGGCCCGGTCCCAGGCGGTCGCGGGAGCGACGTCCAGATAAATGACGCGACGCGGCTGCGGGAAAGAGCGCCACCAGTCGAACATGGGATTTTTTGCGGCTCCAGCCATACGGCATTTAGTCAGCGTCTTGTAGTAATAGGAATCCACCAGAATCGGCCGCCCGCTCATCCGCTGGATACGGTCACGCATATGGATGACCAATGTCTGCGAAAGCGCCGTAAGGAAATCCGGCGAAAACGCCTGCCCAAGCGCCGTTCCGACGTCCGCGACAATGGCGCCGTGCAGCCGCTCCAACAGCAGATGCCCAGGCCCCAGATGCGTCCGATCCACCGAGACGATCGGCAGCGCCAGGCCACCCGCGATCAGTTCACGCAGCGCGGACGACTTCCCGGCATGATCCGGCCCCGACACGACACAGAAGTCCGGTCTCGCGGTCATTTGATATTCCCATCTCCGTTCCGTCTCGGTGAAGGTGCGGCCCCGGCCCTCGAAGGACGCGACGCAATACCTCGGGAGCGTCACGGAGAAGGTGTAGCCACGCACCCGCCTCCGAGCAACTGTCGGCGCGCGCCGGTGGACACCTTTGGCCACATTGGCGCGGCAGTGCAAGTCGGCGGGCGGCTGCGGCGCCCCCCGGGCCGCGTCACTCGATAGTGCAGCAACGGCCGTATCCCAAACCAACGAGCACGTACTTTCCGGAACGAAGAAATAGAGTAACGATTCTGCAATCCAGTTGAATTCGCCCGTTGGAGTGAAGAAGGCGTCCCCTTGAGCCAGGCTCCGCGTGTCGCAGATATCCGCTACTAAACTTCCCCGTGCCGCCGGCAACCGCTGGCGGGAATCTCAGGAAACGACCGTAGACAGGGACAACATGGCTACAGCCACGAGCGACCCGATCAGCATCAAACTGGACCAGTTGTTCAGCGCCACCGACACCGACAGCGACGGGTACGTCGACTGGAGCGACTACCAGCGGCTCGTCGACCGCTACCTCACCGGCTACAAGATCGACAAGAGCGACCGCCGGGCGCAGGCGCTGCTGATCGCGTACCAGATGCAGTGGGCCGAGCTGCTGCGCCACGCGGACGGCGTCAACCGCCTCTCCAAGGAGCAGTACCACTTCGCCAGCCGCGCGGCGAGCGTGGACACCAGCCGCTTCAACATGGTCGAGGGGGTTCCGCACGCCATCTTCGACATCATGGACACCGACGGCGACAACACCATCAGCAAGGCCGAGTTCAAGCAGTTTCTGGGCGTCTGGAACATCACCGATCCCGACGCGATGGACACGTTCGCCGAGCTGGACACGGACGGCGACGGCAGCATCAGCCGCCAGGAATTCATCCGCGCGGTGCGCGAGTTCTTCTACTCTCCGGACCTTGAGGCGCCCGGAAGCCTCTTCTTCGGCCACCTCGCCAAGTGATCCCCGCGAGCGGGGTTCGGCCGCCCGCCGCACCCCGCTCCGTTCAGCCCTTCTCGCTCGTACCGACCAAGGACACACCGCGTTGCAGCACGCCACCGCCGCGGCCCCCCGCTCCGTCGGCATCATCCGGCTCGGATACCACGGTTCCCCGGTCCTGCCGCGCGCTGTGCTGCGGCGGGCCGGTTTTCCCGTACACCTGGTCCGCCTGGTGGAGCACGAGGTCGCCGATCCGTTCCAGAAGCTGCGTGCGGGGGGTCTTGACGTGATGGTGGTCAAGTTCGGGCTCGGCCAAGCCGAGCCCGACCTGCGCCGCAGCCGCCCCGTCGGCCATGACCCGCGCGCCGTACTCGTGGCTGCGGACCACCCGCTGGCCGCACGGAAGTCCGTCTCCGTCGAGGAGGTGGCCGACTACGGCGTCTTCGACTGCCCCGGCGTGATGCCTCCCGCCGTCTGGGACGAAGCCGTGCCCCGCACCACGCCGTCCGGCCGCTCCCTGCGGCGTACCCACCCGCTTGTCGACGTGGCCGATATGATTACTGCGGTCGCGGCAGGCGAGGCAGTCCACCTCTCCCTCGCATCGCTGGCCGACGTGCTGCCACCGGGTGTCACCGCCGTGCCGGTCCACGACCTGCCGTCGGCGCCGGTGGCGCTGGCCTGGTGCACGGCACGCCCCCTCCCCGACGACGTCGCGCGACTGGTGCGGGCGGCGGAGGCGGCGGCGGGCGTCTTCGGCGACGCCGCGGCGCCGGCCGACGCGGTGGCGTGGTGACAGGGGCGGGACGGCCGCCGGTGGTGCTGCTGCACGCCTTGCTCCAAGACTCGTCCATGTGGGAGGCCCAGCGCCGGGCGTTGATCAGGCTGGGTCACCGCGTGCTCGTACCGGACCAACGCGGCTTCGGCCGCACGCCGCTCGGTGACCGCGAGCCCGCCATCGATCTGCTCGCCGACGACGTGGCCCGGCTCCTGGACGACGAGGGCATCGACCGCGCCGCCGTCATCGGCTCGTCCATGGGCGGCTACGTGGCCATGGACGTCCTGCGGCGCCACCCCGACCGCGTGGCGGCCCTCGGTCTGCTCGCCAGCCGCGCCACCGCCGACTCTCCCGCAGACCGCGTCCACCGCGAGTGGACGGCCGCACGCTGTGTCAACGGCCGTGCCTGGACCGAACTCCTGGCACGCCTCGTGCCCGCACTGACAGGCAGGACGACACGCGCCACCCGGCCCGCGGTCACCGCCCGGGTCAGGAGGACGGCGTCGGCCACCGACCCTGCCTCGCTCGCCTGGGCGCTGCACGCGATCGCGGACCGCCCCTGCTCGCTGGCCGTGCTGCACGAGGCGCGCGTCCCCTCCGCGGTGATCGCCGGAGCGGAGGACGACCTGGTCCACCTGGACGAGATGCGAGCCGCCGCCGCGGCCCTCCCCCACGGGCGCCTCGTCGTCATCCCCGATGCAGGGCACCTACCGCCACTGGAAACCCCCGAGCCCGTCGCCGAGGCCCTGCACGGCCTCCTCCAGGAAACCTCATGCTGACCCAAGACCCCCAGCCGACCGCCCACACCCCCGCCGCCTGGGGATTCACCGCCTCCACGGGGCAGCCCTTCACTCACCAGTCGATCGTCGACGCGCACTTCGACGCCTGTCGGGAGCCCTACCGCGGCCTGCTGAACCAGGTCGGCATCCAACCAGGCATGCACGTCCTGGACGCGGGGTGCTGCGGCGGCCACTTCCTGCCATGGCTCGCCGAACTCGCCGGCCCGCACGGGCGCGTCTCGGCCGTCGATCTGGCCCCCGAACACGCAGCCCGCGCCGCCGCCCGGGTGCGGTCGGCGCACCTCGCCTGCCCGGTCGACGTCCGCCAAGGGGACATCACCAGCCTGCCGTATGAGGACGGCAGCTTCGACGCGGTCTGGTGCTCCAACACCGTCCAGGTCCTCACCGATGACGAACTGCGTTTCAGCCTCGCCGAGTTGCGCCGGGTCACCCGTCCCGGCGGCCTCATCGCCGTCAAAGACGTCGACGCCCATGCCTTCGCTGTCCGGCCGGGAGACCCGTTCCTCTTCTCCGACCTCTTCCGTGCCGCCGCCAAGTCACCCGGATACCTGCGGCAGGTGCTGCGCAACCGCGAGTTGTACGTATGGATGCGGAAGGCCGGCATCGGCAATGTGCGCCAGCGAACGGTTTCCATCGAGCACTTCGCCCCCTTCACCGGGGAGGTCCACGCATACTACGGTCCCGCCTTCGCCGAACTCGCCGAGCAGGCAATGAAGCTCGGCCTGACCTCCCCCAGTTGGGTCGCCCTGCGCGAGCCCGCCCACCCTCGCAGCCCGTTCAACCACCCCGACGGGTACGTCAGCGAGGGCAACGTGCTCGCCGTCGGGACAGCTTGACCTCCACGCTTCCAGGGCGGCCCGCCCAGCTCACCCCGCTCCACCGCAGCGTGCAAGGCATGCACCAGCACCTTGCGCTTGCGGCGCATCGTCTCCACCGCCGCCTCGCCCCCGTCGATGCGACGGCGCAGCGACTCCGGCACCTCCCGAGCCAGCACCGGGTCACGGCCCTGCACGCCGCAGTGATCATCGGCACCCGGCTCGGCCAGCTCCGGAATGCTGGGTCTTCGATCTTGAGCGGTGTGCCTCAGTGGGGCGGCTGACACTCCGTCACGGTCGGTGATGGAGTTGGTGGCCCGGATGCAGGAGGCCCGTGGTCCTGAGTGATCATTTCTGTTCTCTACGCAGAACGATCACCAGGAGCCACGGGCTTGCTCAACGATACGACGTTGCTGCTTGACCTCGACGGGGAGTCCGTCGTGCGGGTCGAACGGCTGGCCGACGGCAGACGCCGGGTCCACCTGGTCACCGCTGACGAGACTGCCCGGGCGTGCCCGGCCTGTGGGGTGTTCGCCACCCAACTGGGAAGACCTCGACCCTCGCCCGCCAGCACATAGTACGTGTGCTGGCGGGGTCGCCGTCAGCTGCAACCTCGCTGGTCAGGCTCCGATTTGACAGTCATTCCACGTCCGTGCATGCGCACTGAAGTCCACCGGCGTTGCCGTCACTACTGCCATCAACGGTCTAGACCACTCAGGGAATTCTCGGGATTTGAGATCCACGTCAAGCGGCCTCGTCGTGCGGAGTGAGACTGATGCTCAAGTCGGCTCCAAGGGCACGGGCCAGGCGGCGCAGCATCGGGAGGGTGGGCACCGTTCCGCCGGCTTCGAAGCGGGAGATCTGCGGCTGTTTCATACCGCACCGCTCAGCCAGCTCGGCCTGGGACAGCCCGAGCTCGGTGCGCCGGTCGTGGATGAGTCTGCCCAGCTCGCGGGCGAGTGCTGTGGAGGCGTCATGCATGGCTCCTCCTGGGTTCAGGCGGCCGGGGTGACGATGGTGACGGTGGGCTCATCCCCAGGGGTGAGGTGCATGTCGACGGTGAGGTCCAGGGCTCGGGCCAGGCGCATGATGACAGCGATGGGCGGCAGTTCGGTGGCGGTCTCGATGCCTTCGATCTCGTCGGTGGTGGTGTGCAGGCGCTCGGCCAGGTCGGCCTCGCTCAGCCCGAGTTGCTTGCGCCGGTCGTAGACGGCCTTGCCCAGCGTCATGGCCAGGCTGGCTTCTTCGTAGACGCGGTCATACTCGGGGTCGGCGTCGAGGTGTTCACCGATCAGCTGGCGGTGGCGGCGGGTTCTCCATTCGCTGTGATTCATCGGTTCTCCTTGAGGTCGCGGCTGTAGAGGTCGTGCTCGGCGGCTGCCTGGTGTTCGGCTTCGCACAGCCGTTGGGCGGCGTGAGCGCGGTCCACTTCGGCCTGCTCGCGCATCTTGGTCTTGCGGAACACGGTGAGCAGCACGACGCGACGGTCGGGTGCGAGCCAGTAGGTGATGCGCTGGTGGGCATCGCCGAGGCGGAATCGCAGCTCGCGGAGCTTGCCGCCCAGGTGGCGGGAGTGCGGTTCGTCGAGCGTGGTGGGCTGCTCGGCGAGCAGGTCGGCGACGCGCTCGGCCTGCTTGTAGTAATGGGCGGGAATGTTCTCCAGTCACATCCGCACCTCCGGCTCGATCTCGATCGAGTACCGCCCGCTGTCCATAGCACCGATGATATATCGCACAGGGTGCGAGAGCGCGACTTCGTAGCTCAGGTCGTGTGCCGTCGCCGCGACCGCAGCCCGCACCCCCTTCGACCAACCCATATGCGAACCCAGCATCACCACCTGCACCTCGTACGCCTCGGACTGGTCCAAGGTGCGGCAACTGATCGCCCCGGGTGGCATGAACGCCGACACCATCCCCGACCTCGTCACCGAGGAGACCGGGAACCTGCTGTGGTTCTTCCCCGGCACCGCCACCAGCGGACGCCTCGGCGACCCGCAGCTCATCGGCAACGGCGGCTGGGACGGACACACCGTCATCACCCCGGGCAACACCCCCGCCGACAACGGCATCGCCCCCCTGTGGACCCGCAACAACACCACCGGGAACCTCTACAAGTTCACCACCACCCACCCCCTCATCATCAGCGTCGGCGACATCAGCGGCGACGAAGCCCCCGACCTCATCACCACCACATCCGCCGGCCAACTCATGGACCAACTCGGCACCACCACCCCCAGCACCACACAATTCGACGGCACCCCAGGAAAACCCGCCCAGATCGCCGGCTCCGGCTGGACCGCCATCGCCAGCATCAGCCCGACATGGAATGCCTCGCCGCCGCCCGTCCGCTGCTCACCGCCGATGGTGCAGGGCAGCTGGACCGGGTTCTCGGGCAGCTCTTTCAGCTTGGCCTCCAGCCGGGCGCGCTCCGGGCTGCCTGGGGAGTAGGAGTGGACCGACCCTCACCGCCCTGTGGAGCGGCTACACCGCTCCCGCCTCCCT
>NZ_DATDBG010000187.1:0-11624 GCF_036524955.1 Streptomyces sp.
CCCCCCCCGCCCCCCCGCCCGGCAGGGGCTCAGTGACCGCCGTGCTCCTTCAGGCGGCGGAAGGACTCCTCGATCTCCGCCTCCGCCTCGGCGCGGCCGACCCAGTTCGCGCCCTCGACGGACTTGCCGGGCTCCAGGTCCTTGTAGACCTCGAAGAAGTGCTGGATCTCCAGGCGGTCGAACTCGCTGACGTGGTGGATGTCACGCAGGTGCTCGACCCGGGGGTCGGAGGCCGGGACGCACAGCACCTTGTCGTCGCCGCCGGCCTCGTCGGTCATGCGGAACATGCCGATCGCGCGGCAGGTGATCAGGCAGCCGGGGAAGGTGGGCTCGTCCAGGATGACCAGGGCGTCCAGCGGGTCGCCGTCCTCGCCGAGGGTGTTCTCGACGAAGCCGTAGTCGGCCGGGTAGCTGGTCGAGGTGAAAAGCCTGCGGTCCAGGCGGATACGACCGGTCTCGTGGTCCACCTCGTACTTGTTCCGCGAACCCTTCGGGATCTCGATCGTGACGTCGAACTCCAAGGCCCTACTCCTCCATGATCAGCGCATACTACGGGTGATTAAGTGTCTCCCACGCACGTGTGTGGTCGTGAAGGGGGCTGGTCGGCAGTGCCGCTGGGCAGGACATGGCAGGTCGTTGCGGGGTCGGCCGCGGTGGGTCTGGCGGTGGCTGCCGTGGCGGTGGCCGCGGCCGGGCCGTGGGAGTCAGGCAAGCGTACGGCCGAGCGGTCGTACGCCGCTGCCCGGAACGGCCATCCCGACCGGCAGAAACCGGCTGACGTACCGATGCACGCACCGCGGCCGGCCGGTTCGGCGCCGTCGGCCTCCCCCGTACTGCAGCCCGCACCGCTGCCCGCGCGCACCAGCCCGCCCGGCCCCACCGGCCTCGCCTCCCGCCTCGACCCGCTGATGGTCGCCGGCGGCATGGGCCCGGTACGTACCGGCGCCGTCGTCGACGTCGCCACCGGACTGCTGCTGTACGGCCACCGCGCCGCCACCGCCACCACGCCCGCCTCCACCACCAAGCTCGCCACCGCCGTCGCCGCGCTCGGCACCCTCGGCCCCGGCCACCGCCTCACCACCGCGGTGGTCGCCACCGAGCCCGGCCGTGTCGTCCTGGTCGGCGGCGGCGACCCCACCCTGGAACTGCCGCGGCTCGTCGCCGACACCGCGACCGCCCTCAAGGCCCGTGGCACGACCTCGGTCCGGCTCGCGTACGACACCTCGTACTACAGCGGGCCCGCGCTCCACCCCATCGGCCGCAACGACAACCTCGCGCCCGTCACCTCCCTGATGGTCCGTGAGGGACGCCTCGACGCCAGCCGGAGCGGACCGGCACCGAGGGCGTACGAGCCCGCGTCCGCGGCGGCGGACGCGTTCGCGGCGCTGCTGGAGCGGCGCGGTGTCACGGTCACGGGTGCGCCGGTGCCGGGCAGGGCGGCCGGGGGAACGCGGCTGGCGGTCCATCGGTCCGCGCCGGTCTCGGAACTGGTGGAACGGATGCTGACCACCAGCGACAACGACGTGGCCGAGGCGCTGGCCCGGCAGGTCGCCCGGGCGACCGGGCAGCCGGGCAGCTTCGCGGGCGTGGCGGAGGCGCTGCCGGCCGCGCTGCGACGGTACGGAGTACCGCTGACCGGAGCCGTCTTCACCGACGGCAGCGGCCTCGCCCGCGGCGACCGCCTCGCCCCGCTCACCCTGGTCCGCCTGCTGTCCCTCGCGGCCTCCCCGGACCACCCGGAACTGCGCCCGGTTCTCACCGGCCTTCCTGTCGCCGCCTTCACCGGAACCCTCGCCGCCCGCTTCCACACCACCGCGGGCGCCGGCCTCGTCCGCGCGAAGACCGGCACCCTGACCGGCACCAACACCATCGCCGGCACCACGGTCACCCCCGCCGGCCGCCTGCTCGCCTTCGCCTTCATGACCCAGGGCGCCCCGTCCGCGCAGGACGCCCGGTCCGCCCTGGACCGGCTGACGACGGCGCTGACCCGCGGGTAGGCGCGCGGGAACCGGCCCGGCCGGTTCCCGGGGCGCGTGCGGACTCCCCCGTAACCGCTGTGGAACCCCCAAAGCGGGAGCGGCAACGTACCGTGAAGACATGACGAGCATCGGTGGAACCGAGATGGTCGACTGGAACCTCGCCGTGGCGACCGCGCAGCGGCTGACCCGGCCGGGGCCGGAGGTGAGCCGGGACGAGGCGCGGGCCATCGTCGCCGAGCTGAGGGCGCATGCGCAGGACGCGGAGGCGCACGTCAGGGCGTTCACACGGATGTACGGGGACAGGCCGGGCGGCGCGCAGCCGCACGGCACCCCGGTCCTGATCGTGGACCGGACGGGCTGGGTGAAGGCGAACGTGGCCGGCTTCCGCGAGGTGCTGAAACCGCTGCTCGGCAAGATGCAGGCGCGCCGGCCGGGCGGCCCGGGCGGCGCGGTGCTCGGCACCGTCGGCGGCAAGGTGACCGGCGTCGAGGTGGGGATGCTGCTGAGCTTCCTTTCCTCGCGGGTGCTGGGCCAGTACGAGACGTTCGCGCCGGCGACCAGGGAGCTGCCGGCCGGACCGGTCAAGGCCGAGCCGGGGGAGTCCCGCGCGGGCCGGCTGCTGCTGGTGGCACCCAACATCGTCCACGTCGAGCGCGAACTCGACGTGGACCCGCACGACTTCCGGCTGTGGGTGTGCCTGCACGAGGAGACCCACCGCACCCAGTTCTCCGCGGTGCCGTGGCTGCGCGACCACATCGAGGGCGAGATCCAGTCGTTCCTCGGCGAGACCGAACTCGACCCGTCCACCGTGATCGAGCGGGTACGGGAGGCCGTGCAGTCCTTCACCGGCTCGAACCCCGCCGGCGCCGACGACGGCGAGCAGACCGACGGCCGCAGCCTGATGGACCTGGTGCAGACGCCCTCCCAGCGGGAGATACTGGCCCGGCTGACGGCGGTGATGTCGCTGCTGGAGGGGCACGCCGACTACGTGATGGACGGCGTCGGGCCCGAGGTCGTACCCACCGTGGCGGAGATCAGGGAGAAGTTCAGCCGGCGCCGGGCCAGCGGCGCGGGCCGGCTCGACCAGGCGGTGCGCAAGCTGCTCGGTCTCGACGCGAAGCTGCGCCAGTACCGGGACGGCGAGCGCTTCGTACGGGCGGTGGTCGGCCAGGTCGGCATGGACGGATTCAACCGGGTGTGGACCTCGCCCAACACGCTCCCCACCAAGACCGAGATCGCCAAACCGGCGGACTGGGTCGCGCGGGTGCACAGCCGCAGCGATTCCTGACCCTCTCACGCCCGCCGACACTGCCTGGTTCACCCGTCCGAGGGACCGATGGCGCGGGGTGACGCGTGCGATGCTCGGGTAATGCTCGGGCTTCTGTCACCATCTGAATACCCTGCGTCATCTCACCACGCTCATCGCAGCCCTCGAAGCCTCCCCAGGAGGGAACCGGACATGGGACCCCACCCCACGGTCGCGGCGATACGTCTGGCGGTCCGCCGCGTCCTGCACGACGTGCTGACCGCGTCCGCCGACCCGCACCCGCTGGTACTCGCCGCGTGCAGCGGCGGAGCCGACTCCATGGCGCTGGCCGCCGCCCTCGCCTTCGAAGCGCCCCGGCTCGGCGTGCGCGCCGGGGCGGTCACCGTGGACCACGGCCTGCAGGCCGGTTCCGACGGCCGCGCCCGGGAGGTCGCGAACCGGCTGCGCGCCCTCGGCCTCGACCCGGTCGACACGGTCGGCGTCACGGTCGGCCGCCAGGGCGGCCCCGAGGCCGCCGCACGCGACGCGCGCTACGCCGCGCTGGACGCCACCGCCGAGCGCCGCGGCGCCGCCGCCGTCCTGCTCGGCCACACCCGGGACGACCAGGCAGAAACGGTGCTGCTCGGACTGGCCCGCGGCTCCGGCACCCGCTCGCTGGCCGGCATGGCGGCGGTCTCGGGGACCGGTGGCCGCTATCGCCGCCCCTTCCTGCTGCTGGACCGCGACACCGTACGGCAGGGCTGCCTCGCCCAGGGCATCACCGTCTGGGAGGACCCGCACAACCACGACCCCGCCTACACCCGCTCCCGGGTCAGACACGAGGCGCTGCCGGTGCTGGAGAAGTCCCTCGGCAAGGGCGTGATCGAGGCACTGGCCCGTACCGCCCAGCTCTCCCGGGACGACGCGGACGCCCTCGACCAGTGGGCCGCGGACGCGCAGGCCGACGTGGCCGGCGACGACGGCAGCCTGGACGTACGCCTGCTGCACGGTTTGCCGCCGGCGGTACGGCGACGGGTGCTGCGCCGGGCCGCGGTCGCCGCCGGCTCCCCGCCCGGCTTCCTCTTCGCGCGGCACATCGAGGAGGTGGACCGGCTGGTCACCGGCTGGCGCGGGCAGAAGGCGCTCAACCTGCCGGGTGGCGTCACCGTGCTCCGGGCGAATGGCAGACTGTTCTTCTCGCTGTCATAAAACCCTGATGAGGATGTACCGCGTGTGAACGAGACCGACATGGCCGCCGACCTGGAGAAGGTGCTCATCTCCAAGGCAGAGATCGACGCGAAGCTGGTGGAGCTGGCCGCCGAGATCGACCGGGACTACGCGGGCAAGGACCTGCTGATCGTGGGCGTGCTCAAGGGCGCCGTGATGGTGATGGCCGACCTGGCCCGCGCCCTGTCCAGCGAGGTCACGATGGACTGGATGGCGGTGTCGTCCTACGGGGCAGGCACCAAGTCCTCCGGTGTGGTCCGCATCCTCAAGGACCTGGACACCGACATCGCGGGCTTGCACGTGCTGATCGTCGAGGACATCATCGACTCCGGCCTCACCCTCTCCTGGCTCATCAGCAACCTGGGCTCGCGCGGCCCGGCCTCCCTGGAGGTGTGCACGCTGCTGCGCAAGCCGGAGGCCGCCAAGGTCGAGATCGATGTGAAATACACTGGTTTTGACATCCCCAACGAGTTCGTGGTCGGTTACGGCCTGGACTACGCGGAGAAGTACCGCAACCTGCCGTTCGTGGGCACGCTCGCCCCGCACGTGTACGGCGGCTGAGATCCGGGCGGCCGGGCGGCCCCGCGGGGCCGCCCGGGAACCCCCGCCGATCTCCCGCCGTTGGAGCAGGGGAAAGCGGGTTTGTTAACGGTCTGCGGCAACCTCGGGAGACAATGCTGGGGTACCGTCCGAAGGTCGGGTCAATACACCGGATGCACGCGCGGCCAACCGGCGGCGGTGCCTCACTGTGGCAGGAGGGACGGGGCGACATCGCCCCGCATGGATGGACGTGAAGCGCTATTTCCGTGGGCCAGTCATGTGGATCGTGCTGGCTGTCCTCGCCGTGGTCGTGTTGATGCAGGTCGTCGGCTCCGGCGGCGGCTACAAGACGGTTGACACCGGCGTGGTACTCAATGCGATCGACACCAACAAGGTCGACAACGCCCAGCTCACCACCGGGGACGACAACTCCATCAAGGTGCAGTTGCGGGACGGCGTCAAGATCGAGGGCAGCAACAAGATCAGGGCGACGTACATCGGCGACCAGGGCGCCGCGATCGCCACCAACCTGCAGAACATCGAGAACGGCAAGGTGTCCGGCGTGGACCTGCCGGGGCACTACACGGTCTCGCAGTCCAAGCAGAACGCCTTCGTCGGCATCCTGCTGTCGCTGCTGCCGTTCGTGCTGATCGTCGTGGTCTTCCTGTTCCTGATGAACCAGATGCAGGGCGGCGGCTCCCGTGTTATGCAGTTCGGGAAGTCCAAGGCCAAGCTGATCACCAAGGACACCCCCAAAACGACCTTCTCCGACGTGGCGGGCTGCGACGAGGCGGTGGAGGAGCTCCAGGAGATCAAGGAGTTCCTGCAGGAGCCGGCGAAGTTCCAGGCCGTCGGTGCCAAGATCCCCAAGGGGGTGCTGCTCTACGGCCGCCCGGGCACCGGCAAGACGCTGCTCGCACGGGCCGTCGCCGGTGAGGCGGGCGTGCCGTTCTACTCGATCTCCGGCTCCGACTTCGTGGAGATGTTCGTCGGTGTCGGCGCCAGCCGGGTCCGCGACCTGTTCGAGCAGGCCAAGGCGAACGCCCCGGCGATCGTCTTCGTCGACGAGATCGACGCCGTCGGCCGGCACCGCGGCGCGGGCCTCGGCGGCGGTCACGACGAGCGCGAGCAGACGCTGAACCAGCTCCTGGTGGAGATGGACGGCTTCGACGTCAAGGGCGGCGTGATCCTCATCGCCGCGACCAACCGGCCGGACATCCTCGACCCGGCGCTGCTGCGCCCGGGCCGCTTCGACCGGCAGATCGCGGTGGACCCGCCGGACCTCCAGGGCCGTCTGGAGATCCTCACCGTGCACCAGAAGGGCAAGCCGATCGCGCCGGACGTCGACCTGATGGCCGTCGCCCGCCGCACCCCCGGCTTCACCGGCGCCGACCTGAGCAACGTGCTCAACGAGGCCGCGCTGCTCACCGCCCGCAGCGACAAGAAGCTGATCGACAACGGCATGCTCGACGAGGCCATCGACCGCGTCGTGGCCGGTCCGCAGAAGCGCACCCGGATCATGTCGGACAAGGAGAAGAAGATCACCGCGTACCACGAGGGCGGACACGCCCTGGTCGCGGCGGCCTCCCCGAGCTCCGACCCGGTCCACAAGGTGACGATCCTCTCCCGCGGCCGGGCGCTGGGCTACACGATGGTGCTGCCCGACGAGGACAAGTACTCCACGACGCGCAACGAGATGCTGGACCAGCTCGCGTACATGATGGGCGGCCGGGCCGCGGAGGAACTGGTCTTCCACGACCCGACCACCGGCGCCTCGAACGACATCGAGAAGGCGACCGCCACCGCCCGCGCCATGGTCACGCAGTACGGCATGACCGAGCGGCTGGGCGCGATCAAGTTCGGTTCGGACAACTCCGAGCCGTTCCTCGGGCGTGAGATGGGCCACCAGCGCGACTACTCCGAAGAGGTCGCCGGCCTGGTGGACGAGGAGGTCAAGAAGCTCATCGAGACGGCGCACAACGAGGCCTGGGAGATCCTGGTCGAGAACCGCGACGTCCTGGACAACCTCGTGCTGGCCCTGCTGGAGCGGGAGACGCTGAACAAGGAGGAGATCGCCGAGATCTTCGCCCCGATCGTGAAGCGCCCGCCGCGTCCGGCCTGGACCGGCTCCGCCCGCCGCGCCCCCTCCACCCGGCCGCCGGTGCTGTCGCCGAAGGAGCTGGCGCTGACCAACGGCAGCCAGCCCGCCAACGGCAGCACCCCCTCGGCGGTCTCCGCGGCGAAGCCGGCCGAGCCGGTGGAACTGCCGGACGACGGCCCGCAGGAGAGCTGAGTCACACAGAGCACCATAAAACCGCAGGTCCGGCCCGGTACCGGAATGCGGTTCGCGGCCCCAGGGTTTTAGCCTGGGGCCGCGGTCCTGTGTCAGGACCGCACAGCGGCAGGAGGAACGAGGCATCCATGACCGATCCCGTGACGATCTACGGCGGTAGCCCGGTCGGTGAGTTCGACGAGAAGCGGGCCGAAGCCGCGATCCGGGAGCTGCTGCTCGCGGTCGGAGAGGACCCGGACCGAGAGGGCCTGCGCGAGACCCCGGCGCGGGTTGCCCGCGCCTACCGCGAGATATTCGCCGGGCTGTGGCAGCAGCCCGAGGACGTGCTCACCACCACCTTCGACCTGGGCCACGACGAGATGGTGCTGGTCAAGGACATCGAGGTGATGTCGTCCTGCGAGCACCACCTCGTCCCGTTCGTCGGCGTCGCGCACGTCGGCTACATCCCGTCCACCAGCGGCAAGATCACCGGCCTGTCCAAGCTGGCCCGCCTGGTCGATGTCTACGCCCGCCGCCCGCAGGTGCAGGAGCGGCTTACCACGCAGATCGCCGATTCCCTGATGCGCATCCTGGAGGCGCGCGGGGTGATCGTGGTGGTGGAGTGCGAGCACCTGTGCATGACGATGCGCGGGGTGCGCAAGCCCGGCGCCAAGACCCTCACCTCGGCGGTACGGGGGCAGCTACGCGACCCGGCGACCCGCTCGGAGGCGATGAGCCTGATCATCGGGCGGGGCTGAACGCTCCGCGGCCGCCCTGCCACTGCCCGCCGCCCTCCAGCGGTTCCTGCCCGGCCGCCACCCCCCGCACCGCCACCAGCCCCGTTACGCGGCGCGCCCGGTCCCGTGCCGGGACGGCGACCCGCGGGACGCCGGGACGGCGACCCGCGGGAGCGGAGCGCGGTCGCCTGAGCCCGTACGCTGGGCTCATGAGTACGTCACAGGGCAGGACCGGACCCCTCGGGCTGCCGGAGTGGGACCGCTGCGCGGTCATGGGCGTGGTGAACGTCACGCCCGACTCGTTCTCCGACGGCGGACAGTGGTTCGATCCCGAGCTGGCCGTCAAGCACGGACTGGACCTGGTGGCGCAGGGCGCCGACCTGGTAGACGTGGGCGGCGAGTCCACCAGACCGGGCGCGGTCCGGGTGGACGAGGCCGAGGAGCTGCGCCGGGTGATCCCGGTGGTCCGCGAACTGGCCGCGGCCGGCGTCCTGGTCAGCGTGGACACCATGCGGGCCGGCGTCGCCGAGCGGGCGGTCACGGCGGGCGCCGCGCTCGTCAACGACGTCAGCGGCGGCCTCGCCGACCCCGCGATGATCCCGGTGGTGGCCGCGGCCGGGGTCCCGTTCGTCGTCATGCACTGGCGCGGCCAGAGCATCGACATGAACAACCGCGCGGTCTACGCGGACGTCCTCGGCGAGGTGGTCGCCGAGCTGCGCGCGGGCCTTGACCGCGCGGTGGCCGGCGGCGTCGCCCCCGAACGCATCGTGATCGACCCGGGCCTGGGCTTCGCCAAGACCGCCGAACACGACCTCACCCTGCTCGCCCACCTGCGGTCCTTGCGCGTACTCGGCTGCCCGCTGCTGGTCGCCGCCTCCCGCAAGCGGTTCCTCGGCCGCGTCCTCGCCGCCGACACCGGCGGCGGCCCGCCCCCGGCCCGCGAACGCGACGCGGCCACCGCTGCCGTCTCCGCGATCGCCGCCCGCGAGGGCGCCTGGGCGGTGCGCGTCCACGAGGTCCGGGCGAGCGCCGACGCGGTACGGGTGGCGCGCGCCATCGAGAGCGCGGCCATGACACGAACAGCCGGGACGGCACCGGCTGGGACGGGGACGGCACAGTGACCGCACGGACGGCGGAGGCGCGGGCGGTGGAGGCGGCCAACCAGGCCTTCTACGACGCGGTGGAGACCTCCGACCTGGACGCCTTGGAGAACGTGGTGCTGACCGGGCCGCTGGCGGAGTCGGTGACCGTGGTGCACCCCGGCTGGCCGGTGCTGCGCGGGCGGGGCGAGGTCATGCGCTCGTACGCGCTGATCATGGCGAACACGGAGTACATCCAGTTCTTCCTCACCGACGTCGAGGTCGCCGTGGACGGCGACACCGCGCTGGTGACCTGCACCGAGAACATCCTCACCGGTGGCCCCGCCGAGGACGACGGCTCGGCGGGCTCGCTCGTCGGCGGCCTGGTCGTCGCCACCAACGTGTTCCGCCGCACCCACGACGGCTGGCGGCTGTGGGCGCACCACGGCTCACCGGTCCTCGCCGAGCAGGACGACGAGGGTGAGGACGACGAGGGGGGAGAGGGCGGGGGCGACCCGGCTCAGTGACACGGATGACGTAGATTCGTCTGCGGCCGGGGATCGCGGCGCGACCGGCGGCAGCGAGCGAGGAGTGAGCAGGTGGATCGTGTCACGCTGCGCGGACTGAGCGTCCGCGGGCATCACGGGGTGTTCGAGCACGAGCGCGAGAACGGGCAGGTCTTCGTCGTCGATCTCGTGCTCGGCCTCGACACGGCGCCCGCGGCGGCAGGCGACGATCTCGACCGGACCGTGCACTACGGTGTGGTCGCCGAGGAGGTCGCAGCGGTCGTGTCCGGTGAGCCCGTCGCTCTCATCGAGACCCTCGCGCAACGCATCGCCGACACCTGCCTCCGGCACGAGGTGGTGCGGGAGGTGGAGGTGACGGTGCACAAACCGGACGCGCCGATCACCGTGCCCTTCGACGACGTGACCGTGACCATCACCCGGAGACGCCCGTGACGTCCGCATTCCAGGAGTACCCCGAGAACACCGGGCAGTCCGCCCTGGACCCGACCAGTCAGCCGGTGCCCGCCTCGGTGGTGGCCCGCGTCGACGCGGCCGACAGCACCCTGCAGAACCCCAAGACCGCGGTGATCGCCCTCGGCGGCAACCTCGGCAACCGCCTGGAGACCCTGCAGGGCGCGGTGGACGCGCTGGAGGACACCCCGGGAGTGCGGGTGAAAGCCGTCTCACCGGTGTACGAGACCGAGCCGTGGGGCGTGGAGCCCGGCACCCAGCCCCCGTACTTCAACGCCGTCGTCCTGCTCCGCACCACCCTGCCGCCCGCATCGCTGCTGGAACGCGGCCAGGCGATCGAAGAGGCGTTCCGGCGGGTCCGCACCGAACGCTGGGGCCCGCGCACCATCGACGTGGACATCATCGCGTACCAGGGCGTGGTCTCCGACGACCCGGCGCTGACGCTCCCGCACCCGCGGGCGTACCAGCGGGCCTTCGTTCTCGTACCGTGGTACGACGTGGACCCGGCGGCCGTGCTGCCCGGCCGCGGCCCGGTCGCCGATCTGGCCGCGGCGGTCGGCACCGCCGGCGTACAGCGCCGCACCGACGTGGAACTACGGCTGCCCGAGTAATCGTTGAGATCCTTCGCCGGGCACCACGGGCAGTGCGCGTGGCGCCGGGGCGGTACCGGCAGGTCGGACAGGACGGACAGGACGCGGAGGCGGGCACTCGGTGAGGACGCTGCGGATCAGGACGCTGGCGGGGCTGTTCGCGGTCGCGGCGGTGCTCTCATGGGCGGGGGCCCGGCTGTGGGACACCTTCGGCACCCTGCCCCGGGTGCCGCTCGCCGCACCCGTCGTGCTCGCGCTCATCGCCGCCGCCCTCTTCGCCACGGCCCTGTCCATCCGCGCCCGCCTGCGCGCCCAGCGCGAACGCCGCCCCGGCGCGAAGGGCGTCGACCCGCTCGCCGCCGCGCGCGCCCTGGTCTTCGGCCAGGCCAGCGCGTTGGTCGCCGCGTTGGTCGCCGGTCTCTACGGCGGCACCTGCCTCTTCCTCGTCATCTCCAAACTCGACATGGCCCCCCGCCGCCAACAGGCCATCTACGCGGGCCTCGCCGTCCTCGCCGCCATCGCCGTGGTCGCCGCGGCGCTCTTCCTGGAACGCATCTGCAAGCTTCCCGAGGACGACGACACGACGCCCTCCGGGCGGTCGCCTCGCGGCCACGCCGGCCGCCCCAGGTAGCCCCTGGACCGGCGGTGCGCCGTACGGGCCACCGGCCCCTGGACGGGCGGTCGCCGGGCTGTCGGACTGTCGGGCGTCGGACTGTCGCTGCCGTCGTCGGACCGCTGGCCTCCGGACCGCTGGCTGCCGGGCTGCCGGACCTGCTGACTGCCGGGCTGCCGGGCTCTGGACTGCCGCTCGCCCGGCCACCGGCCACCGGCCACCGGCCGGCTGCCGGACAGTCGCCGGGCAGTCAGCCGCTGTCCGGCCGGGCAGCGGCGGGGGAGGCGGCGGGCAGCGGCAAGGGCAGGCGGCGGGGCAGTGGCCGGGCGCCGCGGGTGCCGTAGGGGCCACCGCCCGGTGGCCC
>NZ_DATDBG010000188.1:0-9061 GCF_036524955.1 Streptomyces sp.
CCGGGATCCGGCTCGGCGGGTCCCGGCGCGCTGCCGGGTGCCACACCGTCGCGCCGGGCGCGCGGTTCCCCGCGCCGCCGCGCGGTGCCGTACCCCGCGCGTGAAGGCCACTACGCTCGGGGCCATGAGCGATCAGCACCAGCACTTCGAAACTCTCGCCATCCACGCCGGGCAGCCGGCGGACGCGGCGACCGGCGCGGTGGTCACGCCGATCTACCAGGTGTCGACGTACAAGCAGGACGGCGTCGGCGGGTTGCGCGGCGGCTACGAGTACAGCCGGTCGGCCAATCCGACCAGGACCGCGCTGGAGGAGAACCTGGCCGCGCTGGAGGGCGGCAGCCGCGGGCTGGCGTTCGCCTCCGGGCTCGCGGCGGAGGACTGCCTGCTGCGTACGGTGCTCGCGCCCGGCGACCACGTGGTGATCCCGAACGACGCGTACGGGGGTACGTTCCGGCTGTTCGCCAAGGTGGTGGAACGCTGGGGCGTGACGTGGTCGGTCGCGGACACCTCGGACGTACAGGCGGTCCGGGACGCGGTGCGGCCGGAGACGAAGCTGATCTGGGTGGAGACGCCCTCCAACCCGCTGCTCGGCATCACCGACATCGCCGCGCTCGCAGGGGTGGCGCGGCAGGCGGGCGTACGGCTGGTGGTGGACAACACCTTCGCCAGCCCCTATCTCCAGCAGCCGCTCGCACTCGGCGCGGACGTGGTGGTGCACTCCACGACGAAGTACATGGGCGGGCACTCCGACGTGGTCGGCGGCGCGCTGGTGACCTCGGACGCGGCGCTCGGCGAGGAGCTGGCGTACCACCAGAACGCGATGGGGGCGGTGGCCGGGCCGTTCGACGCGTGGCTCGTGATGCGCGGCGTCAAGACGCTGGCGGTACGGATGGACCGGCACAGCGAGAACGCCGAGCGGATCGCGGAGATGCTCACCGCGCACCCGAGGGTCACCCGGGTGTACTACCCGGGGCTCCCCGGGCACCCGGGACACGAGGTGGCCGCCAAGCAGATGAAGGCGTTCGGCGGGATGGTCTCCTTCCAGGTCGAGGGCGGCGAGGACGCGGCGGTCGAGGTGTGCGACCGGGCGCGGCTGTTCACCCTCGGCGAGTCCCTGGGCGGCGTGGAGTCCCTGATCGAGCACCCGGGCCGGATGACGCACGCGTCGGTGGCCGGCTCCGCGCTGGAGGTCCCCGCCGACCTGGTACGGCTGTCGGTCGGCATCGAGGCGGTGGACGATCTGCTGGCCGACCTCAAGCAGGCGCTGGGCTGAGGTGAGCGAGGAGGGGGCGGTGGTCGGCTCGTCCCCGGGGGCCGACCCGGTCGGGCGGCCGGAATTCGCGGTCGGGCGGCCCGGACCCGCGCCGGCGGCCCGGGTTCGCGGTCGGTCGGCGGTCGGAGTTCGCGGTCGGGCGGGTGACGGGGCTCGGGCTCGTTCCGTGTGCGCCCCGCACGGCGGCCGGGGATCAGCGGGGGGCCGACGTCTAACGCCGCCGGCCCGTCCCGGACCACCAGGTGCTGTCGCCCGGCCCGCCGGACGTGCCGCCGTCCGGCCACATCAGGGCGGCGAGCACCAGGCCGGCCACGGCGGCGGCGATCAGGAGGGCCCACAGCACGGCGTGCGCGACGCGTCGGCGGTGCAGGATGCGGCGGCCTCGGAGCATCGCGCGGGTCGCCAGGCCGACGGGTACGGCGGGGTGCGGGGTGTCCAGCAGGCGGCGGACCTCGTCGTCGCGGCGGTTCGGCAACCGGCTCACGGCGACACCTCGGGTACGTGCGAGCCGGACGGCTCACCGGCGGCCCGCCGCGCGCCGGGCCGTTTTCCGGCGATCCGCCCGGACGCCGCTCTCGGCGCCGCACGGGGGACTCCGGAAGGGGGGACTCCGGAGGCGGCGGAAGGCGCCGAGCGGGGAGCTCCGGAAGGGCCCGTGTCCGCGGAGAATGCCGAAGCCCCCGAGCCCGCGGAAGGGCCTGGGCTCGCGGAGCGTCCCGAGCCCGGAGTTCCGGTGGGTCCCGAGCCCGCGGAAGGCCCTGCCCCCGGAAGCCGGGAAGCCCCCGCCGGACTCCCCGCGCCCCCCACCCCCGCATCCCTGCTTCTCAGCGTCGCCGCCGCCCGCGCGCAGATCGCCCGGACCCGTTCGGCGGGCAGTCCGAGCTGCGCCGCAGTCTGTTCCTCCGCGACGCCCTCGAAGAACCGCATCGTGACGACGAGGCGTTCCTGGCCGGTGAGCCGGTCGAGGGTGCCGCCGTGCGGGCGGCGCCACCAGGGGCGGCAGGCGAACCGGCGGACGAGTTCGCCGCGTGCCCGCTCGTACGGGTCCTCCGCGCGCATCCGGAACCAGTCGGCGTAGGTGCGGGACAGTGCGGTGGTGAGCAGGCGCTCGGCCTCGGCCTGGTCGCCGGTGAGGAGCAGGGCCGTGTGCAGCAGCCGCCCCGCCGCGCCCGCGGCGAACGCCTCGAATTCGGCGTCCCGCCGGAGTTCCGCTGCCGCCCGGTGCTTCCCCACGCGGCCATGGGATGGCAACCGGGCGGCCGGGGTCAAGCCCCCTGCCCGGCCCCCCGCACCCCGCCCGCGCCGAGCGGGGCATCCGCCTCCGGGCCGGCCTTCTCCGCGACGATCGCGGCGACCGCGGCGACCGCGGCGGCGTCCAGCTCGTCCCGCTGGCTCAGGCCCGCGTGCCATTCGGCGAGCGCCACGTTGAACCGTACGAGCAGGTCGGTGAAGACCTCGCGCTCCTGACCGGTCCAGTCGTCGGTGACCTGGGCCATCAGGCGGCGGCGGGAGTCGCGTACGTCGTCCAGGCGGCCCCGGCCGCGCGGGGAGAGGGCGAGGACGACCGCGCGGCCGTCCTCCGGGTGGGAGGTGCGTTTGACCAGGCCGGTGTCGACCAGCGGTGCCACCTGGCGGGTCACCGTGGAGGAGTCGATACCCATCGCTTCGGCCAGCGCCTTGACACCCATCGGGCCCTCCCGGTCGAGCCGGTTGAGTAGCAGATAGGCGGCGCGGTCCATGGAGTTGCGGGCCTTGCCGACGCCGCCGAGCCGGGTCTGTTCCGCGCGGCGGGCGAAGAGGGCGACCTGGTGCTGGAGGCGCTCAAGGAGTTCGGTCGAGGTCTCCGTGGGGTTGGACATGACCTTGAAGCTCGCGTTCTGTCGGCCTGCTAAGAGGGGTGGGAAGGCGGGAAGTTGGGAGAAGAGTACGCGGACCGGATGCCCCCGTCGCCCTTCCCGTCGAATCCGCGATCCCGTTCTGACCGGGCCCTGACAGGCGTGCGGAGGCCCGCACACATCCTCGTACGGCACCGTGCGCGGGCCCATGTGAACGGCGTGGCACCCCGATGTGAACAAGAGCCCCAGGTGAGGGCGTTGGGCGTGCCGTTCGGGCGGACGCTGCGAGACTGGCCGTATGGACAGACCGGCCCCCCAGACGATCACCCTCGACGACGTGCGCGGCGCGCACAAAATGCTTTCCGGAGTCGCCCGGATCACCACGATGGAGGGCTCGCGCCACCTGTCGTCGCTGGTCGGGGCACCTGTGCACCTCAAATGCGAGAACCTTCAGCGGACCGGTTCGTTCAAGATCCGCGGCGCGTACGTCCGTATCGCCGGGCTCACCGCCGCGGAGCGGGCGGCCGGGGTGGTCGCGGCCAGCGCGGGCAACCACGCGCAGGGCGTCGCGCTCGCCGCCTCGCTGCTCGGGGTTCGTTCGACGGTCTTCATGCCGGTGTGCGCGCCGCTGCCGAAGGTCGCCGCGACGCGGGAGTACGGCGCCGAGGTGCGGCTGCACGGCGCGGTCGTGGACGAGACGCTGCAGGCGGCCCGGGAGTACGCGGAGCGGACCGGTGCGGTCCTGATCCACCCCTTCGACCACCCGGACGTCATCGCCGGGCAGGCCACGGTCGGCCTGGAGATCCTGGAGCAGTGCCCCGAGGTGCGCACGATCGTGGTGGGCGTGGGCGGCGGCGGGCTCGCGGCCGGGATCGCGGTCGCGGTCAAGCCGCTGCGGCCGGAGGTGCGGATCGTCGGCGTGCAGGCGGTGGGCGCCGCCGCGTATCCGCCGTCGCTGGCAGCCGGGCGGCCGGTGGCGCTGGACACGGTGGCCACCATGGCGGACGGCATCATGGTCGGCCGGCCGGGCGACATTCCGTTCGCGATCATCCGGGATCTGGTGGACGATGTCGTGACGGTCACGGAGGACCAGCTCTCCGCGGCGCTGCTGCTGTGCCTGGAGCGGGCGAAGCTGGTGGTGGAGCCGGCCGGTGCGAGCCCGGTGGCGGCGCTGCTGGCCGCGCCGCACGCCTTCGAGGGGCCGGTGGTCGCGGTGCTGTCCGGCGGGAATGTGGACCCGTTGCTGATGCAGCGCACCCTGCGCCACGGCATGTCGGCGGCGGGCCGCTACCTCTCCCTGCGGGTGCGGCTGACCGACCGGCCCGGGGCGCTCGCCACGCTTCTTGGGGTGTTGTCAGTGGTGGACGCTAACGTCCTGGATGTCAGCCATGTGCGCATCGACCCGAAACTCGCGCTCACCGAAGCCGAGGTCGAGGTGCACCTGGAAACCAAGGGACCGGAGCACTGCGCCGCGGTCGGCGCGGCGTTGGAGGACGCCGGGTACACGGTGATCGCCTGACGCGACACGGACATGGGGATTGACGCGATATATCGCGTATGGCATTCTCGCGGTATATCGCGAGGGGCATCCGTTCGCGTACGGCGGCGTTCGCCCACGGCGGCTGTTCGTACAAGCACCGCAAGCACAGCAATGGACGGGAGCGAAAGACATGCCGGGCGCCATCTACGCCGAAGGTCTGGTGAAGACCTTCGGCGACGTCAGAGCCCTGGGGGGAGTGGATCTCGACGTACCGGAGGGCACTGTCCTGGGGCTGCTCGGCCCCAACGGCGCGGGGAAGACCACCGCCGTCCGGGTCCTGACCACCCTCCTGCGACCCGACAGCGGCAAGGCCGTGGTCGCGGGCATCGACGTACTGAAACACCCCAACGAGGTGCGCAGGCACATCGGCCTGTCGGGCCAGTTCGCCGCGGTCGACGAATACCTGACCGGCCGGGAGAACCTCCAGATGGTCGGCCAGCTCTACCAGCTCAGCGCCCGGCGGGCGCGGGCGCGGGCCGACGAACTGCTGGAGCGGTTCAACCTGGCCGACGCGGCCGGCCGGCCCTCCAAGACGTACTCCGGCGGCATGCGGCGTCGGCTCGACCTGGCCGCCGCGCTGGTCGTCAGTCCGCCGGTCATGTTCATGGACGAGCCGACCACCGGACTCGACCCGCGCAACCGGCAGGCGCTGTGGGAGGTCATCCAGGAACTGGTCGCGGGCGGCACCACGCTGCTGCTCACCACCCAGTACCTGGAGGAGGCCGACCACCTGGCGCACGACATCTGCGTCATCGACCACGGCATCGTCATCGCCCGGGGCACCTCCGACCAGCTCAAGGCGCAGACCGGCGGCGAACGCGTCGAGGTCGTCGCGCACGACCGGGACCGGATCGAGGAGGCCGCCCGCGTACTGGCCTCGTTCGGCAAGGGCGAGGCCAAGATCGAGCGGCACACCCGCAAGATCACCGTCCCGGTCACCGGCGGCGCCAAGCTGCTCGCCGAGGTCATCCGCGACCTGGACGCCGAGGGAATCGAGATCGACGACATCGGTCTGCGCCGGCCGACCCTGGACGACGTGTTCATCTCCCTCACCGGCCACGGGGCCGAGGAAGCGGCGGAGATCGCCGACAACGACCGCGCGAACGGCGCCGCCGCTGGTGTCGTCGCCGGCTCCGCCGTGAAGGAGGCCGTGAAGTGACCACCGTGACCGAAACCGCTCGGGCCACCCTCGCGCCCACCGCGCGCGGGGGCCTCGCCCAGTCCGCCCACGACTCCCTGGTGGTCGCCAAGCGCAACCTGCTGCGGATGATGCGCATCCCCGAGGTCGTGGTCTTCGGGCTGGTCCAGCCGATCATGTTCGTGGTGCTGTTCTCCTACGTCTTCGGCGGCTCGGTGAACATCGGCGGCTCCACCCGGGCGAGCGACTACCGCGAGTTCCTGATGGCCGGCATCTTCGCGCAGACCGTCACCTTCGCCACGGCCGGCGCGGGCGCGGGCATCGCCGACGACATGCACAAGGGCCTCATCGACCGGTTCCGCTCGCTGCCGATGGCCCGCGGCGCGGTGCTCACCGGCCGGACGCTGGCCGACCTGGTGCAGACCGCGCTCACCGTCGTCGTGCTGGCGATCGTCGGCCTGCTGGTCGGCTGGCGGGTCCACGACGGCATCCCGAAGATGTTCGCCGCCTTCGGGCTGCTGCTCCTGCTGGGGTACGCGTTCTCGTGGACCGGCGCGCTGATCGGGCTGAGCGTGCGTTCCCCGGAGGCGGCCACCTCCGGCGGCCTGATCTGGCTCTTCCCGGTGACCTTCGTGTCCAACGCGTTCGTCTCCACCGCCGGGATGACGCCCTGGCTGCGGCACATCGCCGAGTGGAACCCGTTCAGCGCCACCGTCCAGGCGTGCCGCGTCCTGTTCGGCAACCCCGGGGTCGTGCACTCGGGCGCCTGGCCGATGGAGCACCCGGTGTGGGCCTCGCTGCTCTGGTCGGTGCTCATCGTGCTGGTCTTCCGCACCCTGGCGGTGCGCAAGTACCGGTCGGCGACGGCGTAGCGGCACAGCGGAGCCCCGGCCGGGCGACGGCCGGGGCTCCGCAGGCCTGTGTCCGCTCAGCCCTGGTACGGCTTCACGTCGAGGATCCGCACCGACGCGGTCTTGCCGTTGGGCAGCTCGTACGCGGCGTCCTCGCCGGTCTTCTTGCCGGTCACTCCGCGGCCGAGCGGGGACTGCGGCGAGTAGGTGTCCACGTCGCCGGCCACACCCTCGCGGGAGCCCAGCAGGAAGGTCATCGTGTCATCGGGGTCGCCGTCGAACGCGATGGTGACGACCATCCCCGGGGCCACCACGCCGTCGTCCGCCGGGGCCTCGCCCACCTTCGCGGTCTCCAGGATCTGGGTGAGCTGGCGGATGCGCAGCTCCAGCTTGCCCTGGTCCTCACGCGCCGCGTGGTACCCGGCGTTCTCCTTGAGATCGCCTTCCTGGCGGGCTTCCTCGATCTTGGCGACGATCTCGGCGCGCGCCGGACCAGACAGTTCCTCCAGCTCGGCCTTGAGCTGGTCGTACGCCGCCTGGGTGAGCCAGGTGACGTTCTCGCTGGTCTGGGTCACAGGTGCTCCTCGTCGGTACTGTCGTGCCATGTGCCTGTCCGGCGGACTCCCCGCGGACGGTGCGCCGCCGCGTCCGCGGCAGGGCGAATCGTCCCCGCGGACCGGTTCGGGCGCGGGCCCGATGAACAGTTGCATTGCCACCGGCCGCCGGGACGAAACCACGAGCCTAACAATTACCCGACGTGGACGGGAGCGACCGAGCCTCCGGGCGGGTGAGCGGTCCCGGTCGCCCGCCCTCGCGGCGGTCTCCGCCCGCGCCCGGACCACTGGCCACGGGTCGGCCACCGGGTCGGCAGCCCCGGGATTCCGCAGGCCGGCGTCGGTGCCCGCGCGGTCCCGGTGCCTCAGGCCCGTTGCCCCGTGCCTACCCCCGTGGCGCGCTGCCGCAGTGCACCAGCTCGCCGGTCTGGCCGCGAGCGGTGGTACGCAGCGTGACGATCGTGTCGACCTGTCCGGAGCGCCGGGAAACGGTCACGTCCTTGCGGCCGACCTCGTTGTGTTCGGCGTCCTCCGAGCGGAGGGTGCACACCACGACCGCGTCCGGGTCCTTGTGCACCTCCAGGTGGATCTCGACGGCCCGGTCGGAGACGGTCCGGAAGGAGACGACCTGGCCGCTGACGCCGGTGCCGGTCACGTAGTGCCAGCCGTACCAGACGATCCCGGCGGCGGCCAGTACGCCCAGTACGACGGCGGCGATCCGCAGGCCGCGGTCGGCGCGGGCGTCGGCGCCGGGCCCGTAGCGGCCGTCGGGCGGGGAGTGCGGCGGGCCGGGCTGCACGGCCGTCATGATCGCTCCTCCCGTTCACGGACGCGGGAGGACATGGGAACCTGCCGGTGGAACTATTCGTCCCCTCACTCGGTCACACTATAGATGGCGCCCTCTCAGCCGACGGAGGGGGCGGGGGGCCGCACGGGTGGCGCCCCCTTGAGACCCGAATACTTTTGAGGACCCCGCCTTGACTGAGCAGCTTCGACTGATGGCCGTACACGCTCACCCCGACGACGAGTCCAGCAAGGGCGCTGCCACGATGGCCAAGTACGTGTCCGAGGGGGTGGACGTACTGGTGGCGACGTGCACCGGAGGCGAGCGCGGCTCCGTACTCAACCCGAAGCTCCAGGGCGACCCCTACATCGAGGAGCACATCCACGAGGTGCGGGCCAAGGAGATGGACGAGGCCCGCCAGATCCTCGGGGTGCGTCAGTCCTGGCTCGGTTTCGTGGACTCCGGCCTGCCCGAGGGCGACCCGCTGCCGCCGCTGCCCGAGGGCTGCTTCGGCCTCCAGGACGTGGACGAGGCGGCCGGCGCCCTGGTGAAGCTGATCCGCGAGTTCCGGCCGCACGTCATGACCACGTACGACGAGAACGGCGGCTACCCGCACCCCGACCACATCATGACCCACAAGATCTCGATGGTCGCCTTCGACGCCGCCGGCGACCCGGAGCGGTACCCCGGGGCCGGTGAGCCGTGGACGCCGCTGAAGCTCTACTACAACCAGGGCTTCAGCAAGCCGCGCACCATCGCCCTGCACGAGGCGCTGCTCGCCCGCGGCCTGGAGTCCCCGTACGAGGAGTGGCTCAAGCGGTGGGACGAGTTCGCCCGCCCCGAGCGCAACATCTCCACCCAGGTGCCGTGCGGCGAGTTCTTCGAGATCCGGGACAAGGCCCTGCTCGCCCACGCCACCCAGATCGACCCCGACGGCCCCTGGTTCCACGTCCCGATGGACATCCAGCGCGAGATCTGGCCCACCGAGGACTACGAGCTGGCGAAGTCCCGGGTGGACGTCTCCCTCCCCGAGGACGACCTCTTCGCGGGCGTCCGCGAGTCCTAGTGCCGGGTCGGCCGGGGTTC
>NZ_DATDBG010000189.1:0-15959 GCF_036524955.1 Streptomyces sp.
CGGCGCGCGCCACCTCCGCCAGCCCGCCGGCCGTGTCCCGCGCGGCGTCCGCGGCCCCCATCGCGACGGTGAGCATCGTCCCCTCGACCGGCCGCGCCACCGCCTCGTACGCCGACTCCGCGGCCACTCGCAACGCCTGCCGCAACGCCCCCGCGGCCGCGTGGTCCGCGGCCGCTCCCGCGTCGGCCGCGGCACGGTCGGCGTCCCCCTCCCGCGTCGCCGCCGGAGCGGCGATCACCTGGTTCATGCCGCGCAGGAGCTGCGCGAGGATCGTGCCGGAGTTGCCGCGGGCGCCGATGAGGGCGCCGTGGGACATGGCGCGGAAGGCCTCGGGGAGGGTGGGGCGGGAGGCGGCCGGAGGGCCGGTGGTGGCGTGGGCCTCGAAGACCGCGTCGACGGCCTGGGCGGCGGACTCGACGGTGAGGTAGAGGTTCGTGCCGGTGTCGCCGTCCGCCACCGGGTAGACGTTGATCGCGTCGATCTCCTCGCGGGCCCGCCCGAGGGCCCGGAGGGAGAGCCGGCACCAGGCACGCACCGCGGAAGCGTCGAGCGAGGGCGGCAAGGAGTCCTCCTGGCGGGACACCGGGAACGAGGGGCTGCTGGCGAGGGTAGCCGTGAGCCCGCACAGAGGCGGGAGAAGTCCGGGTGTCGGTGCACCGGGCGAGTGGGGTCCGCCCGGCGGCGTCCGGCCCGCCCTCGGACCATGGTAGTTTCGTTGTACGGGAGCGGGCGTTGTATGCTGCTCCGGTTGCCCGGGGCTCTCTTGGGCTTTTCATCGTAAATGCATCTGAAGTCTTTGGAGTGACCCGTGGCTGCCAACTGCGACGTCTGCGGCAAGGGGCCGGGCTTCGGCAACAGCATCTCCCACTCGCACCGCCGTACCCCGCGTCGTTGGAACCCCAACATCCAGCGCGTGCGTGCGGTCGTCGGGAAGACGCCGAAGCGGCTCAACGTCTGCACCTCGTGCATCAAGGCCGGCAAGGTCTCGCGCTGAGCGATACCCGTAGCTCCGTACTCCCCGCGCAGGCGGGGGTACCCCCGGCCGCGCTTGCGACGTACGCGTGCGTACCAGCGCGAGACCTCGAGAACCGGTCCACCTCACGGCGGACCGGTTCTTCGGCGTTCCCTGGGAACCCCGGGCGCGGCCCCGGGACCCTTCAGCGCGACCTCCACCCGTGGTCCACCGGCCCGATCCCGGCCCCCAGCGGGAATCCCGCCGCGATGGCGCCGCTCACATAGGTCTTCGCCAGCCCGACCGCTTCCGGTACCTCGTGGCCGAGAGCGAGGTACGAGGCCACGGCGCTCGCCAGGGTGCAGCCCGTGCCGTGGGTGTGGGCCCCCGGCAGCCGGGGCGCGCGGTACCAGTGTTCGCGGGTGCCGTCGGAGAGCAGGTCGACCGCGTCGTGCCCGGCGCCGAGGTGGCCGCCCTTGATCAGCGCCCACCGGGGGCCGTAGGAGAGCACCGCCCGCGCCGCGGCCCGCATCCCCTCCTCGTCGGTGACGACGACGCCCGTGAGCTGCGTGACCTCGTCCAGGTTGGGGGTGGCGACGGTGGCGGTGGGCAGCAGCCGGGTGCGTACGACCTCGACCGCGCGGGCCGCGAGCAGCGCGTCGCCGTGTTTGGAGACGCCCACCGGGTCCACCACGACGGGTGCGTCGAGACCGGTCAGCAACTCGGCGACGGCGGCAGCCAGTTCCGCGGAGGAGAGCATGCCGGTCTTCACGGCCTGCACCCCGATGTCGTCGACGACCGCGCGGAACTGGGCTCGTACGGCTTCCTCCGGCAGTTCCCACACACCACGCACGCCGAGGGAGTTCTGCGCGGTGACGGCGGTGAGCACGCTCATGCCGTGCACGCCGAGCGCGAGCATCGTCTTCAGGTCGGCCTGGATGCCGGCGCCGCCGCCGGAGTCGGAGCCCGCGACGGTCAGGCCCCGGGCGGGGGCCCGGGAGATCATGCCTCGGCTCCGAAGTGGTCCCACCCGCCCGCCTTGTCCCACGGCGCGCCGTCCACCGTGACCTGCGGAGTGCGGCCGGCCGGCGGGGTGACCTCGCCGATGACCCGCCAGCGGGCGGGGAGTTTCGCCTCGCGGGGGAAGGTCGCGACGATCGCGTGGTCCTCACCGCCGGTGAGCACCCAGTGCAGGGGGTCGACGCCGACGGCCTGGCCGATGTCGGACATCTGGGCGGGTACGTCGACGTCGGCGGAGCGCAGGTCGATGTCGACTCCGCTGGCGGCGGCGACGTGGCCGAGGTCGGCGACCAGCCCGTCGCTGACGTCGGTCATCGCGGTGGCGCCGAGCTCGGCGGCGGCCGGGCCCGCGTGGTACGGGGGTTCGGGGCGGCGGTGGGCCTCGACGAAGGCGCGGGGGGAGCGGAAGCCTCGGGACAGTACGGCGTAGCCGGCCGCGGACCAGCCGAGCCAGCCGGTGACCGCGACGATGTTGCCGGGGCGGGCTCCCGATCGGGTGACGGGGGGACGCCCCAGCAGGTCACCCAGGGCGGTGATGACGACGGTGATGGTGTCGCCGCGTACCACGTCACCGCCGACCACGGCCGCCCCCGCGACCTGGCACTCGTCGCGGATGCCGTCCATCAGCTCGACCGGCCAGGTGGCGGGCAGGTCGGCGGGGACGACGAGGGCGAGGAGTACGGCGGTGGGCACGGCGCCCATGGCGGCGATGTCCGCGAGGTTCTGCGCGGCGGCCTTGCGGCCGACGTCGTAGGCGGTGGACCAGTCGCGCCGGAAGTGCCGGCCTTCCACCAGGGCGTCCGTGGTGGCCACCACCCGGCGGTCGGGCGCGGTGACCACGGCCGCGTCGTCGCCGGGGCCGATTTCCACGGCGGGGGTCGAGGTGAGGCGGGAGGTCAGTTCCCTGATGAGTCCGAACTCCCCCAACTCGCCCACAGTCCCCTTCATCTCATCGTCCCCTTCAGTTTCGGCATCCGCCGGTTCCGCTGCGTATTTCCCGTCAATACGGGCGTGAGGTACCGCGCGGGTCTCCCCGCTGCGTGCGACGACGCGATAACGTGGCGTACCCCTTCCCACATGATCCTCGTAGCCGCCCTGGAGGTTCCGTGGTACAGGCGTACATCCTGATCCAGACCGAGGTCGGCAAGGCCTCGGCAGTAGCGGAGGTGATTTCCAAGATCGACGGAGTCATCCAGGCCGAGGACGTCACGGGTCCCTATGACGTCATCGTCCGGGCCCAGGCCGACACGGTCGACGAACTCGGCCGCATGGTGGTCGCCAGGGTCCAGCAGGTGGACGGCATCACCCGGACCCTGACCTGTCCGGTCGTTCATATCTAGCCCCCGACTATGCTCACCCGGTGATGCTGTACCGCCGGGCCGTGCTGATCGCCGTGTCCGCCGTCGCGCTCCTGTCCGCGGCGGCGGACTGCAGTATGACGGCGGACACCTCCGGTACCGACGAGACGGTCGCCGTACCGGTTCCTGACGCCCGGGCGGCGGGCTACTGCCGTGCGCTCCACCGCGAACTGCCTCCGAAGGTCGAAGGGCTCTCCCGGCATGATCTCAAGCCGGAATCCGAGTTCACCGCCGGGTGGGGCGATCCGGCGATCCAGTTGCGCTGCGGGGTGCCGCGGCCGGAGATCCTGAAGGACCCCGCGGCGGCCGGGGTGACCGTGGACGGGGTGGGCTGGGTGATCGAGCAGCGGCCGGGCGGGGTGTTCCGGCTGACCACGACGCTGCGCAAGGCGTACGTCGAGGTAACCCTCCCGACGAAGTGGGCCGGCGACGTCGGTGCGCTGACCGACCTCGCCGGACCCGTGCGGAAGACGATTCCGGAGGGGGTCTAGGCCGTCGGCGCCGGCTCCGGCGGCGTCAGCGCAGCCCGGTGGGGCGGCGCAGCGCGGCCTGGATGAGCCGGTCGACCAGTTCCGGGTAGCCGACGCCGCTCTCCTGCCACATCCGCGGGTACATCGAGATCGGGGTGAAGCCGGGCATGGTGTTGATCTCGTTGATGACGAACTCCCCGCTGTCCAGCAGGAAGAAGTCCGCGCGGACCAGGCCCTCGCAGGAGGCCGCCTCGAACGCCTCGACGGCGAGCCGCCGTACCCGGTCGGTCTGCTCGGGGGTGAGCGGTGCCGGCACGATGCCCTCGGCGGAGTCGATGTACTTCGCCTCGAAGTCGTAGAAGTCGTGCGCGGTGGCCGGCGGGATCTCGGCGGGCACCGAGGCGCGCGGGCCGTCCTCGAACTCCAGGACGCCGCACTCGATCTCGCGGCCCCGCAGCAGCGCCTCGACGATCACCTTGGGATCGTGCCGCCGGGCCTCCTCGACCGCCGCGTCCAGCGCGTCCGGGCCCTCGACCCTGCTGATACCGAAGGACGAGCCGGCCCGGGCGGGTTTGACGAACAGCGGCCAGCCGTGCCGGCCGGCGAACTCGCCGACCCTGCGCCGTACCGTTTCCTCGTCCCGCTCCCACTCACGCGGCCTGATCACCGTGTACGGGCCGACGGCCAGCCCGAAGGAGGTGAAGATCCGCTTCATGTACTCCTTGTCCATGCCGACGGCGGAGGCGAGCACGCCCGCGCCGACGTACGGGACGCCGGAGAGTTCCAGCAGACCCTGAAGAGTGCCGTCCTCGCCGTACGGCCCGTGCAGCAGCGGGAAGACGACGTCCACCTCGCCGAGCACCTTGGGTACGGTGCCGGCCTCGGTGTAGACGACCTCCCGGCTGGCCGGGTCGACGGGCAGCACGACGGCGCCCTCGTGGTCGGTGACCTGCTCGACGGTGGGCATCCGGCGGTCGGCGATGGCCATCCGCTCGGGTGCGTCGGCGGTGAGCGCCCAGCGGCCTTCGGCGGTGATGCCGATGGGCAGGACGTCGTACTTGTCGCGGTCGATCGCGCGCAGCACGCTGGCAGCGGTCACCACGGAGACTCCGTGCTCGGAGCTGCGCCCGCCGAAGACGACGGCGACGCGCGGCTTGCGCTCGATGTTCTGCAGGTTGCTCATGTCGCGTTCGACCCTACCGTTCCGGCTTCGCGGAGCGTGACATCAACTCCTTGACGGCTACCAGGGGTGGTTTCCCGTTGTGCACGATATCGACCACGGTCTCCGTGATCGGCATGTCCACACCGTGCCGCCGCCCCAGATCCGCCACCGATTCACACGACTTGACGCCCTCGGCGGTCTGGCTGGTGGCGGCGATGGTCTCGGCGAGGCTCATCCCGCGGCCGAGGTTGTGCCCGAAGGTGTTGTTGCGGGACAGCGGCGAGGAGCAGGTGGCGACCAGATCGCCCATCCCGGCCAGGCCCGCGAAGGTGTAGGGGTCCGCGCCCATCGCCAGCCCCAGCCGGGTGGTCTCGGCCAGGCCCCGGGTGATCAGCGACGCCTTGGTGTTGTCGCCCATGCCCATGCCGTCGGCGATGCCGACGGCCAGCGCGATCACGTTCTTCACCGCGCCGCCCAGTTCGCAGCCGACCACGTCGGTGTTGGTGTACGGGCGGAAGTACGCGGTGTGGCACGCGGCCTGGAAGCGGCGGGCCACCTCCTCGTCCCGGCAGGCGACGACGGACGCGGCGGGCTGCCGGGCGGCGATCTCCGGGGCCAGGTTGGGCCCGGACAGGACGGCGATCCGGTCCGGGGCGGCCTTGGCGACCTCCCCGATGACCTCGCTCATCCGCTTGGCGGTGCCCAGCTCGACGCCCTTCATCAGGCTGACCAGCACGGCGTCCCGGCGCAGCAGCGGCGCCCAGTCCCCGAGGTTGGTGCGCAGCGACTGCGAGGGGACGGCGAGGACGACGAACTCCGCGTCGGCGGCGGCCTGCGCGGGGTCGGCGGTGGCCGTGACGGCGGCGGGCAGTTCGAGGTCCGGGAAGTAGTCGGGGTTGCGGCGGGTGGCGTTGATCTCCGCGACGAGTTCGGGACGGCGGCCCCACAGCGACACCTGGCAGCCGGCGTCGGCGAGCACCATCGCGAAGGCGGTGCCCCACGAGCCGGTGCCGTAGACCGCGCAGCGGGTCGTCATTCGCTCTCCCGTGCTTCCGTCGCCGGTTCCACGGGGGCTCCGCCGGACACCTGCCCGGCCGGCCGGGCAGGTTCCCCGGCCGGCCGCCCGACCGCGGTGCGGCCCGCCCTGCGCGGGTCGTACAGCTCGGCGGGGGCGGGTACACCGCGCAGTTCCGCGAGAAGATCCTTCACCGCGCCCATGATGGCCTCGGTGACCTCGCGCAGCACCTCGGCGGTGGGCTCTTTGCCGTAATAGGCGCTCAGCTCGACCGGCGGGCCGACCAGCACGCGGTGGGTCTTCCGGGGCCGCAGCGCGGGCTTCTTCGCGTACGGCGGCAGCAGTTCGTTGGCGCCCCACTGGGCGATCGGGATCACCGGGGCCCTGGTGAGCAGGGCGACCCTGGCAACGCCGGTCTTGCCGACCATCGGCCACTGGTCGGGATCGCGGGTGAGGGTGCCTTCGGGGTAGAAGACCACGCACTCGCCGTCGTTGACCGCCTCGACCGCGGCCCGGAAAGCGGCGGCGGCGTCCGTGGTGGCCCGGAGCACCGGAATCTGGCCGGTGCCGCGCATGAAGGTGCCGACCACCGGAGGCTTGAACAGCGACGCCTTGGCGAGGAACCGCGGGACCCGGCCGGTGTTGTACTGGAAATGCGCATACGCGAACGGGTCGAGGTGCGAGTTGTGGTTCACCGCCGCGAGGAATCCGCCTTCGGCCGGAATGTGTTCCATTCCCCGCCAATCCCGCTTCAACAGCACAATGAGCGGCGGCTTCGCGATGACGGCCGCCAGGCGGTACCAGAAACCGATTCTGCGGCGGGGCACCCGGACTCCTCTTCGTTGCGATGGCGCCGCCCGCGTGCGGCGCCCTTACGGCCGCACAAGCATCGCGGCTACCGAGAGGTTAACGCCAGCGGTTCGCCGTGCGGCGGGGGCACCTGTGACACTCCCCTCCCCCCGGCCCGCGGGGGAACCCCCTGACGGGCGCAGGGTGCGGCGCGCCCACAATGGGCGGGTGGATGTGACGGGGAACGGGTTCTGTCTGGTCGTGCCGCTCAAGCCGCTGGCGGTGGCGAAGAGCAGACTGGCGCCGGCCGCGGGGGCGGTGCGGCCCGCGCTGGCGCTGGCGTTCGCGCTCGACACGGTGGCCGCGGCGCTGGCCTGCGCGGAGGTGGCGGACGTCACCGTGGTCACCGACGATCCGACCACGGGCGCGCGGTTGGCGGAGCTGGGGGCGTACGTGGTGGCCGACCGGCCGGCCGCCGGTCTGAACGCGGCCCTGCGGTACGGCGCCGAGCGGGCCCGCGACCGCATACCGTCCGCTCCGGTGGCGGCCCTGGGCGGCGATCTCCCGGCCCTGCGGCCGGCCGAGCTGGCGCTGGTACTGCGGGAGGCCGCGGCTGCCCGGGGGCGTGCGTTCCTGGCCGACGCGGCCGGTGTGGGGACAACCTTGCTCGCCACCCCGCCGCGGGCGCCCCTCGCCCCCGCGTTCGGCGGCGCCTCCCGCGCCCGCCACCTCGCCTCGGGCGCCCGCGAGATCGTGCTGCCCGAGGTCCCCTCGGTCCGGCAGGACGTGGACACCGGCGAGGACCTGCGCGCGGCCCTCTCGCTGGGCGTCGGCCCGCGCACCGCCGCCCTTCTCCGCCGCCCTCTCGCCTCCGGCCGCTCTTGACCCCTCTCCGGGGTCCCGCGGACGAAGTCCGGGAGAGGTCCTCGTCGTACGCCGCTCTCCCCCGGCCTCCGGCCGGGGATGCCCCCGCCTCGCTCCTTCTGCTCCTCGTTCGACAGGGGTGCGGCTTCGGCACGCTTCCGGCGGAGGTGCGGCCTGCGCCTCACCGGCCGCACGGCGGACCCCCGGGGTGGGCCGGTGACCGGACGGAGGCTCTACGCTGGCCGCATGCAGGCAACCGCGTTCACCTTCGACCCCGAGACCCGCGCCGGCAGCGTGCTGCTGGACGACGGGACGCCGCTGGAGTTCGACGCCGCCGCGTTCGACGCCGGGCGGCTGCGGCTGCTGCGGCCGGGCCAGCGGGTGCGGATTCGTACCGAGGGTTCGGGCGACGCCCGGCGGGTGGTCTTCGTCACGCTGCAGACGTATCCGGACCTGGGGGCGTAGCGCCTGCAACGCTGCGCAGTCGTGCGGTTCTCGGTGCGGCGGTCGAGCCGAGGGACGCACCGGTGTCGCGAGGTTGAGCGCAACGCCGGTCGTGAGGTACGAGCGAACGAGCTCGGTCGACGTCGACACCGGGTACGAGCGCCCGGATCGTACGGGCGGACCGTGCGGGCCATAAAGCCAGCGGGCCGGGCTCCCCTGTGTGCGGGGGGCCCGGCCCGTCGCGGTGGGGCGGCCGGATCGGCGTCCCGGCTATCACTTCGAGGTGGTCCGCTTGGCAGCGGACTTGCGCGCCGAGGTTCGCTTGCTCGGGGCCTTCTTCGCGGTCGCTTTCTTGGCCGGGGCCTTCTTGGCGGTCGCTTTCTTCGCGGCGGTCTTCTTGGCCGCGGCCTGCTTCGCGGTGGTCTTCTTCGCGGCCGCCGCCTTGGCGGTGGTGGCCTTCTTCGCCGCGGCCTTCTTCGTGGTGGTCCGCGCCGTCGCCGCGGCGCCGCCGCTCAAGCTGCCCTTGGGAGCCTTCTTGACCGCGACCTCGCCGCCGCGCGGAAGCTTCTTCGCGCCGCTGACCAGGTCTTTGAAGCCCTGACCCGCGCGGAACCGCGGCACCGAGGTCTTCTTGACCCGTACTCGCTCCCCGGTCTGGGGATTGCGAGCGTAACGGGCGGGACGCTCCACCTTCTCGAACGAGCCGAATCCGGTGACCGACACCCGGTCGCCGGTGACCACCGCGCGGACGATCGCGTCGAGAACCGCGTCAACCGCGTCCGCGGCGGCCTGACGGCCGCCTACCTTGTCGGCAATCGCTTCTACGAGCTGCGCCTTGTTCACGTCTTCCCCTTCGGAAACTTGCCCGGCGAATGAGTACGGGCTGATTTCGCACGCTAGGCGGATATATACCGCAAATCAAATACGAAACGGGCGAATCACCCTTGTGCCGCAACGAACTCGGGGCTCCTCGTGATCAGCGATCCGGGATTCCGAGGTCGTCCAACTCAGCCGTTAACACGTCCAGACGCCGTGCCGCGTCGGCGAGATCGTGCTTCGCCACAGCGGTCACCGCGAGCAGCCGCCGAGTCAACTCCTGCCTTGTCCGGTGAGGGACTTCGGGATTGGCGACGCGCGTGTGCGTCTGCTTCAAACGCGCGGCGAGAACCCCGTAGAGCTCGAGTTGGCCGTCGCGTTCCATGCGTCGATTGTGCCATCTGCGGCGAGTTGTCGGGAGCGGCAGGGCCAACCGGGTGCTCCGGGACGGCTTCACGGCGCCCGCAGGGGCCGGTGCGCGGGCCTGTGCGCGGACAGCGCGCGGGCCGACCGCGAAGTCCGCCCGGACATGCCGAAGCGCCCCCCGCGGACGGGCGGGAGGCGCTTTCGGTGCGGGTGCCGGCCTGGACCGGTACGGCCCTCGGATCAGACCTGTACGGTGCTCGGCTTGAAGGACGGCCGACCCGACTCGTACGCGGTGATGTCCGCCTCGTCGGCGAGCGTCAGGCTGATGTCGTCGAGCCCTTCCAGCAGCCGCCACCGGGCGTTGTCGTCGAGGTCGAACGAGACCGTGATCCCCTCGGCGCGCACCTCGCGGGCGACCAGGTCCACGGTGATCTCGGCGGAGGGGTCGGCTTCGGTGAGCTTCCAGAGCTGCTCCACGGTGTCCTGCGGCAGTACCACCGTGAGCAGGCCGTTCTTCAGCGAGTTGCCACGGAAGATGTCGGCGAACCGGGACGAGATCACGGTCTTGAAACCGTAGTTCTGCAGAGCCCACACGGCGTGCTCGCGGGACGAGCCGGTACCGAAGTCGGGGCCGGCCACCAGCACGGTGGCGCCCGCGCGCTCGGGGGCGTTGAGGATGAACGTCTCGTCCTTGCGCCAGGCCTCGAACAGGCCGTCCTCGAACCCGTTGCGGGTGACCTTCTTCAGCCAGTGCGCCGGGATGATCTGGTCGGTGTCGACATTGCTGCGGCGCAGCGGAACGGCCCGGCCGGTGTGCGTGGTGAAGGCTTCCATGGTGGCTCAGACTCCCTCGTGGACAGGGGTGGCAGGGGTGCCGGACAGATCGGCGGGCGAGGCGAGATGGCCCAGTACGGCGGTGGCCGCGGCGACCTGCGGGGAGACCAGGTGGGTACGGCCGCCCTTGCCCTGCCGGCCCTCGAAGTTGCGGTTGGAGGTGGACGCGGAGCGCTCGCCGGGCGCCAGTTGGTCGGGGTTCATGCCCAGGCACATCGAGCAGCCCGCGTGCCGCCACTCGGCTCCGGCGGCGGTGAACACCTTGTCCAGGCCCTCCTCGACGGCCTGCAGGGCGACGCGGACCGAACCCGGTACGACCAGCATGCGCACCCCGTCGGCCACCTTGCGGCCCTGGACCACCGACGCGGCGGCGCGCAGGTCCTCGATCCGGCCGTTGGTGCAGGAGCCGACGAAGACGGTGTCCACCCGGACCTCCCGCAGCGGCTGGCCGGCGGTGAGGCCCATGTACTCCAGCGCCTTCTCGGCGGCGAGCCGGTCGCTGGCGTCGGCGAAGGACGCGGGGTCCGGCACCGACGCACTCAGCGGCGCGCCCTGCCCGGGGTTGGTGCCCCAGGTGACGAACGGGGTCAGCTCGCTCGCCTCGATCCGCACCTCGTGGTCGAAGACCGCGTCCTCATCGGTCTTCAGCGTCTTCCAGTACGCGACCGCCGCGTCCCAGTCCGCACCCTTGGGGGCGTGCGGGCGCCCTTCCAGGTAGTCGAAGGTGGTCTGGTCGGGGGCGATCATGCCGGCCCGCGCGCCCGCCTCGATCGACATGTTGCAGACGGTCATCCGGGCTTCCATCGACAGCTTCTCGATCGCCGAGCCGCGGTATTCGATGACATAGCCCTGGCCGCCGCCGGTGCCGATCCTGGTGATCACGGCGAGGATCAGGTCCTTGGCGGTGACGCCGGGCGACAGTTCGCCGTCCACGGTGATCGCCATCGTCCGGAACGGGGCCAGCGGCAGCGTCTGGGTGGCCAGCACATGCTCGACCTGCGAGGTGCCGATGCCGAACGCCAGCGCGCCGAAAGCACCGTGGGTGGAGGTGTGCGAGTCGCCGCAGACCACCGTGGTGCCCGGCTGGGTCAGACCGAGCTGCGGGCCCACGACGTGCACGACGCCCTGCTCGACGTCGCCCAGCGGGTGCAGCCGCACGCCGAACTCGGCGCAGTTCTTGCGCAGCGTCTCCAACTGGGTACGGGAGACCGGGTCGGCGATCGGCTTGTCGATGTCGAGGGTGGGGGTGTTGTGGTCCTCGGTGGCGATGGTGAGGTCGGTGCGGCGGACCTTCCGGCCGTTCATCCGCAGCCCGTCGAACGCCTGGGGACTGGTCACCTCGTGCAGCAGGTGAAGATCGATGAAGAGCAGATCGGGCTCGCCCTCGGCGCGGCGGACGACGTGGTCGTCCCAGACTTTCTCCGCGAGTGTCCTACCCATCGCCGTCCCTCCGGCCCCGCAGCATCGCGGCGGCCAATTCGTGTGAGTCCTGCGCTGTGTCCACAAGCCTGACGCGTTCTCCGGGAAATTGAACTTGCGTTTCATAGTGTGAGACGCGAATATCGTTGCATGGACAACTCTAGCGGCGTCGGCGTTCTCGACAAGGCGGCTCTGGTGCTCAGCGCGCTGGAGTCCGGTCCGGCCACCCTGGCCGGGCTTGTCGGTGCCACGGGCCTGGCCCGCCCCACCGCGCACCGGCTGGCGGTCGCGCTCGAACACCACCGCATGGTGGCCCGCGACATGCAGGGCCGCTTCATCCTGGGTCCCCGGCTCTCCGAGCTGGCCGCCGCCGCGGGTGAGGACCGGCTGCTCGCCACCGCGGGGCCCGTCCTCACCCACCTGCGGGACGTCACCGGCGAGAGCGCGCAGCTCTACCGGCGCCAGGGCGACATGCGCATCTGCGTCGCCGCGGCGGAACGGCTGTCCGGACTCCGGGACACCGTCCCGGTGGGCTCCACGCTGCCGATGAAGGCGGGGTCCGCGGCGCAGGTGCTCATGGCGTGGGAGGAGCCGGAGCGGCTGCACCGCGGTCTCCAGGGCGCCAGGTTCACCGCCACCGCGCTGTCCGGCGTGCGCCGCCGGGGCTGGTCGCAGTCGATCGGCGAACGCGAGCCGGGGGTCGCCTCGGTCTCCGCCCCGGTGCGCGGGCCCTCCAACCGCGTGGTCGCCGCGGTGTCCGTCTCCGGGCCGATCGAACGGCTCACCCGGCACCCGGGACGTATGCACGCGCAGGCCGTGGTGGACGCGGCGGCCCGGCTGTCCGAAGCGCTGCGGCGCAACGGCTGAGCTCCCCCCGCGCGGGAGGGCCCCGCGGGGCCCTCCGGGGGCGCCGCGGTAACGGCGAAAGCCCGCCGCGACCGCGACGGGCTTCCCGAGTGGAAAAAAGACCGTGTACCCCCGACCGGATTCGAACCGGCGCTACCGCCTTGAGAGGGCGGCGTGCTAGGCCGCTACACAACGGGGGCCCTGGCGATCCTCACGTCGTTCCGGCCGGGAGCGACCCGGAGGGAACGGAATGAAAGGATCTGTACCCCCGACCGGATTCGAACCGGCGCTACTGCCTTGAGAGGGCAGCGTGCTAGGCCGCTACACAACGGGGGCTCGCACTGAGACTCGCACGAAAGTGCGCTGGGGTACCAGGACTCGAACCTAGACTAACTGAACCAGAATCAGTCGTGCTGCCAATTACACCATACCCCACCAAAACTCAACCCCCGACCGGGGGCTTCGTTCGGTTTTTGCGATCACCGGCTGGGTCTGTCTGCCCTCTCCGGCGGCGCAGGAAGAACATTACCCGATGCCGGTCACCGCTCCAAAACGAGTATCGCCGCGCAGCAGGCCGGGAAGTTCGGCGAGCCCGGTGATCCTTCCCCGCACGCCCCGTGGGGGCCCGCCGAGCTCCGGCGGCCAGCCGATCCGGAGCCGGTCCAGCCAGATGCCGTGCAGCCCGGCGTCGGCCGCGCCCCGGGCGTCGATGTCCGGTTCGTTGCCGACGTACGCGACCTCGTGCGGCGCCAGACCCAGCACGTCACAGGCCGCGTGGAAGGCCGCCGCCTCCGGCTTGGACACCCCGAGTTCCACCGCGCACAGCAGCGCCTCGAACCGGTCCCGTACGCCCAGCGTGCGCAGCTTGCGGTCCTGATGCTCGAAGGCGGAGTTGGAGAGCACCGCGTGCCGGTACTCCCCGGCCAGCAGGTCGAGTACGGGCACGGCGTCGGGGAACAGCGCCCACGCCGCCTCGTAGTGCGCGACGTGCCGCGCGAAGTACGCGTCGGCCTCTTCGTCGGTCAGCGCCCGGCCCAGGAAGTCCCGCACCCGGTCCCTGCGCTGGCCCGGGAAGTCGCACTCCCCGGCCGCGAACCGCGCCCAGTGCAGCGCGGTCAGCTCCTCCCAGCGGTCGAGGGCCTGCCCGACGGTGTCGTATCCGTCGGGCAGGCCCTCGTGGCGCAGGTGATTGCGCAGGCCGGCGCGGTCGGCGCCCGCGTAGTCGAAGATGGTGTCGTCGATGTCCCACAGGACCGCGCGGATCGCCATGCCGACCAATCTAGCGGCGGGGTCGGACAGCCGGCCGGTCAGCCGCCCAGTTCGGCCAGGGCGGCGTCGATTCGGGCCAGGGTGCGCTCGCGGCCCAGCACCTGGAGGGACTCGAAGAGCGGCAGGCCGACCGTGCGGCCGGTGACGGCGACCCGGACCGGGGCCTGGGCCTTGCCCAGCTTGAGGCCGTGCTGCTCGCCCGCGGCCAGCACCGCTTCCTTCAGGGCCTCCGGAGTGGACCAGTCGGCCGCCGCCAGGTGCTCGCGGGCGGTGCGCAGCAGCGCGTCGGAGCCTTCTTTCATCCCCTTCGCCCAGGACGCCTCGTCCTGGGCGGGTGCGTCCAGGAAGAGGAAGTCGACGTTGGCGGTGATGTCGGACAGCACGGTGAGGCGGGTCTGCGCGTGCGGGGCGACGGCCAGCCACGCCGCTTCGTCGAAGGACTCCGGGGGCCAGGGGGCGTAGGGGGCGCGCAGCCAGGGCGCGCACGCCCCGGCGAACGCCTTGGGCTCCAGGCGGCGGATGTGGTCGGCGTTGATCGCCTCGGCCTTCTTCAGGTCGAAGCGGGCCGGGTTGGCGTTGACGTCGGCGATGTCGAACTTCGCGACCATCTCGGCGAGCGAGAAGACGTCCTGGTCGGCGGAGTAGGACCAGCCGAGCAGCGAGAGGTAGTTGAGCAGGCCCTCGGGCAGGAAGCCGCGCTCGCGGTAGAGGCCGAGGGAGGCCTCCGGGTCGCGCTTGGACAGCTTCCTGTTGCCCTCGCCCATGACATAGGGCAGGTGCCCGAAGACCGGGACGGCCTTGGCGACGCCGAGTTCGATCAGCGCGTGGTAGAGCGCGATCTGCCGCGGGGTGGAGGAGAGCAGGTCCTCGCCGCGCAGGACGTGGGTGATCTCCATCAGCGCGTCGTCCACCGGGTTGACCAGCGTGTAGAGCGGGGCGCCGGTGGCTCGGAGGATGCCGTAGTCCGGCACGTTCTCCGGGGTGAAGGTCAGCTCGCCGCGGACCAGGTCGGTGAAGGTGATCGGCTGGTCCGGCATCCGGAAGCGGACGACGGCGGGTCGGCCCTCGGCCCGGTAGGCGGCGATCTGCTCGGCCGTCAGTGTGCGGCACTTCCCGTCGTACCCCGAGGGGCGGCCGGCGGCACGGGCCTCGGCCCGGCGCTCCTCCAGCTCCTCGTTGGTGCAGTAGCAGTCGTACGCGTGCCCGGCCTCCTTGAGGCGGCGGGCCACGTCGGCGTAGATGTCCATCCGCTGCGACTGGCGGTAGGGCGCGTGCGGGCCGCCCACCTCGGGGCCCTCGTCCCAGTCGAGCCCGAGCCAGCGCATCGAGTCGAGCAGTTGCCGGTACGACTCCTCGGAGTCGCGGGCCGCGTCGGTGTCCTCGATGCGGAAGACCAGGGTGCCCTGGTGGTGCCGGGCGAACGCCCAGTTGAACAGGGCGGTGCGGACCAGGCCCACGTGGGGGTTGCCGGTCGGCGAGGGACAGAAGCGGACGCGGACACCCGGAGTGGTCGCGCTAGTCACGCGAGATCACCTTGTTGGTGAGAGTGCCGATGCCTTCGATGGTGACGGCGACCTCGTCGCCGGGGAGCAGCGGGCCGACGCCCGCGGGGGTGCCGGTGAGCAGAACGTCACCGGGGAGCAGCGTCATCGCCTCGGTGATGTTGACGATCAGGTCCTCGACGGAGTTGATCATCTGGCGGGTGCGGCCGGCCTGCCGCAGTTCGCCGTTGACGGTCGCGGTGACGGCGAGGTCACCGGCGGCGGCCAGGTCGAGGCCGGTCTCGATCCACGGGCCGAGCGGGCACGAGGAGTCGAAGCCCTTGGCGCGGGCCCACTGCTTCTCGGCCCGCTGGGTGTCCCGGGCGGTGACGTCGTTGGCGCAGGTGTAGCCCAGGATGACGTCCTTGACCCGCTCGCGGGGCACCTCGCGGCACATCCGGCTGATCACCACGGCGAGTTCGGCCTCGTGATGGACCTCGCGGGAGAACGACGGGTACACGATCGGGTCGCCGGGGCCGATCACCGAGGTTGACGGCTTGAAGAAGGCCCAGGGCGCGTCCGGTACCTCGTGGCCCAGTTCGGCGGCGTGCGCCGCGTAGTTCCGGCCGATCGCGACGACCTTGTTGGGCAGCACGGGCGGCAGCAGCCGGACCTTGTCCAGCGGCACCTTCGTACCGGACAGCTCGAAGTCCGCGAACGGGATGCCCTTGATGATGTCGATGACGAGGCCGTCCAGGCCGCCGGGGCCGGTCGGGTCGCCTTCGACCGCCCCGAAGGCGACGTTGCCGTCGATGGAGAACCTGGCGATGCGCATGGTCATAAGCCTAGAGCCT
>NZ_DATDBG010000190.1:0-5704 GCF_036524955.1 Streptomyces sp.
GTCGGCGGTCCGACCCCGGCCGCCGACCCGACCGACCGTCGGCCGCACTCCGTGACCCGGATTCCCCTGTCCGGCATGCGGGACGCCTTTCTCAAAAACGCCCCTTGGGCTGGGTCCGGTGAGATTCAGACGCGGCACGCCGCTTCCATCCACACGTCGGCCAGCGACTCCTCCAGGGCGATCCGGGGCCGCCAGCCGAGGCGGTCGCGGGCGGTCCGTACGTCCGCCTGCTGCCACAGACCACAGCCGTCGGGGTACGGGGGGTGCGGACCCGGGCCGTGACCGGGTCCGGCGGCCGGATGGTCGTCGATCTCGTGGAGCAGGCCGTCGTAGCCCGCGACATGGGCGAGTGCGGCGGCCATGTCGCGCAACCGCACCGCGCGCCCGCTGCCGATGTTCACCACGCCCTGCGCGGCCGAGAGCGACGCGGCGTGCACGGCTCGGGCCACGTCCCGGACGTCGATGAAGTCCCGCTGCACGGCCAGTCCGCCGAGCTTCAGCTCGGCGTCGCCGTTCTGCATGGTCCGCCGCAGCGCCTCGGCGATCCTGCCCAGCGGCGCGCCGGTGGGCGTCCCGGGGCCGATCGGGCTGAACACCCGCAGCACGACCGCGTCCAGACCCGAGCCGAGCACCAACTCCGTCGCGGCGAGCTTGCTCACGCCGTACGGTCCGCCCGGCCGCGGCACGGCGTCCTCCCCGGTGGACGCCCCGGACGGGGACGGCCCGTACTCCGACCCGCACCCCACCTGCACCAGCCGCGCCCCGACCGCGCTGCGCCGCAGCGCCTCGCAGATCGTCGCCACGGCGACCGTGTTCTGCCGCGTCAGGTCCCGCGCGTTGCCCCGCGTACTGCCGGCACAGTTGATCACCACCCCGGGATGCACCGCGTCCACGAACCGCGCCAGCACTCCCGGCGCCCCGGTCGCCAGGTCGAACCGCACGTCCGCGTCGTCACCGCGCCCCAGCGCGGTCAACTGCACCGCCGGGTCGGCCACCAGCCGCTCCGCGACATGCCGCCCGAGAAACCCGTCGGCCCCCAGCAACAACACCCTCACCGCACACCACCTCCCGTACGAACCGCCGCACGGCCCCCCCGGGCCGCCGCACCTCCCGCCCCCTCATGCCGGCACCTCGGCGGCACGAGGTACGAGGCGCCCGGCCGGCAGCCGACCGTCCGCAGGGCGCGGGATTCACCTCCGGCCCGCCCCCGGCCGAACGTGGCACGACCGCCGGGCCCGTCCGCGGCACCGCCCAGCCCGTGCTTCGCCGGGCAGGGCATACGGGCTTCGGGCACGGCCCGCCCCCGGTCACGGCAGCGCGTCGCGGGAAGGGCGCGGGGCTCGGCTCCGGCGCCCGCGCGCCCCGGACGGGACCTCGACGCCGTGCCGTACGGGCCGGTGGGATCGGTGGCGGGGTCGATGCGCGAGGCGTGTGGGAGGAAGTGGCTGGTCACGGGTGGTTTCTCCTGGGTGGTGGGATCACGGTCAGGTCCGGGGGACGGTGCGAGGAGGCCTGGGGCAGAACGCGGAAGGCATGAAGGGTGAGGGCGAGCGCGGCGGTGGCGCAGGCCAGGGTTTGCGGGGTGGCGCCGCCCGGGCTGAGGTGCAGCGGGGCGGCGGCCAGGGTCAGGCCCTCGGCGGCGCAGGCGGCGGCGAGCGCCCAGCCGGCCGGTCGGGGATGGCCGTGGACTGACAGGAGGCGCGCGGTGAAGAGCAGGACGCCGAGGGCGGCCGGGCCGGCGATCGGGCCGTGCGGGCTCAGCAGGACCAGCAGGGCGACCAGCGCCAGCGCGTACCCGATCAGGGCCGCCGCCAGCCGCGGCCGTACCGCGTCGGCGAAGTCGGCCAGCCCGTGGCTCGGCCCGAGCTGCGCGCGGGCCCGGACGGCGAACCAGCGCGCGCCGTACGCCGCCGGTGCCAGGCTCAGCGCGAGCGCGGTGAAGGGCCCGAGGCTCACCGCCGGGTCGAAGGACCCCTCACCGGCGAGCGCGGTCACCGCCTGCGGGCCACAGAGGGCGTACGCGATCAGGCCGTAGGTCCAGGGCGCGCCGCCACCGCGGACGGTCCGCAGCGGGCCGGTCCGCAGCGCCGCCCAGGTGACCAGGCCGATGAGTACGGCGACGAGCGCGCCGAGCGCGGGAACGCGCAGGTGCTCGAAGAACGCGCACCCCGCGCCCGGCAGCAGGTGCAGAGCCCCCGCCCGCCACGGGACGAGGGCTTTCCCGGCGGCCGGCGGGGTGCCCTCCAGCCGGGAAACGGTCCTGGGCACCCGGGCGTACAGCTCTTCCGCGAGTCCGAACACGTCGCGGTGCCGCAGCAGCCGGGCACCCGCGTCGTCCACGCCCCGCGCCTCCAGTCCGGCGGCGATCTCCCACTCGTCCACGGCGCCGGCCAGCAGCCTCCGGTGACGGTGCATCACCCCGCGCACGGGATCGGCCGGCCCTCTGCGCCGGGGCACGGGCAGGGGTTCCTGCCGCCCACCGGCCCGCCGCTGCCCGGGCCGCCCGGACCCCGGCGCCGTCCAGGCACCGCCGCTGCGGGCCGCCCCTGCCCCGGACGCCACGGCCGTACGACCGGCCGCCTCCGCGCCGGGTCCGCCGGAATCCGATGCCGCGCGCCGAGCCGCTGACGTGCGGCCTTCCCCGGGACCCCCGGGGGAACCGGCCCCCTCCCACGCCGCCGGCTCCGAGCACACCGATTCGCCTGGACCGCCCCCTTCCGCCTCCGGCACAGCCCGGCCGGGCGTGCCCGCCTCCCCGCCGCCGGCGAGCCCTGCGCCGGAAGAACGCGATCTCATCGGCACGGCCCTCCGGAGGAGACCGCCGTGGGGGCGAGGCAGGTGGGCGAGAGGGGTTCCGCCGGAGTGGTGACGGGCCGCGGGGAGCCGGCCCGGGTCCACCGGGGTTCACGGCGGACCCGGTCGTGGGCGACCACCGACAGGTAGCTCTCGCGGAAGGCGTCCACGCATCGGGTGACCGTGAAGAGCGCGAGCGCGCGTTCGCGGGCCGCGGCGCCGAGGCGGGCCGCCCGCTCCGGACCCCGCAGCAGGTCGAGCGCCGCCTCGGCCAGGGCTTTCGGGTTGCGGGGCGGCACCACGAGCCCCGTCCCGCCGATCACCTCCCGCACCGCGCCCACGTCCGTGGAGACCGTCGCCCGCCCGCAGAGCATCGCCTCGACCAGGCTCAGCGGAAAGCCCTCCGCCATGCTGGACAGCAGGACGACGTCGCCCGCCGCGTACGCGTCCGCCGGTTCCGGGGCCTGCGGCGAACCGATCTCCTCGAAGGTGACCGGGCTCTCGCCGACAGCGCGGGCGTGCGCCGCCTCGTCCGGGAAGAGCTGCGCCGCCAGCGTGCGGCAGTGTCCGAGGTAGGCGGCGGACCGTTCGTCCGTGACAGGGGGGTGGAAGACGCGCAGGCGCGCGTGCCGCTCCTGCGCGCGTATCACGCGGAACGCGTGCAGGAGCGCGATCAGGTCCTTGGCCGGGTCCGGCCGGCCGACCCAGACGACGGTTCGTTCGGCGTGCGCCGCCGGCGCCGCGGCCTCCGCCTCCGCCGCTTCGCCCGCGCGGGCGAAGCGGGTGGCGTCGATCCCGGGGTGGACGGTACGCATACGGTCCCGCCGCGCCCCGCACCGCTCCTGCCAGCGCCGGACGTGCGTGGAACCCGCCGTGACCAGGGCGGCCTGGCGGTAGCTCTCCCCGGCCAGCAGCCGGTGGTAGGCGCCGAGCAGCGCCCGTACCGCCGGGGTGAACCCGGCGGCCCGCAGGCCGAGCAGCGCCTCCCGGACCCGGACGGTGTACTCGGTGACGACGAGCGGCGTACCGCGGAAGCGTTTGGCCAGCAGCCCGGGCAGCGTCGCCGGGCCGCCCGACACCGCGTGGCACAGCTCGGCCGCGCCCAGCTCGGCCGGCCCGTACCAGGGCGCCGACAGCGGTCGTAGCTGGACTTCCAGCAGATCGGCGACGGTGAGGAGTTCGGTGACGACGATGTCGCCGAGCAGGGGGCGTACGCCCGGCGCCCGGCAGGCCGCCTCCAGCGCGGCGAGCGCGTCCTGGCTGCGTAACAGCTCGGGCAGCCCGCCGTGCCGGGTCGCGAGCCGGGCCAGCCCGTAGAGCCCGGCGGCGAACCGGTCGGCCCGCGGCCCGGCCTCGGCGGACGGACCGCCGGCCACGGGCGCCGGGGCCGGTCCCCCGGCCGTGCCGCCCGCCAGCGCCGCCGCGAACTCCCCGTAGTGCCGGCGGAATTCGACCCGCCGCGCCCACCGGGCCTCCCGGCCGCCGCCCGAGGCCGGCCCGGGGGTGCCGGCCGGCGGCTCTCCCCAGAGGCGCTCGGTCAGCACCCGCCGCACATGCGGGGGCCGCCGCACCAGGCCGCCCTCCTCCGTACGCGGCGACCTGCTCAGCGCGTACACATCGAAGTCGTGGTGGGCGAGCCCGCGCACGAGCCGATCGCACCACACGGCCCCTTCACCTCGCGCGTACGGGTAACCACTTTCGGTGAGCAATGCGACGCGCACCTGTACGCCCCCTCTCCGCCTTGGCCGGGTCTGCCGAACGCGAAGACGGTATGCCGGGGCAGCGGTGGTGTGGCGGACGGTTGTCCGCCACACCATCAGAAGGGGTGAACGGCCGTAACTTCTCCGCGCGGGGCGCGTTGCGGCGCCGGAGGCGTGGCGCCGCGCAGGTGCGCCTGGCGGACGTCCGGGGTGCCGCCCCTGACCGGAGGTGCGCCGCGGTGGGCTACGGGAACGGCCACGCGTTAGGCGTGCAGGTGGGACCGCCGTCCAGGGACAGGAACTTGGTCTGCTGCATCATCACCGGGGCGGGCGCGCCCTCCTTGGGGCACCCCACGTGACCGTGCCCGAGCCGGTGCCCGACCTCGTGGTTGATCAGCATCTGCCGGTACGCGTGGATCCGCCCGGGACCGTACGTGGCCGCGCCCTGCGCCCACCGGTACGCGTTGATCATCGTGCGCGGAGTCGACGCGGCGTCACATGACACGTTCTCAACCGACGTGTCCAGACCCGACTTCGCGCACCATTTCGCGGTGGTACCCGGGCTGGCGAGGGTGACCACGATGTCGGCCGGGCCGGTCGACACCCGCTCGAACGTCATCTTCCCGCCGTGGCCCCAGCTCCGCCTGTCGTTCAGCGTCCTGAAGACGGTCCGGGTGAAGAGGTCCGCGTCCAGCGGCAGCCCCTTCTCCACGTCCACCCGGAACCGCAGGACCGTGCCGTGCCCCGGCGCCGCCTGGTGCCCCGGCATCGTCATGAAGGCCCCGGACAGACCGAGGTGGGGATTCAGCGGGTACGTACGGGCCATCAGCACCTCGTCCGTGGGGGCCGCCGTCGCGGCGGCGCTCGCCGGGGCGTCGCGCAGCCGCATGCCGGACTCCTCGTCCCCGGAGGTGCGCGTCGCGGCGTTCTTGCCCGCCGACCCGTTGTGCTTCTTCTCCCCCCCGGTGACCTGGCCGGCCACCACCACGGCGAGGACGGTGACGACGGCTGCCGCCGCGATGCCGCTGAGGGCGCGGTTCTTGCCGCCACCGCTTCCGCGCTCCGGCTCGGGCCCGGTGCCCGTGCCCGGTCCGTCGTGCCCCGGGCCGGGTCGCGCCGCCGGATCGGCGGCGGGCGCGGGGCCAGCGGCGGTTCGGGGCCCGCGCGGCGGCGCGGCGGCGGCCGGCGCGTCGAAGGCGTCCAGGAACTCC
>NZ_DATDBG010000191.1:0-52564 GCF_036524955.1 Streptomyces sp.
GGGCTTCGGCGGTACGGTCCGGCGCGGCCGCCGCGAACGCCTCCGGCACCTCGGCCACCTCGGCCTCGGAGGCCGCCGGGTAGCGGGCGGCCCATCCCTCCAGCAGCCGCTTGTACGCCTGCAGACGCGGCGGGCGCGGCATCGTCCGGCCGGTCTCCCAGCCGTTCACCGTCTCCCGCCCCACATGCAGCGCCGCCGCCACATCCTCCTGAACCAGCCCGGCCGCCTTCCGCAGCCGCTTCCGCTCATCCGGCGGCGGCAGCAGCGGCCCCTGCTCCAGCAGCGCGTCCACCGACGCGAACAGCTCGTCCTCCGTGGGCATCAGCTCGACCTCCGCCCCGCACCCTAGCCGAACCTCACTCCTGACTTCACATTCAACACAACATCACACGCCACATGTCCTGACTCCACGAATGGCCCACCGGCGTCCGGCCTCACTGGCTGCCCTGTGTCATCGAAGCCTCAGTGTCGCCACTGACGAGTGGTGACCAGCAGGTTCGTGCCACCGAGGTCGGAGCGGCCGGCGTTGCCGGGCGTCAGCCCCGCGGCGCGCACGGGGAAGCCCCGGCCGCGTCCTCAGTTCACGTGGCCTGCCCGGCCGTCCGAACCCGGACCGCCCCGGGCGATCGGGCCACGGGCCAGCCGGTGCGCGCCGATCGCGGCGAGGGCCGCGAGGAGGCCGCCGCCGCCCGTCCACAGCCAGCGGGCAGACCACCAGGTGCCGGCCCATCCGCCGGAGGGGGCGACCGCCGCGGACGCCGCGGGCACCACCGGCTCCACCGAGCCGTCCACCGCCTGACGGCCACCCGTGCCGGACGAGGAGACCTTGACCGCCGCCTGGACGGGCTGCCCCAGATCAGCGGGGGGAAGGCCCAGGACGGTCAGACGTATGTAATACGCGCCCCGCAGCGGATCGTTCGACCACGGCTCCGCCCACGCACGAACCGTACGCAGTTTGCAGGACAGCGAGACCGACGTGGCGTCAGCCGGGACCGTACGGGTCTGCGCACCGAACCGGCAGGCCTGCCGTCGCCGCAGGCCGTCATAGACATCGACCTGCCACGTGGACGGGCCGTGCCGCATCACGGACTCCGGGAAGGTCACCGTCGCCTCGACGTTGACGTGCTGGCCGGTGTCCGCCGGGAACACCCAGTACAGGTAGTCGCCCGCCGAGCCACTGGCCGTAGCCTGCTGGCCCTGGCGCACAGCCACCGCGGTACGGAAACCGGTACCCGCCTCCGTCGGCGCCGCACCGCCCTCGGCGGTCGCCGAGGCACTGGGCGTGGTACTCGGATCATCCGCCACCGCCGGACCGGACAGGGCGGCCAGGGCCGCGACCGCCAGAACGGCGGCGGCAGGCAGCACTCGCAGTGCGCGCATCAGCGGGACCTCTCCGTGGTCAGGAGCCAGCGGGCGATCCAGCCCGAGAACAGACCGGCCACCACGCCGGTCACCAGCAGCAGACCCAGCAGCCACCAGCCGCGCCCGAGTCCGCGGAAAGCCACGTCCGAGGGCTGGTCGGGGCTCTGCACCAGGTCGATCGAGAGCTCGACCGGCAGCCCCGGTGTGACCTTGACCGACGCCGGCGCGGAGAAGGAGTTCCCGACCTCGATACACACCGTCTCCGGCGGAGTGCCGGAGTCCGCGGAAGGCTTCGGATAACGGATGCCTGCCGAAACCGCATCCGTGCGGCCGGTGCCGCCCTCGTCGTCGCGCACGATCTCCCGCCCGTGCAGCGTGACGCCCCGCAGCAGCACGCCGTAATCGGCGTTGACGGCGCGGTCGGCGAAGACACTGACCGAGGCGCGCAGCTCCTGCCCCGGCCGCACGGCGACCCGGTACCAGCGGTTCTGCGAGAACGTCTCCCGGTCGGTGTACACACCCGCCCCGAGCAGCGGCGCTCCCGTACAGGCCGCGGTACCGCGGGTGGCCACCGGCGTCACCACGGTGTCCGTGCTGCGGTCCACCAACTGCTTCACCCGGGAACTGAGCTGCTGCTGATGCTGGATCGTGGTGTACGTGCCACCCGTCGCCTCCGCTATACAGGTGAGCTGGTCGCGGGTCGACGCGTCCGGGATGAGGCCCAGCGTGTCGATGACCAGGTGCACACCGCGAGCGGCGATCTCCCGCGCCACCTCGCACGGGTCGAGGGGCTGGCAGGTGTCCTCGCCGTCGGTGATCAGAACCAGGCGCCGGGTCCCGTCGCCGCCCTCGAGGTCGTCGGCCGCCGCGAGCAGCGCCGGACCGATCGGCGTCCACCCCGTCGGCACCAGCGTCGCCACCGCCGTCTTCGCCTCGGTACGGTCCAGCGGGCCGACCGGGTAGAGCTGACGGGTGTCCTTGCAGCCGGTCCTGCGGTCATTGCCCCGGTAGTCCGCGCCGAGCGTGCGTATGCCCAACTGCACGCCCTGCGGCACGGAATCCAGCACGTCGTCGAAGGCCTGCTTGGCCGCGGACATACGGGACTGGCCGTCGATGTCCCGGGCCCGCATCGAACCGCTCACGTCGAGGACCAGCTCGACCTTGGGCGCCGCATGCGCCGCCGGTTCGTCCGCCCAGGCCGTCGCGGGCGCGAGACCGCAGGCCGCGGCGGCGAGCAGGCCACCGCCGAGTCCTGCGGCCATTAGCTTTCTAAAGATCATCGGCGGATCGTAGTGAAGATCCAGCCGAATGCGGAATCGTGCTGGTCAGGGGCGCGACGGGCGAACGACTCGCCTCGATGCCCTTGTGGCCGTGCGGAGTTGACGGGGCGTTCGCCCGGTGCGGACCTGGTGCCGCGTCAGGTGCGCCCGTCAGCCCGTCAGGGAGCGGCGTCCGGTGCGGTGCGTGTCAAGGCGCCGCACCGGCCTCGCAGCGGGCCTGATCGGTCGGTGCGGCAACGCCGCGAGGCGCCGTGCCGGGCGTCGCGACAGGGCACACCCCGGCTGACGCGGGACTAGCATGTCGGTGCCATGCGACTACTCGTCACCGGTGGCGCCGGCTTCGTCGGATCGCAGTTCGTCAGGGCGACACTCCTGGGCGAGCTGCCCTCGGGCACGGACACCCGGGTCACGGTCCTGGACAGCCTGACGTACGCGGGCAACGAGGCGAACCTCGGGCCGGTCACCGGCCATCCGGGCCTCAGGTTCGTCCGCGGCGACATCCGCGACCGCGAGGTGGTGGACGCGGTGGCGGCCGGTCAGGACGCCGTGGTGCACTTCGCGGCCGAGTCACACGTGGACCGCTCCGTCGTGGACGCCTCGCCGTTCGTGAGTACGAACGTGCTGGGCACGCAGGTGCTGCTGGACGCGGCACGGCGGCACCGGGTGGGCCGGTTCGCGCACGTGTCGACCGACGAGGTGTACGGCTCGGTCGCCGAGGGTTCGTGGACGGAGAGTTCGCCGCTCGCGCCCAGTTCCCCGTACGCGGCGTCGAAGGCGGCCTCCGACCTGATGGTGCTGGCGTACCACCGCACCCACGGGATGGACGTCACCGTCACCCGCTGCTCGAACACCTACGGTCCGTACCACTTCCCGGAGAAGATGATCCCGCTGTTCGTCACCAACCTGCTCGACGGCCGCACGGTGCCGCTCTACGGCGACGGGCGCAACGTCCGCGACTGGCTGCATGTCTCCGACCACTGCCGGGGCGTCGATCTGGTGCTGCGCCGCGGCCGGGCCGGTGAGGTCTACCACGTCGGCGGCGGCACGGAGCTGTCCAACCGCGAGCTGACCGGGCGGCTGCTCGCGGCGTGCGGCGCCGGCTGGGACAGCGTGGTGCGCGTCGCGGACCGCAAAGGGCACGATCTGCGTTACTCGCTGAGCGTCGCCAAGATCCGCGAGGAGCTGGGGTACGAGCCGCTGACCGGTTTCGACGCGGGACTGGCCGGCACGGTGGCCTGGTACCGGGACAACCGCGACTGGTGGGAGCCTCTGAAGGCGAGGGCGGGGCTGCCGACCTGACGCGACGGCTGGTCACCAGGGGGACGACCGCGCCGCGATGACCGCCCGCTGGAGCCCGCGGGATCCGTGGCACATCCCCCTCGGCCACCCACCGAGGCCGATTCACGACGGATCCGGATCGTCGGCGCGTCGCTACCATGTCGCTGCTCCCGCTCAGTTCACCCCACGCCGTACGCGGCCGGGATCGGCCGCGTACCGCCAGTCCGGAGGGAGAAACATGCGCAACAGGAAGCAGCGGGTACGGGTGTCCAGGACGGTCGCGGCGCTCGCGCTGGGGGCAGGGTCGTTCGGACTGTCGGGGGTGACGGCCGCCGGGGCGAGCGCGGCGCCCGTCGCACCCCACCAGTGGTTCGTCGGTCAGGTGGGCGGGGTGTCGGCCAACGCCACCATCAAGGTCGGCTGCTTCGGCCCGGCGACGCCGGGCCAGACCGGGCACCCGATCGCCGGCCAGTACGTGTCGGTGGCGCCGGCCGTGACGGTGACCTCGCCCGAGGTCGGCTACACCGGCGAGGCCGCGGACCGCGTGGTCGTGGACTTCGGCAGCGGCACGTCGACCGGGACCGCCGCCGTGCTGAAGGAGTACGGGGTGAGGGCGGCGATCCCGACCACGATCGACCTGCCCTGCCTCGGCACCGGCAGGGTGCTGTTCATACCGGTTCCGACGAGCACGACGGCGCGTGCGGCGGCGGTCACGGTGACGTACGTCAACGTGGGCGTCTGACCGGGAACCGGATATCGGAGACCGGGGCCCGGACGACACCGGGCCCGGTCGCGTACGGGGTCGCCGGACCGGTCAGGTTCCGGCGGCCTCGGTGCGGCCGAGGACGGTGAACAGGCCGCCGTCCGGGTCGCGCAGGTCCGCGTAGGGGCCGGAGGGGGTGCTGCCCCGGTCCAGCACGGTGCCGCCCAGGGCGCGGGCGGTGTACCCGCACGCGTCCACGTCGGCGACCCGGAACTGGACGTTCCAGTGCGGGCGCAGGGCGGGGTCGGGGGCCGCCTCGACCGCTCCGGAGACGAGCCGGGCCACGACGCTGCCGCGGCTGCGTACCACGACCTCGTCGTTCTCGTACGCCACCGAGCAGGCGTCGGGGCGGTCGTCGGCCCACTCCAGTACGCCGCCGTAGAAGATGGCCGCCTCGAAGGCGTCCCGGGTGCGCAGCCGTACCACGACCGGGCCCTCGTCGTGCCAGGTCTGCCAGCCGCCCGGCATCCTGCCGTCCCAGACACCGAACACCGCGCCGTCGCGATCCGCGGCGACCAGCGCGCGGCCGGAGGCGAAGGCCATGGGGCCCAGGGCGACGGTCCCGGAGCGCTCTCTGATCCGGGCGGCGGCCTCGTCGGCCTGCGTGACCGCGAAGTACGGCGTCCAGGCCACGGCGACCTGGAGCTCGGAGGCGACGGCGGCGACACCGGCGACGGGCCGGCCCTCGCTGAGCGCCACGGCGAACCGCTCGCCGAGCGTGGTGGCCCGGAACTCCCAGCCGAGCACGGAGCCGTAGAACTTCTCCGACGCCTCGAGACCGCGCGACGCCAGGGTGACCCAGCACGGCGCCCCTCGGGCGACGTCCCTGGTAGTGGCGGACCGCGTCTCGGTCGGCTGCTGTGGCTCGGTCATGTCGTACACCGTCTCAATGGTTCGTACAGCCGCGGTACCCGGCAGGTCGCGCCCCTCGCTTTCCCCGTCGCCGGTCGATCATGCTTGCCACAGGGGTGAGCCGGGCACGTCCGCGACCGCGTACCGGCCTCGCTGAACTGTTGCTCCGCAGGTCCGGGGGCTACGGGTGACGGCGGCTCCCGGCCGGAGGACCGGCCGGGAGCCGCCTGAGCGGAACGGAGGCTCCCCGTCCCGGCCGGCAGGGGGACGGGAGCCGCTGCCGGGGGTACTACGCGACGGTGCCGGACGCGGCGATGACGACCTTCGCGCTGGGACGGCCGCTCTGCGCGCCCTTGCTCTCGATCAGCTTGACGATGTCCTCGCCCTCGACCACCTCGCCGAAGACCACGTGCTTGCCGTCCAGCCACGCGGTCTTGACGGTGGTCACGAAGAACTGCGAGCCGTTGGTGTGGGGCCCGGCGTTGGCCATCGACAGCAGGAACGGCCGGTCGTGCTTGAGCTCGAAGTTCTCGTCGGCGAACTTCGCCCCGAAGATGCTCTTGCCGCCGGTGCCGTCGCCGCGGGTGAAGTCCCCGCCCTGGAGCATGAACTCCGGGATGATCCGGTGGAAGGCCGAGCCCTCGTAGCCGAAGCCGTGCTCACCGGTGGCCAGCTCGCGGAAGTTCCGCGCCGTCTCCGGGACCACGTCGTCGAAGAGGCGGAAGACGATCCGCCCGGCGGGCGCACCGTCGATGGCGATGTCGAAGTACACGTTGTCCATGAGTCCATCCTGGCACCCCCGCGCACCGCCCGCGGACCCCGGGGGCGGTGCGCGGGGGTTCAGTCCGCGTCGATGCCGGTGATCACCGGCTGGCCCAGCGGCGCGGACCGCGGGGTGTACCCGGCGGCGCGCAGGGCCTCGGCGGCGAGGTCGCGGGCGGCCTCCTCCGCGTGCGCGGTCGTGTCGGCTGCCACTTCGAGGCGGAGGCTGAACGCGCTCGTGCCGTCGTAGACGGTGAGGATGCCCAGCTCCTCGGCCTCGCCGAAGTCGGTGCCCTGCGGATCGACCGGGCGCAGCGCCCTGACCAGCGCCTCACGGGCCTGGGCGGTCGGGGCGTCCAGAAACGTGCCCGGCACGGTGACGACATAGGTGGTCATGTGAATCACACCTGCCCAGTGGGACACCGGCAAACCTCCCGGTGTCGGCCGTCGGGGGGACCCGCCGCCCGGAATGCGTCCGGGCGGCGGTCGTACTACGACGCGTGCCGCTCTGCCCGGCGGCCGTCGTCCGCCGGGCAGGGCGCCTGCGGTCGCGTGCGGCGACCTTCCGCAGGTGTGTGAGTCGGCGCCCCTGCCGACGCACCGGTGCGTGGCGCTCACCGGTACGATGTGCCCCTTTCGCCGGAGCGCCTTCCACCAGCCGAGGGGGTGCGGATGGACGGTGTCCATCCGGGTGTCGTCGACGTCGAACAGCACAGCTGCGTTCTTCTCCGGTTTCCCGGTCACCGGCGCTTCACGCGTTGGTGACCCGCGGGTACCCGGGTCTGGTGCGTACACACCCGTTTCGGGCCGTACCGGTCGGGTACGCGCGGGTCACGTCGAGCACCACAAGGGAGGCCACAGCCCTATGACCGACCAGGGAAGCAACAAGACGGGCTTCGCCCGCGACGACGAGCTGAAGAAGGAGATGCAGGGCGAGCTGAAGGCGAACCGTGCTGTGCGGGCCCAGGAGGACCGCGAGCCGCAGCCTTCCGGCGAGGACCAGCCCTTCGCCGAGGCCGGCACGTCCGTCCCGGAGCCGGCGGCACCGTCCGGCATGACACCCGAGGGCGTCACCGTCCGCAGCGACCTGGCCAGGCATCTCGAACGCACCATCTACCCAGCCCGCAGGGCCGCCCTGCTGAGCGCCCTGCACCGCCACCAGGCGCCGGAGGCCCTGTTGGAGCGCGTCGCGGCCCTGCCTCCGGACGAGCACTACCCGAACGTCCAGGCGGTGGTCCGGGCCCTCGGCTACGGCGTCGAGAACCGCAGGGTCTGAGTCGCGGGGAAACGACATGCCCGGCCCGGACGCGGTCCCGCGTCCGGGCCGGGCATGTCCGGGGTGCGCGAGGGCATCCCCAAGCCCGGCCGGTGATCCGCCGCGCCCTCGCCGTCTGCACTGGGCGCGGGCGGCCCTTGCGTCGGCGGCCTGGGCGTGTGAGCGTACGGCCGGGACCCGGCCGCACGCGGGTGTACTGGACCGGAGGCGGCGTGAGCCCGCGCCTCACCGGCGGCGGGAGCTGAGGACGCAGAACTCGTTGCCCTCGGGGTCCGCGAGCACCACCCAGGAGCTGTCGCCCTGGCCGACGTCCGCGTGGTGGGCGCCGAGCGCGAGCAGGCGGGCGACCTCGGCGGACTGGTCGTCGGGGCGGAAGTCCAGGTGCAGGCGGTTCTTGACCACCTTGCCGTCGGACACGGGCACGAAGACGAGGCCGGGGAGACGGTCGGGGGCCGCGCGGATCTCGTACTCGTCGGGCTCCTCGGTGACCGGGACCCAGCCGAGCGCGTCGGCCCACCAGCGGCCCAGCGCGGCCGGATCGGCCGCATCCACCACGGTCTGCTCCCATTGCAAGGCCATGCCCGCGAGAGTAGCGCGGGCATGGTCTCGGCAGCGGTCGATCAGTTGAACGTGTCGGGGTCGGGGCCGATGCGCAGACCCTGGTCGAGCGTCGCGATCGCGTCCAGGTCGGCGTCGGTGAGCTCGAAGCCGAAAAGGTCGAAGTTCTCCCGGATGCGGGCCGGAGTCACGGACTTGGGGATGACCACGTTGCCGATCTGGAGGTGCCAGCGCAGCACCACCTGGGCGGGGGTGCGGCCGAGCCGCGCGGCGATGCCGGTCAGCACCGGGTCGTTCAGCACCGCGCCCTGCGCCAGCGGGCTCCACGCCTGGGTGGCGATCCCGTGCTCGGCGTGGAAGGCGCGCAGTTCCTTCTGCTGGAGGCCGGGGTGGAGCTCGACCTGGTTGAGCACCGGAACCACGTCGGTCTCGTCGAACAGCCGCGTCAGGTGCGCGGGCTGGAAGTTGGACACGCCGATGGACCGGGTACGGCCGTCGGCGAGCAGCTTCTCGAACGCGCGCCAGGTGTCGACGTAGAGGTCACGGGCCGGGGTCGGCCAGTGGATGAGGTACAGGTCCACGTAGTCCAGGCCGAGCCTGTCCAGCGACGCGTCGAAGGCCGCGAGCGTGGAGTCGTACCCCTGGTGGGTGTTCCACAGTTTGGTGGTGATGAACACCTCCTCGCGCGGCAGTCCGGAGGCGGCGAGCGCGCTGCCGACGCCGGCCTCGTTGCCGTAGGCCGCGGCGGTGTCGATGCTGCGGTAACCGGCCTCCAGGGCGGACCGCACGGCAGCGGCGGTCTGGTCGTGGGGCACCTGGAAGACGCCGAAGCCGAGCTGCGGGGTGGTCAGGCCGTTGTTGAGGGTCAGGTCGGGAACGGTGCTCATGAGGTCCTTCTTTTCGTGCAGTATGTGCCGGGGTGCGGCACGGACCTGCGGGTTTGCGGGCAGGTCCGGTGGGTGTTCCAGGTACGGTACGCGGTCGGTCGCCGCGGCTCTGCTCCGCGTACGGTGCGGGCTCGCGGGGCGCCTCGGCGCTCGGTGTCAGTCCCGGCCGGCCGCGACCCGGGCGGGGGCCTCCTCGGGGGCGGACACGGCGGGGGCGGGGCCGGGCCGCGCGTCGTCGCGCCGCTCCAGCCTGCCGGAGACGACGGCGAGGACCAGTGCGGAGGCGGCGAGCGCGCCGCCCACCCAGTTCGGCGAGGTGTAGCCGAGGCCGGCCGAGATGACCAGGCCGCCGAGCCAGGCGGCCAGCGCGTTGCCGAGGTTGAACGCGCCGATGTTCACGGCCGAGGCGAGCGTCGGGGCACCGGACGCCTGGTCGAGTACCCGCTTCTGCAGCGGCGGTACGGTCGCGAAGCCCAGCGCGCCGATCAGGAAGATGGTGGCCGCCGCGGAGACCTTGTTGTGCGCGGTGAGGGTGAACAGCATCAGCACGGCGGCGAGCGAGCCGAGCGCGGTGCACAGCATCGGCATCAGCCCGCGGTCGGCGAACCTGCCGCCGGCCAGGTTGCCGGCCACCATGCCCACGCCGAACAGGACCAGCAGCCAGGTGACCGACCCCTCGGCGTACCCGGCGACATCGGTCATCATCGGCGCGATGTAGGTGACGGCGGCGAACACCCCGCCGAAGCCGAGCACGGTCATCGCCATGGCGAGGATCACCTGGACATTGCGGAAGGCGGCCACTTCGTGCCGCAGGCGGACGCCTTCCGGCCTGGGCATCTCCGGGACCAGCCGGGCGACGCCGAGCAGACCGAGCACGCCGAGGGCGGCGACGGCCACGAAGGTGGTCCGCCAGCCCGCGCCCTGCCCGACGAAGGTCCCGAGCGGCACACCGACCACGTTCGCGACGGTCAGCCCGGTGAACATCATCGCGATGGCGCCGGCCTTCTTCTCGGGGGCGACCAGACCGGCCGCGACCACCGAGCCGATACCGAAGAACGCGCCGTGCGCGAGCGAGGCGATCACCCGGCCGACCAGCATGACCGCGAAGACCGGGGCGAGGGCGGAGACGAGGTTGCCGACGATGAACAGGCCCATCAGCAGCATCAGCATGCGCCTGCGGGACACCTTGGTGCCGAGCACCGTCATGAGCGGGGCGCCCGCCACGACACCGAGCGCGTAGCCGGTGACCAGGTAGCCCGCCGTGGGGACGGAGACCCCGAAGCCGTCGGCGACCTGCGGCAGCAGGCCCAGGATGACGAATTCGGTGGTGCCGATCCCGAAGGCCCCGATGGCGAGGGCCAGGAGCGCGAGAGGCATGGGAATACCCTTCCAGATGGATGCGGTAGCGCCTTACGGGCGTTCACAATAATTGCAAACGCCGTTTAATTGCAAACGCGCTATACTGGTCCCGCGTACCGGGGCACCGACGGCCCGGGCGCGGGACCGCCCCTAGGAGGGACCGATGACCGCTACGGACCCGGCACTGACCGCCCTGGCCGACAGTTGGTGCGCCCTGTCCGTACTGCACGGGCGAATCGAGGCCCACGTCGAGCGGGCGCTGCAGACCGGACACGACCTGAGCGTGCGCGAGTACTCGCTGCTGGACGTGCTCAGCAGGCAGCACGACGGCGAGGGGGGCCACCTGCAGATGAAGCAGGTCGCCGACGCCGTCGTGCTCAGCCAGTCCGCGACCACCCGGCTGGTGACCCGGCTCGAGGAGCGCGACCTGCTGTCGCGCTACCTGTGCCCCACCGACCGGCGCGGCATCTACACCGACGTCACCGCGGCCGGCCTGGCCCTGCTCGAGGCGGCCCGGCCGACGAACAACCGCGCCCTGCGCGAGGCGCTCGACCTCGCGGCCCTCGACCCGCAACTGGCCCCGCTGGTCAGGGCGGTCGAGGAGACGCGCGGCCCGGTCGGCGTCTGACGGCGCCCGCGATCCGGGCCCGGACCGCGGGCGCGTCGGCGTCGTGGTGCGGGTCGTGGGCGGACCTGGCACCCACCGGCCTCCGCCGCGGCCCGGCGCGCCGCCCTGCCGCGCAGAGGTGGCGCCCGGGCGCCGGGGCCGCGAGGGTGGAAGGGGGCCCGGGTGGTGCGGCGAGGAGGACAGTGTGAGGATCCTGGTTCTCGGGGCGAACGGCGCCACCGGCCGGCTGATCGTCGCGCAGGCGCTCGACGCGGGCCACGAGGTGACCGCGTTCGTGCGCGCCGCGGCGAAGGCCCCGGCCCCGCGCCCGGGGCTGCGGGTCGTGATCGGCGAGGTGACGTCCGGTCAGTCCGGTCAGTCCGGTCAGTCCGGTCACAACACAGTCACCGCCGCGGTGACCGGGCAGGACGCCGTGATCAGCGCGCTCGGCAGCGAGCGCAGCCTGAAGGGTCTGCTCGCGCCCACCGTGATCCGCGAGGCCACTGCGCTCGTCGTCCGCGCGATGGAGCAGGCCGGGGTGGGCCGGCTGGTGTTCCTGTCCGCGTTCGGCGTCGGCGACACCGCCCGGCGGGCGCCCGCCCCGCTCAGGCTGATGTACGGGGTGTTTCTCGGGCGGGTCTTCGCGGACAAGTCCGCCGGCGAGCGGGTTCTGCGCGCCAGCCGGCTGGAGTGGACGCTGGTCTACCCGGTGATGCTCACCAACGGCCCCCGCACCCGCGGCTACCGGCACGGCGAGAACCTGCAGCCGACAGGCCTGGCGAAGGTCTCCCGCGCGGACGTCGCCGACTTCATGCTGCGGGAGACCGCGGAGCGGGAGTACGTGCGCAAGACCGTGGTCGTCGCGGGCTGAACCCGCGTGAGAAGGATGCGGACCTCACGGCGGACAGCGAGGCACACCGGCCCGGCGTTCGGCGAGTCGGGCGGACTTCGGCACCGGGGAGCATGCGGCTCGGGCCGGACGGGCACAAGGTGCGGCATGACGGAGATCGGCCTGCCCAGCGGTGTGCGTGCCTGCCTGTTCGACCTCGACGGCGTTCTTACCCCGACGGCGCGGGTGCACGCCGCGGCCTGGAAAGAGGTGTTCGACGAGTTCCTGCGCCGCCGCGAGGGCCCCGACTGCCGGCCGTTCGACCCGGTCACCGACTACGACGCCCACGTGGACGGCCGGCCGCGGGCGGAGGGGGTGCGGGCCTTCCTGGCCTCGCGTGACATCGAACTGCCCGAGGGCGAGGAGGACGACCCGCCGGACGCCGAGACCGTGCACGGGCTGGGCAACCGCAAGAACCTGCTGGTGGTGGAGAAGATCCGCACGCAGGGCGTACGGCCGTATCCGGGGTCGGTGCGGTACCTCGAGGCGGTCCGGGACGCGGGGCTGCGCACCGCGTGTGTCTCCTCCAGCGCCAACGCCCGGGCCGTTCTGGTGTCGGCCGGGATCGAGCCGCTGGTCGACGTGCGGATCGACGGCCTGGTCGGCCGGGAGCGGGGGCTGCGCGGGAAGCCGCAGCCCGACACGTTCCTTGCCGCCGCGCACGACCTGGGCGTCGCGCCGGAACAGGCGGCGGTGTTCGAGGATGCGCTGGTCGGGGTGGACGCGGGCCGCGCCGGGCGCTTCGGGTACGTGGTCGGGGTGGACCGGGTGGGGCAGGCCGAGGAGCTGCGCCGGCACGGCGCGGACACGGTCGTCACCGACCTGTCCGAACTGGTGGGGGTGACGGCGTGATCACCGACCCGGCGTTCACCGTCTCGCCCTGGGCGCTGTTCGAGTGCGAGCTGAACCTGGACCTGCTGCCGCAGAGCGAATCGGTGTTCGCCCTGTCCAACGGGCACATCGGCTGGCGCGGCAACCTCGACGAGGGCGAGCCGTACGGGTTGCCCGGCTCGTACCTCAACGGCCTGTACGAGCTGCACCCGCTGCCGTACGCGGAGGCCGGCTACGGCTATCCGGAGTCCGGGCAGACGGTCATCAACGTCACCAACGGCAAGCTGATCCGGCTGCTGGTCGACGACGAGCCGTTCGACCTGCGCTACGGCACGATCCGCTTCCACGAACGGGAGCTGGACCTGCGGGCCGGGGTGCTGCGGCGCACCTGCGAGTGGGTGTCGCCGGCCGGGCGGGCGGTGCGGGTCCGGTCGACCCGGATGGTCTCCTTCCGGCAGCGCGCCGTCGCCGCGATCGCGTACGAGGTGGAACCGCTGGACGGGCAGGTGCGACTGGTGGTGCAGTCGGAGCTGGCCGCCAACGAGGAACTGCCGGTCACTCCCGGCGACCCCCGGGTGGCCGCCGCGCTGCTGTCGCCGCTGCGCGCCGAGGAGCACTTCGCCGACGGCACCCGGCTGCGGCTGATCCACTCCACCACCCGCAGCCGGCTGCGGGTGGCGGCCGCCGCCGACCACCGGGTCAGCGGGCCCGGCGGGACCCAGATCTCCGCGGAGTCCAACGACGACGTCAGCCGGCTGACCGTCACCTCCGTGGTGGAGTCCGGGCAGCGGCTGCGGCTGGAGAAGTTCGTCGCCTACGGCTGGTCGGCCGCCCGTTCGCTGCCGGCGCTGCGCGACCAGGCCGACGCCGCCCTGGTCGGCGCCCGCGACACCGGCTGGACCGGCCTGCTGGACCAGCAGCGCGCCTACCTCGACGACTTCTGGGAGCGGGCGGACGTCGAGGTGGACGGTGACACCGAGATCCAGCAGGCGGTGCGGTTCGCTCTCTTCCACGTCCTGCAGGCCGGTGCCCGGGCCGAGGAGCGGGCCATCCCGGCCAAGGGGCTGACCGGCTCCGGCTACGACGGCCACACCTTCTGGGACGCCGACACGGTGGTGCTGCCGCTGTTGTCGTTCACCGCGCCGCGGGCCGCCGCCGAGGTGCTGCGCTGGCGGTACAACACACTGCCGGCCGCTCGCGACCGCGCGCGCCAGCTGGGCTTCGACGGGGCCGCGTTCCCCTGGCGGACCATCAACGGCGACGAGGCGTCGGGATACTGGCCGGCCGGTACCGCGGCCGTCCACATCAACGCCGACATCGCGGACGCGGTCGTGCGGTACGTCGCGATCACCGGCGACGACGCCTTCGAGCGGGACACCGGCCTGGACATCCTGGTCGAGACCGCCCGGCTGTGGCGCTCGCTGGGCCACCACGACCACGCCGGGGCGTTCCACATCGACGGCGTCACGGGACCCGACGAGTACAACGCGCTCAGCGACGACAACGCGTACACCAACCTGATGGCGCAGGCCAACCTGGTGGCCGCCGCGGACGCCGCCGAGCGCCATCCCCGGCACGCGGAGGCGCTCGGCGTCACCGACGAGGAGACCGCGGCCTGGCGGGACGCGGCGGCGGCGACGGCCCTGCCGTACAACGACGACCTCGGGGTGCACGAGCAGTCCGAGGGCTTCACCCGCCACCAGAGGTGGGACTTCTCCAGAACCGACCCCGCGCACTATCCGCTGCTGCTGCACTACCCGTACTTCGACCTGTACCGCAAACAGGTGATCAAGCAGGCGGACCTGGTGCTGGCGATGTACCTGCGCGGCGACGCGTTCACCGCGGAGCAGAAGGCGCGCGACTTCGCGTACTACGAGCCGCTGACCGTCCGCGACTCGTCGCTGTCCGCCTACTGCCAGTCGGTGATCGCCGCCGAGGTCGGCCATCTGCAGCTCGCCTACGACTACCTCGGCGAGTCCGCGCTGATCGATCTGGAGGACCGGCAGAACAACGCGCGCGACGGCCTGCACATCGCGGCGCTGGCCGGCACGTGGACGGCGATCGTCGCTGGTCTGGGCGGGATGCGGATGTTCGAACGCGAAACGCTCCACTTCGCGCCGCGGCTGCCCGAGACGCTCAGCAGGATCGCCTTCCGGCTGACGTTCCGGGGGCGCCGGCTGCATGTCGAGGTGCTCCGGAACTCGGCGACGTACACGCTGGCGGACGGCGAGCCGCTGGAGATCCTGCACTACGAGAAGCCGTTCACGCTGACCACCGCGAAGCCCGTGGTCCGGCCCCTGCCGAGGATCGAGCACCGCCCGCAGCCCACCCAGCCACCGGGCCGGGCACCGCTGCGCCGGCAGCACCTGAGCTGAGCCCGGCGCCGCCGGGCGGGTGCGGGTGCCAGATCAGTGCCGGCCGCGGCGCTCGAACAGCGCGTACAGGAAGACGACCCAGGCGTGTCCTTGCGACGGCCGTCCCGGTGGAGGGCGCATCCCACGATCACACGCTGCTTCCTTCCGCGCTCGGCGGGCCTGGGTGATCCTTTCTCCTGCCCGGGGCGCGCCGCCCTCGTCGCGGCCGGTGGCGGGCCGTCAGGCCCGGCGTACGTGCGGGGGTTGAGGATGCGGCCGGCCGCGTACACGCCGAGCAGCCGCCGCACCCGCACCTCCCCGGTCACCGTGTCCACGCCGGCCTCGGCGAAGTGCGCGCCGGTCTTCCCGAGGAAGGAGGGCGGGGTGATCAAGGTCCTGTCCGAGCCGCGGGGCGACGCCGGGGGGCGACGCGCGCGGGGGCCGGAGCGCGGCTTCGACACCGCCGACGCGGCCCGCCGGCGAAGCGCCCTGGATCAGCTGAACGGGCGTCGTGAGGCGCGGAGCTACCGGCGGTGCCAGCGACCGTGGCCGCTTCCGGTGCCCGTGCCGCGGACGAGGAAGCCGAGCAGCCAGATGACGAGCGCGGCGATGGCGATCCACCACAGCACCTTCACGGCGAATCCGAGTCCGAACAGGATCAGGGCGAGCAGCAGCACAACCAGAAGTGGAACCATGACGACCGACCTCCTGACCAGCACTTGCCCCTTTGTGAATAACTCATGCAAGGGAAAACCGGGACAGAACTTCGCAAGTCCGGGTGAACTCCGCTCAGCGGGTAGGCGAAGCCCATGAACGACGACAGAATCCGACATGTGATACGGGACCTGCCGCCGGTGGTCGAGACCCCCGACCTTCCCGGCGCGGGCGGACCACGGCGCGAACGGCGCGCGGCCGAACGGCGTAAACCGCCGGCGGGTGCGCGCCGTCCGGCGGACGCCACGAGACGCGACGACCGCCGCTGAGGGGTACGCCCGCCCGCGGACTGCGATGATCACGGTCATGCTGCAGGTATGCCTCAACGGCGCGAGAGACCGGTCCGTGTGCGAACGGCTGCCGGTGACACCGCAGGAACTCGGCGACGCCGCCTCCGAAGCGGTCGCGGCCGGCGCGCGGGCCATCCACATCCACCCCAAGGACGACGGCGGCGCGGACACCATGGAGCCCGTCTTCGTCGACGCGGCGGTCGCGTCGGTACGCGCCTCGGCACCCGGCATCCCCATCGGGGTGACGACCGGCGCCTGGACCGAACCTGACGCCCGGCGGCGTGCCGCACTCGTACGCTCCTGGTCCGTCCTGCCCGACCACGCCTCGGTGAACTGGCACGAGGAGGGCACCGAGGACGTCGCCACCGCCCTGCTGGAGACCGGTGTCGGCATCGAGGCGGGCGTCTTCTCCGGCACGGACGCGATCGCGCGGCTACGGGCCTGGCCGCACGCGCACCGCGTGCTGCGGGTCCTCGCCGAGGTCGCCGACACCGACCCGCGGACCGCGCCGGTCACCGCCGACCACCTCCTGGCGGAGCTGGACGCGGCGGACGGCCAGGGGCGCGGCGCCCGGCGGCCGGTGCTGCTGCACGGCGTGGACGGCGCCGCCTGGGCGGTGCTGCGGATGGCGGTCGCCCGCGGACTCGACGCCCGGATCGGCCTTGAGGACGTGCTGCTGCTGCCGGACGGCACACCGGCCCCGGACAACGCGGCGCTGGTGTCGGCCGCGCGCGAGGTGATGCGGGAGGTCGCGCGGGAGCGGGCCGCCGGCTGAACGCCGGGGGACGAAGGTGCCGGTCGGACGTTTCGGACGGCCGGGTGCGCCGGGCGGCGGGGGAGCTCAGCGGCCCGCGTCCGGGTCGCCGGGCGGGATGTCGCGGGTCCGGGTCCAGGTCAGGACCTGCTCGGCCGTCCAGGTCGTGACGATCCGTCCGGCCGGGATGCCGGCCTCCTCGGCGCGGGCGCAGCCGTGGATCTGCCAGTCGAGTTCGCCGGGGGCGTGGGCGTCGCTGTCGACGGAGAAGAGGGTGCCGGTGTCCCGGGCGAGACGGAGCAGGCGGCGCGGGGGGTCGAGCCGGTCGGGCCTGCTGTTGATCTCCACGGCGGTGCCGGATTCCACGCAGGCGGCGAAGACCTGTTCGGCGTCGAAGGCGGACTCGGGGCGCTCCCGCCCGCCGCCGATCTTCCGGTTCGTACAGTGCCCGAGCACGTCGACCAGTGGGTTGCGCACCGCGGCCAGCAGCCGGGCGGTGAAGTCGGGGGCGGGCATCCGCAGCTCGGAGTGGGCCGAGGCCACCACCACGTCGAGGCGGTCGAGCAGCTCGTCCTCCTGGTCGAGCGAACCGTCCGGCAGGATGTCGCACTCGATGCCGGTGAGCAGCCGGAAGGGCGCGAGGCGGCTGTTCAGCCCGGCGACCACGTCGAGTTGGGCGCGCAGCCGGTCCGCGGACAGGCCGCGGGCGATGGTCAGCCGCGGCGAGTGGTCACTGAGGACGGCCCATTCGTGGCCGAGGCTCTGGGCGGTCAGCGCCATCGTGTCGACGGAGCCGGCGCCGTCGGACCAGTCGGAGTGCAGGTGGCAGTCGCCGCGCAGCAGGGCTCGAAGCGCCTGGCCGCCGTCGGCGAGCGGGGTGCGCGCCTGCTCCTCCTGGGCGGCCAGATAGCCGGGGACACGGCCGGCGCTCGCTTCGGCGATGACCCTGCCGGTGGTCCCGCCGATGCCCTTGAGGTCGGTGAACCGGCCGGTACGCGCCCGCTCTTCCCGTTCCTCTTCCGGCAGCGACGCCAGTGCCTCGGCGGCACGCCGGAAGGCCCTGACGCGGTAGGCGGGGGCCTGGGCGCGTTCCAGGAGGAACGCGATCCGCTCCAGCGCCTCGATCGGATCCATGGTCAGCGCTGTTCCCGGTCGCGGCCCTCCCTAACGGTGGGACGGCCGTACGTCACCCGCCGGCCGTAATCCGGACCGGCCGGCGCCGCCCTCACACGTTCGGCACCCGCAGCGCGTCCCACGTCTCCTTCCCCGGCGGCCATTTCAGCGCGTCCCCGCTCCAGCCCTTGTGGTGCTCGGCGTTGTACGTGCGCTGCCAGGCCTCGTACGAGGCCACGTCCCCGGAGCCGATGACGTCCTTGTTGGCGCTGCTGCGGTAGCGGTTGCAGCCCACCGCGACCAGTCGGTCGTGCATGGCCGCCACAATGGGCGAGCGCCGGCCCATGACGAACCAGCCGGTGCCCGGGAACGGCTCGTAGCGTGGCGGCTGGACGCCCTGGCCCGCCCATGACGCCAGAGCGGCCCTGTCGGTGAAGGCGCCGACGTTGCGGTCGACGCCTCCGGCCTCGCTGTACTGGTGGAACCGCCAGGAGTGCTCGATCCGGGGGTGGCCCGCCGCGGCGTTCGGGTCGGCGATCCACAGGCCGTCGCCGGCGTACGAGGTGTGGTCGCGGTTCAGCCAGAAGTCCCGGTTGCAGTAGAGCAGCACCCGGTGGCCGGCGGCCACCGACCGTACGTGCTTGATCCAGGCGTCCTTCTCGGCGCCCGAAACACCGGGATCCTCCCAGTCGAACGCCAGGATGTCCCCGGCCTTGGGCGCGGCGTGCTTGAGGAAGTACGCGGCCTGTGCGGTCATCGAGCCGGGCCGGGCGAAATGGTAGTGGCCGACGACGAGCGAGTGCGCCCTGCCGTGGGCGACCTGGCCGGCGTGCCGGGGATTGACGTACGAGGTGCCCTCCGTGGCCTTCACGATCACGAAGCCGAGGCCCGCGGTGCTGTATTCGGTGTTCTGGTGCGAGGAGACGTCGATTCCCTTGACGGTCATGGGGTCCTTCCGCGGGCTGCGCCGGCGTACGGCGAGACGGTGTTCCGGGGCCGGAGGGATCCCGGCCCGGGCGCGTGCGAACCGGTCAGTGCACGGCGCCGACATCGAAGGTGTCGCCGCAGACGAGCGGGCTGGAGGTGGCGAGGGTCATGGCGTCGGTGGACCCGGGCGGGTACACCTTCAGAAGCGTGGGCTCGCGCCAGCAACTGTTGCCCTTCACACCGCGGTTGAGGCTGTGAAGATCGGCCTGCACGGTCTCGCCGGGGTCGACCCGTACGGGCGTGCCCCTGGGGCCCTCGCGGTCGGCTGGGCGCCCTATGACGCTGCCGTCGCCGCGCAGCAGCGAGACTCCGGGGAAACCGTTGAGGACGCACGGATGACCGCTGGCGTTGGTGAACCGCAGCGGGTAGTAGATGTTGCCCGCGCCCGGGTCGCCGCGGCCGAGCCGCATCCGCAGATCGGTCACCGTACAGCGCGGGGAGCCGGTACGGGCGGTGGACGCCGGCGGCTGGGGCGTCGCGGACGGCGTCGCCGGCGGTGCCGGGGTCGTAGCCCGGGGGGAGGCGGCCGGGGGCGCCGGGCTGCCGGTGGTGGGCGACGGGGCGGCCGTGCCGGACGTGGTCGTCGCCGGGGCGGGCGGCGTACCGGAGGCGGACCCGGAGGAGGACGCGCCGCAGCCGGCGACGGTCAGTAGCGCCACGGACACGACGGCGAGCCCTGTCCGGCGGCGGCGCGGTGACCGGGACCCGGTGCGCACAGACGAAGTACCCATGTTCTTCCGCTGCTCATCGCGCAGCCGTTTCGAACCTCACGGGCGGTGATTGTTGCCGTATCCGCACATTCGGCGCCTCGGATGTCGAACCCGCGCCCGACGGCCGAACCGCCGTACCCGTTTCTCCGCCTGCTCGAAGGCCCGTCGTCCTGCTCGGGGCCGGTCGGCTCACTCCACCGTGCGCGGCTCCAGCGGCCGTACGGCCGGACCGTGCACCACCGCGCCGTCCACCCCGAACCGGGAGCCGTGGCAGGGGCAGTCCCAGGTCCGCTCGGCGTCGTTGAACGCGACCAGGCACCCCAGGTGCGTGCAGCGCGCGGAGACCGCGTGCGCGGTGCCGTCCTCGTCGCGGTAGACGGCGCACCGCCGCCCGCCGATCCGGACGATCGCGCCGGTGCCGGGGCCGATGCCGGACAGGTCGTCGACGTGGGTGGTACGCAGCCGGTCGCCGATGAAGTGCTGCGCCACCTCGGCCTGCTGTTTGAGCAGGGTGGGCGCCTCCTTGAGCACGGACCACAGGCGGCGCGGGTCGTAGAGCCCCGCCCACTCGGGGGCACGGCCGGCGATGAGTTCGCTGAGCAGGCGGCCCGCCATGGCGCCGCCGGTCATGCCCCAGCCGCCGAACCCGGCGGCGACATAGGCGTGGCGGGCGGCGGGGTGCAGGGGCCCGACCATCGCGACCTTGTCGCTGGGGTCGTTGTCCTGCGCGGCCCAGTGGTAGGCGGTCTCGGCGACCGGGAAGTACTCGCGCATCCATGCGTCCAGGACGCGGAACCGCTCGGCCACGCCGCCCGTGCCCGGAGTGAATTCCTCCCCGGTGACGATGAGCAGCCGCCGGCCGTCGGGGAGCGGGGCGGTGCGCACCGAGCGCTTGCCGTCCCCTTCGGTGATGTACATGCCGTGCGGGTCTGCGCCGGCGTCGATGGGTGCGGCGACCACCAGTTCCCGGCGCGGCGAGAGGCGGGTGAAGAGCATCGCCCGGTCGAAGACCGGGTAGTGGGTGGCCACCACGACGTCCCGCGCGGCCACCGTGGCGCCCGATTCGGTGCGGAGCCGGCAGGGCTCGCCCTCGCTGAGCGCCGTCACCCGGGTCCGTTCGTACACCGTCGCGCCGCGGGCTGCCAGGTCGGTGGCGAGTCCCAGCAGGTAGGCCCGCGGGTGGAACTGGGCCTGGTCGGCGACGCGGACCGCGCCCGCCACGGTGAAGGGCAGCTCGGTCTCCTCGACGTACTCCGCGTTCAGACCGGCGTCGCGGGCCGCTCGCGCCTCGGCGCGCAGTTCGGACCGGGCGGCGGGGTCGCGGGAGTACGTGATCGCGGGCCGGATCTCCAGGTCGCAGGGCAGGTCGAGTTCGGCGGCGACCGCGGCGATGCGTTCCATCGCGTCGGTGTGCGAGGCGGCGTAGAGCCTGGCGGCCTCGGCGCCCTGCTTGCGGCGCAGCCGGTCGTAGATCAGGGTGTGCTGCGCGGTGACCTTCGCGGTGGTGTACCCGCTGACGCCCGCGGCGATCCGGTCGGCTTCGAGCACGACCACGGAGCGGCCGGTGCGGGCCGCCTCCCAGGCGGTGCTCAGTCCCGCGACACCGCCGCCGATGACGGCCAGGTCCACGGTGCGGTCGCCGGTCAGGTCGTCGGTGAGCGGGGCGAAGCGGGTGGCGTCGGTGCTGTGCATCCAGTACGACTCGTCGGCGCCGGGCAGTTCCGCGTGGTTCGGCATGCCTGACCGGTTTCCCCTCGGCGCCGCGGGCACGCCGCTCCGCGCCGAATTGGCCCCGAATGGACCGGTGGCGGAGTCGCTCGGCCCGCGGTGTCCGCGCGCCTCACCTGACGGGGCGGCGGCGCAGGTGCCGCAGCCGGAGGAACCCGAGGAGGAGGTCCGCGACGAAGATCACCACAGCGATGGCCAGCAGCCAGCCGAGACCGTCGGCGACCGCACCGATCAGGCCGAGCACCATCGCCACGATGATCACGAAGAGAAACAGGGTCATCGTTTCCGGCTTTCTTTCGGGCTGCTCCGTCGAACCGGTGCGGTGCGGTGCGGCTGCGCCGTCAGCGGCGGGCGAGTCGGCGTACCCCGTCCGCCCCGGGCGCGTACGCCATGCCGTAGTGCTGGAAGATCGCCTCCTCGTCCTCGGCCGGGAGGACATCGTCCGTTCCGATCGAGGGGGCCGACTTCACCAGCGACTCGGTGTACGGCACCCGTACGTGGCCCGGTCCCGCGGTCACCTCGCCGACCGGCACGAACACCGGCCGGTGACGGGTGGGCGGTCCGGTGCGGACGGTGGCCGTCGCGGGCCGGTCCGTACCGGTCGGTGTCCACATGGACCGGCAGCAGGACACCGGTCCTGTGGCCGTCCTCGCCGACCACGTCGTGGTCGCGCCACTCGCGGAGATCAGCCGGGTGGATCATCGCCTGACCTCTTGGAACGCCCGGGGTGGCAGGGCCGGTGTCCCGTACTGTCCGTCTGCCCCGCTCGTGCGGCCGTACGCCCGTCATCCGGTGCTCACCTCGGAGCGGTCGCCTCCCCAGAGGGTGTGGAAGGTGCCGTCGCGGTCGGTGCGGCGGTAGGTGTGCGCGCCGAAGAAGTCGCGCTGGCCCTGCGTGAGCGCAGCGGGCAGCCGCACTGCGCGCAGCGCGTCGTAGTACGCGAGGGCGGCGGAGAAGCCGGGCACCGGGACGCCGTGCGCGACGGCGGCGCTCACCACCGCCCGCCAGTCGTCCTGGGCGCCGCCGATCTCCTCGGCGAACTTCGGGTCTGACAGCAGGCTCGGCAGGTCGGGCCGGCCGTCGTAGGCGGCGGTGATGCGGTCGAGGAAGGCGGCCCTGATGATGCAGCCGCCGCGCCAGATGGACGCGACCGCGCCGAGGTCGATGTCCCAGCCGTAGGTGTCACTGCCGGCCTGGATCTGGTGGAAGCCCTGCGTGTACGAGACGATCTTCGAGGCGTACAACGCCTGTTCGACCTGGTCGGCGAAGCCGGCGGCCCGCTCTCCGACCAGCGCGGTGCCGCGCGGGCCCGGCAGGTCGCGGGCGGCGGCGCGCAGTTCCGCGTGACCGGACAGCGAGCGGGCGAAGACCGCCTCGGCGATGCCGGAGACCGGGACGCCGAGGTCGAGGGCGACCTGTACGGCCCAGCGGCCGGTGCCCTTCTGCTCGGCCCGGTCGGCGACGACGTCCACGAAGGGCTTGCCGGTCGCCGCGTCGGTGTGCGCCAGCACTTCGGCGGTGATCTCGATGAGGTACGAGTCCAGGCGGCCGGTGTGCCAGGTGCGGAAGGTGTCCGCGATCCGCTCCGGGGAGTACCCGGCGACCGCGCGCAGCAGATGGTACGCCTCGGCGATCAACTGCATGTCGGCGTACTCGATGCCGTTGTGCACCATCTTCACGAAGTGCCCGGCGCCGTCCGGGCCGACGTGGGTGGTGCAGGGCGTGCCGTCCTTCGCCTCGGCGGCGATCCGCTCCAGCATCGGGCCGAGCGACGCGTACGATTCGGCGGAGCCGCCGGGCATGACGGACGGTCCGGCCAGCGCCCCCTCCTCGCCGCCGGAGATGCCGGTGCCGACGAAGTGGATGCCCCGCTCGCGCAGTTCCCGCTCGCGGCGCCGGGTGTCCTCGAAGTGGGCGTTGCCGCCGTCGATGACGATGTCGCCGGGTTCCAGCAGCGGGGCGAACTCGCGGATCACCGCGTCGGTCGGCTCCCCTGCCTTCACCATGATCATCAGGCGCCTGGGCCGTTTCAGGGCGGTGACGAAGTCCTCGGCCGACTCGGCCGGGACGAACGCGCCTTCGCCGCCGTGGCTGTCGACCAGCGCGGTCGTCCGGGCGGCGGTGCGGTTGTGCAGGGCCACGGTGAAGCCGTTGCGTGCGAAGTTCCGGGCGAGGTTACTGCCCATCACCGCCAGCCCGGTGACTCCGATGTCGGCCGATCCGCTCATGCGCTGCTCCTTGGAATGTCCATGGTGCCGCTTTGTCCAGATTGTCCGAACGGCACAGTGTCCGCCATTCGCCTGCCCTCGTACGGGTGACTTACAAGCGCGCCACTGCCCGACGCGAGCCCGACCGTCGAACGCTGAGTGACCGGACCGGCAGTCCGACAACCACACAAGGACCGTCGGCGAATGTTCACTCGTATCGAAGGAGCAACTGTGAAGCGCATGCGCAAGGGCGCCGTGGTGGCAGCCATGGCCGGCGGGTTCGTCCTCGCCGGAGGCGGCGTCGCCGCCGCCGACTCCGGGGCCTTCGGAGTCACCTCCGGTTCATCCGGCCTGCTCTCGGGCAATGCCGTCCAGATCCCGTTCAACCTCCCGATCAACGCCTGCGGCAACGACCTGGGCCTGCTCGGCCTGCTGACCCCGACGTTCGGCAACACCTGCCTGACTGCGTCCGTCCCCGGGACGGGCGCCACCGGGCTGGGCGCAGCCACCGACGCGGCCACCGGTACGACGACTGACGCGGCCACCACTGGCACAACCACCGGCGCGACCACCGGCGCAGCCACCGACGGTGGCACTGGCGCCACCGTCGGGGCCCAGGGCGGCCAGGGCGCCCAAGGCGGCCAGGGCGCGCAGGGAGCCCAGGGCGGCCAGGGCGGTCAGGGCGCGCAGGGAGCCCAGGGCGGTCAGGGCGGCCAAGGCGGTCAGGGTGGCCAGGGAGCGCAGGCGGGCCAGGCCGGCGGCCAGAGCAGCCAGGCCGGCGGCCAGGGTGGCCAGGGCGGTCAGGGAGCCCAGGCGGGCCAGAACGGCCGAGGCGGCCAGGGAGCCCAGGCGAGCGGCGGCAGGACCGGCGTGCGGCACACCGCCACGAGCGACCGGACAGGGCCCAGCCTGGTCCGTCCCGCGGCCCAGTCCTCGGGCGGCACGGCCACCGACTCCGGCCGCCCGGCCGGGCACTCCAACCACTCGGGATCGATCCAGTCCACCGCGCAGGGGACGGACAGCGGGTCCAGCCAGGCCACCGCCCAGGGCCAGAGCAACGCGGCGGACCAGTCGACCGCCAACGGCAACTCCTCGGGCGACGACTGCGAGGACTGAGGACTGGAGATGACGGGCGCCCGGTCGCGGTGCTGGGGGGCGTAGCGCGACCGGGCGCGACCCGACGGCGCGGGGGGAAACGCCGCTGGGCCGGGTCCGGCCGACCTTGTACAACCACCAGCCGGACCTGCCTCCGCATGTCCCTACGAGGAGACACCCTCCGCCTGCCCCCTCCCAGCGGACCCATGCCGCAATCCACCACATCCGGTCGGTACGGATTTCCGGACGTCCGGGCCGTGTGAAGGGCCGGGACCGGCGCCCGGATCATCACCGTTGCCGGGGTAGACACGAGGCGTCCGTCGCGAGGAGACACCGCCATGTCCGAAAGCCCGGCCGCCGCGGCACCGGAAGTGGGTGAGGAGGCGGCATCAGCCGCTCCGGCGCCGGCCGAGGCGGCGCCGGCCGGTGTCCCGCCCACTGCCGGCTTCGGCACCGGCGCCGGTGCCGAAGCCGGTGCGGCCGTGCCGACCGCGCGGCGGGCCGGACGCGGGGTCCCGGCGTCGCCCGGCCGGCGGTCGTGGTTCGGAATCGGCTTCGGGACCGGCCTTGGCGCCGTACTGGCCTGGGTGCTCGTGCAGACCGTGCTGCGGATCGGTGAACTGCTGACACTGCTGCTGCTCTCCGTGTTCATAGCGGTCAGCCTGGAGCCCGTCGTGGCCTGGCTGTGCCGGCACGGACTGCGCAGGGGCTGGTCCGTGACGGCCGTGGTGGCCGGGTTCGCCGGCCTGCTGGCCGGGTTCGTGGCGCTGGTGATCCCGCCGGTCACCGCGGCCGCCACCGCGCTGGCCGACGCGGTGCCGCGCTGGCGTGGACAGTTGCACGACCACCACTCCACCCTGGGCCGGCTGGAGGACCGCCACCACCTGATCGAGAAGGCGCAGGAGCAGCTCGGCCCGGGCGGCGCCGCCAGGCTGGCCGGCGGCGTGCTGGGCGCCGGCCAGCTCGTGATCAGCGCCGTCACCTCGACCGTCGTCGTCATCACGGTGACGCTGTACGTCATGGCGGCGCTGCCCGCGATCAAGCGGTTCTGCTACCGCTTCGTGCCCGGCACCCGAAGAGAGCGCGTGGCGGCGGTCACCGAGACGATCCTGGCCCGCGTCGGCCGGTTCATGCTCGGCAACCTCGTGACCTCGGCCATCGCGGGCCTGGCCACCTTCGTGTGGTGCGCCGCGGTCGGCGTCCCGTACCCCGCCGCGCTGGGCTTCTTCGTGGCCGTGATGGACATGATCCCGGTGGTCGGCTCCACGGTCGGGGGCGTGGTGGTGAGCCTGGTCGCGCTGTCGGTGTCGCTGCCGGTCGCCGTCACCACCGCCGTCTTCTACGTCGGCTTCCGGCTGGCGGAGGACTACCTGATCATGCCGCGGGCGATGAAGTACGCCGTGGACGTGCACCCGGTGGTGACCGTGATCGCGGTCCTCGTCGGCGGCTCGCTGCTCGGCGTCATCGGCGGCCTGGTCGCCATCCCGGCCGCGGTCGCGCTCGGCATCGTGCTCGACGAGTACCTGTTCCCGCGCACGGACGCGGCCTGACCGGGGGGACGGAACCCGTGCGGGCGGCTGCTTGTGCCGCGCGTCCGGAACCGGAACCGGTTCACGCGGCGTCCCTCCGCTGCGGAACCGGTGCCGCCGAGCCGGCGGCCGCCGCCACCGGGGCGGATGGTGCCGCAGGGACGGCCGGGGCGGTACGAAACATGCCTGTTCCCCCCGAATTTGACGGGGCCGCCGACCGGCGATAGGCAGGTGCGGTCACGTGGGAGCGTGACAGATGGGGGGCATCATGAAGCCGCTCGAACCGGGCGATCCCACTTCGGTCGGGCAGGGCCGCTATCGGCTGGTCGGCCGGCTCGGCCAGGGCGGCATGGGCGTGGTCTACTTCGGGCGCTCGCGGTCCGGGCGGGCGGTCGCGGTCAAGGTCGTGCGGCCCGAACTGAGCACCGAGCCGGGGTTCCGGCGCCGGTTCGCGGACGAGGTCGAGGCGGCCCGCAGGGTCGGCGGCTTCCACACCGCGCCCGTGGTGGACGCGGACCCGCACGGCGAACCGGCCTGGCTGGTGACCGCGTTCGTACCCGGTCCGACGCTGCAGTCCGTGCTCGCCCGGGTCGGCGCGCTGCCCGCCGACACGCTCACCGTGCTGGCGGCCGGGCTCGCCGAGGCGCTGGAGGCCATCCACCGGGCCGGGGTGATCCACCGCGACCTGAAACCGGCCAACATCATCGTCGCGGAGGACGGCCCCCGGGTCATCGACTTCGGCATCGCCCGCGCCCTGGACGGCACGGCGCTGACGCAGACGGGGTTGCAGATCGGCACGCCCGGCTTCCTCGCACCCGAGCAGCTCACCGGCGGCATGGTGACACCCGCGGTGGACATGTTCGCGCTGGGCGTCGTGCTCAGCCAGGCCGCGGGCGTCGCGCCCTTCGGCGACGGACCGTCGGCGGCCCGCCACTACCGCGTGGTCCACGAGGAGCCCGATCTCACCGGCGTCCCGGAGGAGCTGCGCGCCACGATCGAGTCGTGTCTGGCGAAGGACGCGCGCTCCCGCCCGACCCCCGCCGCGCTGCTGTCCGGTCTGACGGTACGCCTTCTGCCGGACGGCGAGTGGTTGCCGGCGGCGGCGACGGCCCTGCTGCCGAAACTCACCGAGGACAACGCCGCCCCCGGGCCCGCCACACCGACCGTGGAACCGGCCCCGCAGAGCCGGCCGGGTCCGACGCACCCCTGGTCGTTCCAGGCGCCGTCCACCGCGCCGGAGGCGGCCCGTCCCCGGGCGGTCGCCGCCCCGGCCGTCACCGTCCCTGGCGGTACGCCACCGCCTGCCGCCGAAGCCGCGGCCCCGACGCGGCCGACCGAGCGCCTCGACACCCCCTACCCGCCCACCGCCGGCCCGGGGTCCGCGCAGGGCTCCTTCGGGCCGCCCACCGGAGCGTACGGACCGGCGACCGGCGGGCCCGCGGTCGTACCACCGCCCGGCATCGCGCGACCGGAGCCCGGGCGGCGGCGCCGTACTCCCGTCGCGGTGGCCGCGCTCCTCGTGGCGGCCGCCGTCGCGGGCGTCGTGGTGTGGCAGCCGTGGGCGGACGGTTCTCCGGGCGACACCGGCGCGGGGTCCTCGGCGAAGGCGTCCGGGTCGGCCGGCGCGTCGCCCTCGGCCTCCGCCTCCGCCGCGTCCGGCCCGGCCGCCTTCCCGACCGCGCCGCTGCTGGTCCGGCAGGACGTGGCGCCGGGGTGGCCGCAGGAGTGCCACGGCGTGATCGCGCTGCGCGAGGCCGCCACCGACGAGCCGCGGCAGGTGATTCCCGGCGGGATCTGCGACATCCTGCCGGTGTGGTCGCCGGACGGCACGCGCTTCGCCTTCACGCGCGCGGCGGGCGACGACTCGGCGGTGTGGGTCGCCGCGGCGGACGGCGGGTCGGCGCGGCAGGTCGCGCGGATCTCCGGCGGGCGGGTGTCCTGGTCGCCGGACGGCACGCGGCTGGCGGTGATGCGCACGACGAACGGCGTGACACAGGTCTACTCGGTGAACGTCGCGGACGGCTCCGCGACGCAGATCACCACCGGCACCGCGCCCGTCCAGGATCCCGCGTGGTCGCCGGACGGGAAGCGGATCGCGCTGTGCCTGCAGACGGCGCCGGGCCTGTGGCAGATCCACCTGTTGGATCTCACGAACCCGGGCGGCACCCCGCTGCGGGTCACGAACGGCTCCCGGCGGGCCCTCGACCCCGTGTGGTCACCGGACGGCAGGTACCTGGCGTACACCTACGGGAAGCCGGAGGTGGGTACGCAGGGCGACATCCGGCTGGTCCGTCCGGACGGCACGGGCGACCACGCGCTGGCGGCCAGCGGCGACCAGGAGATGGACCCGGTCTGGTCGTCCGACGGGAAGTGGGTGGCCTATGTGCGCGGCCCGGTCACGACGCCGGCGGTCTGGGCGATCCGCGCCGACGGCACGGGGGCGCGCAAACTGACCACCGGCGACCGTCCGGAGGGCCATCCGTCCTGGCGGTGAGCGACCGGGCCGTCCCCGCACCCAGGTCGTGGTGCCGCCCGGTGCGCGGTGGGGCGGGTGGCTCGGTGGGCGTGCTCCCATGCGACCGGGCGCACGATCCGGCGCCGATCCGGCGGACGGCCCGAGCGTCGGGCCGAAAACGCGAGCCGCAATTCCCTCCGCGCGATCGGGTAACCGGAAGGAGCCCTTCTCGCTATCCGACCGGCGACGTAACCGTATGCGTGCCTGCGTGAAATGCGGAATTCACACGGCGTCAAGTTTCGTCTGTTCCCATCGCGGCTAACCCGCTGCTCAAGGGGGTTCCGTAAATCTCCCGCAGCCGCGGGACGTCCGATGGGTGCGCCTTATGAGCGAACTGCGTGTGCTGTCGATCTACGAAGGGTTCTTTTCCGGCGGAGCCCGCATTCTCCACAGTGACGTCGTGCTGGGCCTGCACGGCGGTCCGCAGCGACACGCGGTGCTCAGTATCCAGGGCGAGATGCACCGGGAGGCGACCCGGCAGCGGATGGAGGACGACGCCTGCTACCGGGCGCTGCGGAACGCGGGTGTGACGGTCTCCGCGCTGCGCCACGGCCCAGAACCGGGCGGGCTGCCGGAGGTCTTCAGCGCGCCCGAGTTGGCGGCGACCGCCCGCGCCGCGGCGGCGGCGGACGTCGTCCTGTCGCTGAAGGAGCAGCCGCTGGCGCTGCTCAACCACGCGGGGTTGCCGTACCGGCCGGTCGTGGCCTGCCTGCACCGGTCCGACCCGGAGAACCAGGGTCCGGCCCTGGACGCGCTGCTCGCGGGCATCGCGGCGGGCCGGGTGCGGGCCTGCGTGTGCTGCGCGCACTCCACGCGGGAGGCGTACGCGGCGGCTGGCGTCCCGGCCGAGCTGCTGCACGTCATCCCCAACGGCGTCGACCTGCTGCGCTTCCGGCCGGACCCGGTCCGGAGCGTCCTGCTGCGCACGTCGCTCGGGATTCCGGTCGGCGCACCCGTGATCGTCTTCGCGGCCCGGTACGCCGAGATGAAGAACGTACCGCTCTTCCTGCGCGCGGCCCGGCAGTACCTGCGGCGCGAGCCCGGCGGGCACGTCCTGATGTGCGGCGCCGGCATGACCGCCGCCAACCCGGAGCTGCGCGCGGACATCGCGGCGGCCCTGGGCGAGGAACCGTGGCTCGCCCAGCGGATGTCGCTGCTGGGGGTACGCCTGGACATGGAGGCGGTGTACGCCGCCGCGGACGTGGTGTCGCTGACGTCGTCCTCGGGCGAGGCGGCTCCGCTGTGCCTGATCGAGGGCATGATGTGCGGGGCGGTGCCGGTGGCCACCGACATCGGTGACAGCGCGGCGCTCGTGGCCGGGCACGGTTTCGTGACCGCACCCGAGCCCGAGATGATCGCCGCCGCGTGGGCCGAGGCCGCGGCCCGCACCGCGGAGTTCGCCCCGGCGCTGGCGCGCAGTCGTGAGCGCTTCAGCCGCACCCGCATGGTCGCGGAGTACGGCGCGCTGATCGAGCGGGTGCACAGCGGGGCGGCGCTGGCCCCGCTGCCGGAGCCGCGGGTCTAGTGCCGCGTCGGTCGCGTCGGTCGCGTTGCCAGGGTTCACCCCGTCGCGTCGCCCGGCACAGCGCCTCGCGGCGTTGCCGCACCGACCGATCAGGCCCGCTGCGAGGCCGGTCCGGCGCCTTGCGACGCACCCACCGGACGCCGCTCCCTGACGGGCACACCCTGACCGACGCGGCACCAGGAAGCGGGGTCTCGTCGGCCCGCGGGCCGGGGTCGGCCCGCGGGTCCGGGTCCCCCGCGGGTCCGGGTCCCCGGTGGGTTCGGGGGTCCCCGGCGGCGGTTCCGCCTCCGCCTTCTGTTCGAGCAGCCGCAGCCGTTCGTCCCAGGTGTCCTTTCTCTCCGGGGAACTGGCCGGCGGGGGAACTGGCCGGCCGGGCCCGGGAACGAGTACCACCGGAACCGATGAGTCACCGCCGTCCCGCTTGTCCGGCCGGGCGACAGCACACGCCACCGGACGCGCTGACGCCGCTCACCGCGCCAGGTGGTGGTGAGCATGATGATGGTCAGCGCGTTTCTGGAGAGCTGAGGCCGTACGCATCGCGATAGGACGGGAAGGCGCCGCCCGGCCCGTCCACGCTCTCCGCCGCGAGGACGGCGTGCAGGACCGCCCGGGTGACGGTGTCGGCGCCCGCGGCGAGGACGTCGTTGGCCGCGCCCGCCTCGGCATGGACGCCGAACGCCGGGTCGGCCGGGGCCGGCCGGTCCCGTGGCACGAGCGGGCGGCGGCCGGTCGCCATCGCGAAGACGGTGTCGCCGTCGGAGAGCAGATGCACGGGCCGTACCGCGCGGGCCAGCCCGTCGTGCGCGGTGCCGGCCAGCTTCTGCGCCTGGGCGCGGGTCAGCCCGGCGTCGGTGGCGACCACGGCGAGGGTGGTGTTGAAGGGGCGCGCCCGCGCGGCGGCCAGCCGTTGCCGCGCGCGTTCCACCGTATCGGCGGGGAGCGGGCCGCCGACCGGCCCGAACTCGGCGCTCCAGCCGGGCCAAGCACCCCACAGCGCGCCGGTGTCCGGGTCGGCCACCGAACCGGCCGCGTTCACCACGGCCAGCGCGGCCACGGTGGTCCCGGAGGCCAGCACCCAGCTGGCGGTACCCACGCCGCCCTTGATCCCGCCCGCGACGGCCCCCGTACCGGCGCCGACACAGCCCTGCGGGACCGGCGCGCCCTCCTGCGTGGCGGCGGCGGCCTCGACCGCCGCGCGGCCCATCGCCCGGTCCGGGCGTGCCGACCACATGCCCCCGCGCCCCAGGTCGAACAGCGCCGCCGCGGGCACCACCGGCACGACCTGCCCGGGGCCGCCCACCGGGAAGCCGCGCCCCCGCTCCTCCAGCCACCCGACCACCCCGGACACCGCGTCCAGCCCGAAGGCGCTGCCGCCGGTCAGCACCACCGCCTCGATCCGCGGTACGAGATTGCGCGGGTCCAGCGCGTCGGTCTCCCGGGTACCGGGTCCCCCGCCCCGCACGTCCACCGCGGTCACCACCCCACCCTCGGGGGCGAGCACCACGGTCACCCCGGTCAGCCACCCGCCCCCGACGCGCTGTGCGTGCCCGACCCGCAGCCCCCGCACGTCCGTGAGCCCGTTCCGCGCACCCGGCCCCGGAATCACCGTCTCCCGCACGTCCTGCCTCCGTCCCGCCGCGTTCACCCACCTGACCGGGACGATCATCGCCCCGTCCGGACCACGATGCGGCCCGGACGCCGCCGCTTCCGTCCGGGCCCGTGCTGATCGGCAGCGATGTCTCGGCCTCCGCCGGCGGGAGCATGCTCGCCCGTAGGGCGCGGCCTCGGCCGCAGCGACGACCGCGCTGTCCCCGTGCCTTCGGCGGCGGCCGGACCGGGACGGGCTCGGCCTGCTCGACCGGGCCGTCGGGCCGTCGGGCCGTCGGGCCGTCGGGCCGCGTATCGACGCCCCCGGCCCCGGCGACCACCGCCGCCGGTGAGGTACCGGCCGCCTGCCGGGCGGCCGGGACACCGCACCTCACGCCGCGCGACGGGCAGGCGCTGGTCGTCCACGGGGTTGCGGACCACGTGGTCCGACCAGGCGTTTTGGGGTTTTCCACAACCGCCGGGTCACCCCGTTGTCCGGAAAGGCTAACCTTGCGGCAGGTCGCGACCGTCAGGTCGCCGGAGGTCGGTGGGGGGCCCATGCGAAGGTCAGGTGCGGTCGTCGTCGCGGTGTCACTCGCGGCGGCTTCGATGACCGGTTTAACGGCGGTGCCCTCGGCGAGCGCGCTGACCGCCCCGGTGGCCATGACGGCGGACGACCTGCCCACCTGGCAGACGAACGGCGTGGTGTGGGCGCTGGCGCAGGCGAACGGCGTGGTGTTCGCGGGCGGCACGTTCTCGGCGGTGCGGCCGCCCGGCGCGGCGGCCGGGACCAGCGAGCAGAAGGCCCTCAACTTCCAGGCGTTCAACGCGGCGACGGGCACGCCAACCTCCTGCAGGCTGTCCTTCACGGTGGGCAGCGGGACGGCGACGGTACGGGCGCTCGCGGTGTCGCCGGACAAGTCGACGCTGTACGCGGGCGGCACGTTCGGCGCGGTCAACGGCGTGGCCGCGAGCAACCTCGTGGCGATCGACATCGCCTCCTGCACGGTCAGGACCACCTTCAAGGTCTCGGTCTCGGCCCAGGTGCGCGGTATCGCGGTGACCGCCGACACCGTCTACTTCGGGGGCAACTTCACCACGGTCGCCGGAAAGACCCGCCAGCGCTTCGCCGCGGTGAGCACGACCGGCGCGCTCAAGCCGTTCACGGCCAACGCCGACAAGGCGGGCAAGGCTCTGCTGATCAGCCCGGACGGCACCAAGGTGGTCCTCGGCGGCGACTTCGACACGGTGAACGGGGCGGGTTCGCACGCGTTGGCCGTGGTGAGCGCGGCGACGGGTGCGAACGTGAAGACGTACCCCGGCTTCATCCAGGCGACCTCCACCGTGCAGGACCTCGCAGCGGACACCACCGGCTTCTACACCGCGAACGAGGGGACCGGCGGCGGCGTGTTCGACGGCCGGATCGCGCTCGACTTCGGTGATCTGAACCAGCGTTGGCGGGACACCTGCCTGGGCGCCACCCAGTCGGTCGAGGTGTACAAGACCGTGCTCTACAGCGCTTCGCACGCGCACGACTGCTCCAGCATGGGCCAGTTCCCGCAGATGAACGACCGTCAGCATCTGCTCGCGGAGTCGGTGACCAGCCCCAAGCCGCTGCTGGGATGGTTCCCGGACACCGACGACGGCCCGTCCGGTACCGAGCGGATCGGTCCGCGGACGCTCATCACGGCCGGCAGCGGCGGCGTCGACTACCTGTGGGTGGGCGGCGAGTTCACCCGGATGGCCAGCAACGGAAACCGCCCGCAGCAGGGCCTGACGCGCTTCGCCAACACGCCGGACACCCGCGCGCCCTCGGTACCGCAGCAGGTCACCGCGACAACGGTCGGCGGCGGCGTGAAGATCGGCTGGCAGTCCAGTCTGGACCTGGACGACTCGGCGCTGACCTACCGGATCCACCGCAGCGGCACGCTGGTCGGCACGGTCAAGGGCAACTCCACGTTCTGGCAGCGGCCGACGCTCTCCTTCACCGACACCACGACGCAGCCCGGCACCACGTACGCGTACCAGGTGACGGCGGCGGACGGACCCGGCAACACCAGCGCCAAGTCCGCGTCGGCGAGCGTCGCGACTCCGGGCACGCCGACGTCCGCCACGGTGACGCTGGACGCCACCGCGGACGCCTACGTCAACGCCGCGGCCACGTCGGCGAACTACGGCGCGGACCAGCAGCTCGCGGTGCGCGGCAGCTCGGCGTACCACACCTTTCTGCGGTTCTCGCTGCCGGCCGCACCCAGTGGAATGGTGCTGAAGAGAGCGCAGCTGACAGTGCGTACCAGTTCGGACCCGAACGCAGGCTCCGCGGACACCCTCCCGGTGCGGGCGGTGACCGGCGGTTGGACGGAGACCGCGGTGACCTGGGCGAACAGACCGGCTCTCGATACGACCGTGCTCGGCTCGATCCCCTCGCCGTCCGCGGTGCAGACCGACTACTCTGCGACCCTCACCACCTCGGCGGTGAGCGCGCGGCTGGGCGGTGCGTACGACCTCGCGGTGACCTCGGCCGGCACCGACTCCGCCTGGTTCTGGTCGCGGAGCGCGCCAGGCACCTCGGGGCGCCCGCACCTCACCCTCCTGTTCGGTCAGCCGTGACCGGGGCGTGGAGGGCTGACACCCGAGCTCCCGGGGTGGGCGGCCGAGGGACGAGGCCACCCGCGCAAGGAACGAGCGGGAAGACCGACCGAGCCGGGACGGCCGCTCCGGCGGCCCGGACGGCGGCGGCCGCGATGGTGGCGGTGGCACTCCTCGCCGGCTGCGGCGGCGGTGGCTCGACGGACGCCGCGCGCCCCACGCCCGCCGCTTCGGCCACGGTGGAGCCGCCCGCCGCGTCGTCACCCGGGATCGGCCCCGACGGCACGGCGCCGACCGATCCGCCGAAGCCCGGCACGCCCGCGACCACGCAGGCGACCGTACCGAGGGCCCGGCTCACCCCCGCGACCGGCACGTTCACCGAGGCCCAGCAGGAGTACCTGGTGGGCAAGGTGCCCACGGGCATGGATCCTTCGGCGATCCTGCAGGTCGGCCTGGAGTCCTGCGACCGGATCGCCAACACGGCCGACGCCAGTCCGCGGCTCGCCCGGCAGGCCATCGAGGACGGCGAGATAGCGGACGCCCGGGACGCGATCACCTACCTGTGCCCGAAGTTCAAGACCCTCCTCGGCTGACGGTGGGGAGAGTTACGATGCCCACGCCGTTCCTCGCGGCGACGTACGTCCGTTCCACCGGCTTGCCCGGGGTCACGGCGCGGAGGCCGCGGCACCGCGGTCACGACACAGAAGGTGATGCATGGGCGCCCTGGCAGGCAGCAGCACCGATGCCCCCGCGGGGGTCCGGGAGGAGTCGCAGGCCGAGGCGGCGGTGAGGTGGCGGGGCGGGGCGTCCGGGACGGCCGGCGGCACCGCGGCCCGGGCCACCCTCTGAGCCGGTTCCGCCGGACCGTGGACGAGGGGTCGGGGGTGTCGGCACTGCGTCGGGTGACGGGTTCCGAGGCGGCACTGGAGTTGCACCGCCGCATCAACCGGACCTCGGTGGAGTATCCGCGAGACAGCGGTGTGCCCGCGCTGTTCGCCGAGCGCGCCCGGGAGCGTCCCGGCGCGCAGGCCGTGGTGCAGGGGGAACGGGCCCTGACCTACCGGGAGATGGACCGCCTGTCCAACGGCCTCGCGCTGGAACTGGCCGCGAACGGGGTCACGCCGGGAGCGACGGTCGGGGTGTGCGTGGCGCGCTCCCCGGAGCTGGTGGTGGCGCTGCTGGCGGTGCTGAAGTGCGGTGCGGCGTACCTGCCGTTCGACGCGGCCTGGCCGGACGAGCGGCTGTACGGCCTGTTCGCCGACGGCGACTGCCGCTGGGTGGTGAGCGATCTGCCGCTGGCCGGACGGCTCGGCGACCGGCGGCTGATACCGGTGGCCGGGGCGCCGCAGAGCACCACCGGCCCGGACGTCGAGGTGTCCGCGGACGCCATCGCGTACATCAACTTCACCTCCGGTTCGACAGGTCGTCCCAAGGGCGTGCCGATCCGGCACCGCGGGATCACCCGGCTGGTGTGCGGTGCCCGGTACGTACGGCTCGGCCCGGACAGCAGGCTGCTGCATCTGGCGCCGGTCACCTTCGACGCGGCGACCTTCGAGCTCTGGGGCGCCCTGCTGAACGGCGGCACCTGCGTGCTCTACCCCGACCCGCATCTGCGGCTCTCGAAGCTGGGGCGGGTGCTGCGCGAGCAGGACGTCGGCGTACTGTTCCTCACCACCGCCCTGTTCAACTCGGTGGTCGGGGAGAATCCGGACGCGCTGGACGGCGTGGGGACGGTACTGACCGGCGGCGAGGTCGCCTCGATGCGGCACATGGCCGAGGGGGTGCGGCGCTACGGGCCCGGGCGGCTGGTGCACGTCTACGGACCGACGGAGTCGACGACCTTCGCCACGTTCCACCCCGTGGACGCGATCCCGGCCGGCGCCGCCACGCTGCCGATCGGGCTGCCGATCCAGAACACCCGGCTGTACGTGGTGGACGGCGACCGCCTGTGCGAGGCGGGGCGGATCGGGGAGATCTGGCTGGCCGGCGACGGGCTGGCGCCGGGTTATCTGGGCCGCCCGGAGCTGACCGCGGACCGCTTCGTGGACCGGCTGATCGGCGGCGAACCGGAACGGCTCTACCGGACGGGCGACTTCGGCTTTCTGCGGCCGGACGGCGAACTGGTCTTCCAGGGCCGCAAGGACGACCAGGTGAAGGTCAACGGCTTCCGGATCGAGCTGGGCGAGATAGCCCACCACCTGGAGCTGCACCCGGCGGTCAGGAGCAGTTATGTCACTGTGCGGGCGCCGGGCGACCGGGCCGTGTGGGCGTTCGCGGTCACCGACGACGCGTCGCTCACGTCGAAGTCCCTGCGCGACCATCTGCGGGCGCGGCTGCCCGCGTACATGGTGCCGGCCCGTATCCATCTGTGCGAGGCGCTGCCGCTGACGGAGACGGGCAAGGTGGACCGGCACGCGCTGCTCGCCGCGTACACCGGTCCCCGCCGCCGCCCGGAGCCGCACCCGGACCGGTAACGGTCACGGTCGTCACCGCCGATCCAGTACGACGATATGGTCGGCGGGCGGCACCGCACCACGGACCAGCACAGAACAGGGGCTTCACCATGCGCTCATCGGCGGCCGGGCACTTCTTCCCGGACGAGGCGACGCGGTGACAACCGCTCGGCCGGTGACCCCGGGACAGGCCGGCGCCCGGTCCGGTCTGCTGCGTGCCTCGACCGCCGGGTTCGTCGCGGCCTTCGTCGGCTTCGCCAGCTCGTTCGCGGTCGTGCTGCAAGGGCTCGTCGCGGTCGGGGCGGACCGGACGCAGGCGGCGTCCGGGCTGATGGCACTGTCCGTGGCGATGGGCGCCTGCGGGATCTTCCTCAGCCTGCGCTCCCGGCTGCCGATCAGCGTCGCCTGGTCGACGCCCGGCGCGGCGCTGCTCGCCGGTTCGGCCACCCCGGACGGCGGTTTCCCGGCGGCCGTCGGGGCGTTCCTGGTCACGGGCGTGCTCCTCGTCGTCTCCGGCTGGTGGAAGCCGCTCGGCCGGTGGGTGTCGGCGATCCCGAAACCGCTGGCCAACGCGATGCTCGCGGGCATCCTGCTGCCGCTGTGCCTGGCGCCGGCGCACGCGGTCGCGTCGGACCCGGGCATCGGCCTCGCGGTGGTCCTCACCTGGGCGGTGGTCGGCAGCGTACGCCGGCTCTACGCGGTGCCGGCCGCCGTGGTGGTCGCGATGGCGCTGATCGCCACCACCACGCACATCCCGGCGGACTCCCTGGGCCCGTTGTGGCCCCACCCGGTACTGGTCGCGCCGCACGTCACGGCGTCCGCGCTGATCGGCATCGCGCTGCCGCTCTACGTGGTGACGATGGCGTCGCAGAACATCCCGGGCGTCGCCGTACTCAACGCCAACGGCTACGCGCCGGAGCCCGGGCCCTTGTTCGGCTGGACCGGAGGCTTCTCGCTGCTGTCGGCGCCACTGGGCGGGCACGCCGTCAACCTGGCGGCGATCACGGCGGCGCTGTGCGCGGGCGACGAGGCAGGACCCGACCGGGCACGCCGGTACCGGGCGGCGGTCGTCGCGGGCGCCGTCTACGTCCTGCTGGGCCTCGGGGCAGCCGCGGCGGTGGCCTTCGTCGACGCCTCGCCCCCCAACGTGATCGAGGCGGTGGCGGGCCTGGCCCTGCTGGGCGCGCTCGGCGGCGCGCTGACGGCGGCGCTGGCGGACGCGGGGCAGCGCGAGTCCGCGGTGGTGACGTTGGTGGTGACGGTCTCCGGCGTGACGTTCTTCGGGGTCAGCGGCGCGTTCTGGGGTCTGGCCGCGGGCGGCGCGCTCTACGCCGTACGGCACCGGCAGTCGCGGCGGGAGGCCGCGAGGGCCGCCGCCGCACCGGACGGGACACAGTGCGAGGACGAGCCGGAGGGCGGGGCCGCCGGGCTCCGGCTGTCGTCCGGCTCTCCGAGGACGTGACGGCCGGCGGCCCCGGGACGGCGAGGTGTGGCCCGCGGGCCGGAACGGCAGGGGCGGCGGAGGCGCGGGTTACGCGTCGCACGGTTCGGCGCGCCGGAGGCTGCCGGCGTCCGGTTCCTCGTCGCCCGGGAGGTACCGGTCGCCGGCCGGCATCCGTTTCTTGTTCTCGCCCATGGCTCAAGGCTCTCATCGCCGAACCTGTCACCCCTGGCGGTGCTCACCGTCAGCGGCGGCGGGCCGGATCGACAGGGCATGGTGGAACACGTCCCGCGGGTCCCACCGGGCCTTGACCGCCTGGAGCCGCGGATAGGCGTCCTTGTAGTACAGCTCGTGCCAGGGAACGCCGGAGGTGTTCCACTCCTCGTCGGCCAGATCCACGTCCGGGTAGTTGATGTAGCTGCCGTCGCTCGCCCCGCCCGGTACGGGGACGCCGCCGGTACTGGCGTAGACGTCCCGGTAGAGTTCGCGGATCCATCTGACGTGGGTGTCGTCCTCGTCGGGGTTCTGCCAGGTGGTGGTGAAGGCGGCCTTGAGGACGGAGTCCCGCTGCGGGACGGCCGTGGCTCCGGGCGCCACGGCGTTCACCCGGCCGCCGTAGGCGATCAGCGCGACGACGCCGCCCGGGTTGTGGTAGTCGGACCTGGTCAGGTGGTGGTGCAGGGCTTCGATCTGCGCGTCGGAGAAGCCCCTGCGCATGTAGGCGGCCTTGATCTTGTTACGGCCGATCATGTCGTCGCCGGCGACGACGGGCCAGCGGGTGGAGTGCAGCCAGGGCAGGGTGCTGGTCCGGCCGAAGCTGGGTGCCTTCACGCCCTCGGTCATGGCGGCCACGCAGTCGTCCAGCAGCCGCTGGGCGTCGGGGACGCCGGCGTCCATCCTGGCGACCAGCATGACGGCGCCCGCCTCGGCACGGGACAGGGCGAGGAAGCTGAACAGGCCGGTGTAGGGCGAGTCGGGGCCGCTGTGCTGTTCGAGCCAGGTTCCGTAGTTCTTCACCAGCCGGGTGAACGCCGCCTGGTCCAGGTGCGGCCACGGAAAGCCGGTGGCCCTGATCAGCACCTCGGAGGGCGGCCGGGGCAGCAGCAGTTCCGGGCGCGCACGGCCGGCCGCGACCAGCCCGTCGCCCTCCGGTGAGCGCAGCCAGTACCGGACCACGACGCCGAAGTTCCCGCCGCCGCCCCCGGTGTGCGCCCACCACAGGTCCCGGTGCGGGTCGGACGGCTCCCGGGTCGCCACCACGCTGCGCACGTCGCCCGAGGCGTCGGCCACGACGACCTCCACGCCGTACAGGTAGTCGACCACCGAGCCGAGCCGCCGGGACAGCGGTCCGTATCCGCCCCCCTGGATGTGCCCGCCGGCGCCCACCTCCGGGCACGCACCGCCGGGTATGGTCACGCCCCACCGGCGGAACAACTGCTTGTAGACCTGGCCGAGGGTGGCACCGGCCTCGACCACGAACGCCTCGCGCCCGCGGTCGAAGTCCACGGCCGACATGCCCGTCATGTCGACGACCACCTCGACGGCGGGATCGGTGACGAAGTCCTCGTAGCAGTGTCCGCCGCTGCGTATCGCCATCCGCTTGCCTTCGCGGACCGCCGCGCGGACGGCTGCGACCACCTCCGCGGTGGACGAGACCACGTGGATGCGCTCGGGTCTCCCCGCGAAGCGCAGGTTCTCGCCCCTGCTCAGGTCCCCGTACCGCGCGTCGCCCGGTAAGACGGTCCCGCCGTTGCCCATGTCCAGCCCCCGCTTCTTCTCCGGCTCGTACGGAAGCATCAGCGGCCGGGATCCTGGTGCCGGGCGTGCGCGGCACGCCCGGTGACCGCCGAGAGTGCCTTGCTCACGCGTCCGCGACGGCGAGTTGGACGTGCTGCGGGTAGAACGCGACGTGCCCGGCGATCTCGCCGACCGCCTCGTACGGCTTCTCGTATGTCCACACGGCGTCGGGTACGTCCCCGTCGGCGGTGGTGAGCGCGTAGTACGAGGCGTCGCCCTTGTACGGGCAGTACGTCTGCGTGGCCGTGGGCCGCAGCGCGGTGCCGACGACGTCCTCCAGCGGGATGTACTGCACAGGCGGGTAGTCCGCCTCGCGCAGGGTCAGGGCACGGGTGGTGTCGGCGATCACCTCTCCTCCGGCACGGACCACGACGCGGGAGGCGGTCGGCTCGATGGTGATCGGGTGGTCGGGGCCCGGCGTCCTGACGGGGCGTTCCATGGAGGTCTCCGTGTGGTCCGAGGAGGGATGTGACGGGTGGGGGCGCGTTGAGCAGACAGGTCTGTCCAGTTCCTGGCCCGACGGTAGGCAGATCCGGCATGCCCGGTCAAGGCCCGGGCCGCCGACGCACGGCCGGCGGGTACTCCTCACGGTTGAGCGGGTTGCGGTCGGTGCGCCGCCGCTCGGGGACCGCCGGTCACCGGCTCGTAGCGGTCGCCCCGGGGCCGGACCGCCCACACACCGCGCGACCGCGGTGTGTGGTTCGCGCCCATGACCGGCGCGGTGCGCGGTACCTATGCTGCTCGGGCCGTACGGGACGACGGAGAGGCGGGCGTGGTGCGGGAGTTCGAGGACGTCGGTGTGGCGGTGGCCGGAGGGTTGCTGGCCGTGCGGCGGTGGCCGGGGGCACCCGGTGGGCCGGTGGTGCTGGCCGCGCACGGACTCGCGGGGAACGGGCTGGCGTGGGGCCTGGTGGCCGAGGAACTCGGCCGGGCCGCCCCTGAGGTCACGTTGATCGCGCCGGACCTGCGCGGCCGGGGGCGCAGCCGGGACGTGGCGGGGCCGGGCGGGGCGGCGCGGCACGCCGACGACCTGATCGCGGTGCTCGACCGCTTCGGGGTGGACCGGGCCGTCCTGGCCGGGCATTCGATGGGCGCGTTCATCGCGTGCGTCGCGGCCCGGCGGGACCCCGGGCGTTACAGCGAACTCGTCCTGGTCGACGGCGGCCTGGGCTTTCCGGTACCACCGGACCTCGACATCGACGCGGTGCTGCACGCGGTGGTCGGGCCCGCCATGGCCAAGCTGGACATGGAGTTCGCCGACCGGGCGGCGTACCACGCGTTCTGGGCGGAGCATCCGGCGTTCGTCGAACTGGCCGGCGGCGGGCCGCTGCTCGCGGCACACCTGGACCGCGACCTGGTGGGCGAGGAACCGCACCTGCGCTCCGCGTGCCGGGCGGTGACGATCCGGGAGGACGCCGAGGACCAGCTGCGCGACCCGTCGGTCTTCGCAGCGATCCACGAACTGACCGTTCCAGCACGGCTCTTGTGGGCCGAGCGGGGGCTGCGCAACGACCCGACCGGTCTGTACGCACCGGAGGCGATCGCGGCGAGCGGCCTGCCGGAAGAAGGCGTGGCCGTGCATTTCGTGCCCGACGTCAACCACTACTCGCTGGTGCTCGGCGAGCCCGGCGCCCGGACCGTCGCCGCGCACCTGACGGACGCGGTACGCCGGGCGCCGACCCGGAGCTGACCGGCGGGCGGGTTCACCGCCGGCCAGCCGTAGCGGCCGTGGGCGTCCGCGGGGCCCGGCCGGAGCCCGGCGGCGCGCCCGTCGTGCTCAGGACACTCCCGCTTCCTCCTCCACCAGGAGCTCCGCGCCGGTCGCCGCCCGGACCTCCGCCAGGCTCACGCCCGGGGCGAGTTCGACCAGGCGCAGACCGGCCGGGGTGACGTCGATGACCGCGAGGTCGGTGACGATACGGTCCACCACGCGCCGGCCGGTGGCGGGCAGCGTCAGCTCCGGCACGATCTTCGGGGAGCCGTCGCGGGCGACGTGCTCCATGACGACGATGAGTTCGCGGGCCCCGTGCACCAGGTCCATCGCGCCGCCCATGCCCTTGACCATCTTGCCGGGGATCATCCAGTTGGCGAGGTCGCCCGCGGCGGAGACCTGCATGGCGCCGAGGACGGAGACGTCGATGCGGCCGGAGCGGACCATGCCGAAGGAGAAGGCCGAGTCGAAGTAGGCCGCACCGGGGTTGACGGTCACGGTCTCCTTGCCGGCGTTGATCAGGTCGGGGTGCTCCTCGCCCGCGTGCGGGTAGGGGCCGACACCGAGGATGCCGTTCTCGGAGTGCAGGACGACGTGGACGCCGGGCGGCAGGTGGCCGGGGATCAGGGTGGGCAGCCCGATGCCGAGGTTCACGTACTGGCCGTCGCGCAACTCGCGGGCGGCGCGGGCGGCGAGCCGGTCGCGGGCGCTGAGCCCGTCGCTGTCGGCGCCGTCACGGGCGGGCGTGCTCATTTCTCCTCCAGGGATTCTGCGGGGTTGCGGACGGTTCGCCGCTCGATGCGCCTGTCCTCCGGGTCCGCCGCGACGACGCGGTCCACGTACACGCCCGGCAGATGGACGGCGTCGGGCGGCAACTCGCCCGGTTCCACGATGCGTTCGGCCTCGACCAGGGTGATGCGGCCGGCCGTCGCGCACAGCGGGTTGAAGTTGCGGGCCGCGGCGTGGAAGGCGCAGTTGCCGTGGCGGTCGGCGACCGTCGCCCGCACCAGGGCGAAGTCCGTGGTGATGGCCTCCTCCATGAGGTAGCGGGTGCCGCCGAACTCCCGTACCTCCTTGGGCGGCGAGGCGACCGCGACGCCGCCGCCCGGCGCGTACCGCCAGGGCAGCCCGCCCTCCTCGACCTGGGTGCCGGCTCCCGCGGGGGTGTAGAACGCGGGGATGCCCGCGCCGCCCGCGCGCAGCCGCTCGGCGAGGGTGCCCTGCGGGGTCAGTTCGACTTCCAGTTCACCGGCCAGGTACCGGCGGGCGAACTCCTTGTTCTCACCGACGTAGGAGGAGGTCATCCGGCTGATCCGGCCGAGTCCGAGCAGCAGGCCGAGCCCCCAGTCGTCCACTCCGCAGTTGTTGGACACCACGCGCAGGTCCGTGGCGCCGGACCGTACCAGCGCCGCGATCAGTGTCGAGGGGATGCCGCACAGTCCGAAGCCGCCGACCGCGAGGGTCGATCCGCCGGCGATGTCCGCCACCGCGTGGTCGGCCGAGGCCACCACCTTGTCCATGTGTCCGCCTTCCCGGCAGGGTCCGTCGAATGCCGGGCACGCCGCGCGATCGCGGGGAACCCGGTCCTGTCACTTTTTCCGGGCGCCCCCCGCCCCCGCCATGGTCCCCGCTCACACGGCGCGGCGGCCGAGTGCGTGTGCCGCCCACATGTCCGGTTCGTGAGGCCACTTCTACGGTGTGCCCAACCATCCACTTTTCCGGGAGCCGGTCGCCATGCGTCGCAGCAGTTCATCGAGTACGTCGCGCACGTCGGGTACGTCACGAAGCAGAGCCGTCACCACGTCGGCACTGGTGGCCGCGTCCTTATTGGTGCTGGCCGGTTGCAGCGAGGCCGGAACGGCGGGGAGTTCGTCGTCGGGCGACGGAAAGTCGGCGGCGGTCGACGTGGGCCTGGTGTACTCCCGCAGCGGGCCGCTGGCCGCGTACGGCAAGCAGTACGCGGAGGGCTTCCGGGCCGGGCTGGCGTACGCGACGCACGGCACCGGCAAGGTCAAGGGGCACACGATCAAGGTGACCGAGCAGGACGACGCCGGTGACCCGGCCAAGGCGGTCGCGGTGGCCAAGACCCTGATCGGCAAGGGCACGAAGATCATCGCGGGCACCACGGACTCCGGGGTGGCGCTGCAACTCGGGCCGCTGGCCGCCCAGAACCACGTCCTGTACATCTCGGGGCCCGCCGCGACCGACGCGCTGACCGGCCTGAACCGGTACACCTTCCGATCGGGCCGGCAGTCGTACCAGGACATCCTCACCGCGGGGTCGCTGCTGGGCGACTCCAAGGGCAAGAAGGTCACCGTGCTGACCCAGAACTCGGCGTTCGGGCAGGCCAACGCAGCCGCGGTGAAGGCGGTGCTGGGCGGGCAGGGTGCCACGGTGGACTCGGTGCTGGCGCCGCCGAGCGCGGGCGACCTGACGCCGTTCGCGCGGCAGGTGAAGGCGAAGAAGCCGGATCTGGTCTTCGTGGCGTGGGCGGGGGCGAGCGCGCCCGCGCTGTGGACCGCGCTCGACCAGCAGGGCGTGGTGACCTCCACGAAGGTCGTGACGGGCCTGGCCGGTACGGCCTCCTACCCGCTGTTCGGCGCGGCGGGGGCGCAGGTGTCGTTCCTGGCGCACTACTTCCCGGGCGCGGCGCACAACGCGGTGGAGACCGCGATGGTGGACGCCATCACCAAGGCGGGCGGCACGCCCGACCTGTTCAGCCCGGACGGGTTCACCGCGGCGCAGATGATCGTGCACGCCGTGGAGGCGAGCGCGACCGACGCGACGGCGATGGCGAAGTCGCTGGAGGGCTGGTCGTTCGAGGGCCCCAAGGGCGACGAGCAGATCCGGGCCGTCGACCACGCTCTGCTCCAGCCGATGTTCACGGCCAAGCTGAAAGGTACCGGGACGGCGGCCGCGCCCGAGCTGGTGAACCGGCTGTCGAAGGACGCCGTCAAGCCGCCGCAGAAGCAGATGGCGGGCTGAGACCGTGACCCCCGTGACCCCCGGGCCGGTCGCACCGCCCACACCGCCCACGTCCGGGTCGACCGCGTCCCCCGTCCTGCGGCTGCGGGACGTGGGGTGGTCGGTGGGCGGCGCCACCATCGTGGAGGAGGTGTCCTTCGAGGTGCGCGAGGGAGAGTTCCTGGCCTTCATCGGTCCCAACGGCGCCGGCAAGACCTCCCTGTTCAACCTGATCAGCGGCCTGGTGCCGACCAGCCGGGGGTCCATCGCCCTGGACGGCGCGGACATCACCGCGCTGGGCGTGGCCGGCCGGGCCCGGCGCGGGCTCGGCCGTACGTTCCAGACGTCCAGCCTGTGGCCCGCCGTGACGGTGGCCGGTCATGTGCGGCTGGCGGCGCAGGCCGCGAACGGGGGCTCGTACCGGATCTGGCGGCGGGCCGCCGCGTACACCGACCAGGTCGAACGGGTACTGCACCGTACCGGACTCGCGCACCGCGCGGGCACGGCTGCGGGTGCGCTGTCGCACGGCGAGAAACGCAAGCTCGAACTCGCGGTGCTGCTGGTCGGCGAACCCCGGCTGATGCTCCTGGACGAGCCGATGGCCGGGGTCAGCGCCGAAGAGGTGCCCGCGCTCACCGAGCTCATCCGCTCCCTGCACCGCGACGAGGGCCGCACCGTGCTGATGGTCGAACACCACATGGACGTCCTGCTGGGCCTGGCCGACCGGCTGGCCGTGATGCACCACGGCACGCTGCTCGCCCTGGACACCCCGCAGGCCGTGACCGCCGACGCCGCCGTGCAGCAGGCCTACCTCGGGGAGGCGTTGTGAGCGCGCAGGACCCGGCGTACCCGGCGGAACCGACGCCCCCGTCAGCCCCGGCGGCCCCGGTCGCCGAACCCCTGCTGGCGGTGCGGGACCTGGCCGTGGTGATCGGCGGCCGGCACATCCTCCACGGCGTGCGCCTCGATGTGGCGCCGTCCGGGGTCACGGCGCTGCTCGGCCGCAACGGCGCGGGCAAGACGACGACCGTGCGCGGCGTGCTGGGTCTGGTGCCGCGCACCGGCAGCGTGCGTTTCCTCGGTGAGGAGACGGTACGGCTGGCGACGCACGCGCTGGTGCGGCGCGGTATCGGCTACGCGCCGGAGGACCGCGGGGTGTTCGCCGCGCTGACGGTGGCGGAGAACCTGCGGCTGGCCGAGCGGCCGGGCGCGGGCGAGCCGGCGTACGACCTGGTGCACGAGCTGTTCCCGGAACTGAGGACGCGTGCCCGGCAGCCCGCGGGCACCCTGTCCGGCGGCCAGCAGCAGATGGTCGCGATCGGCCGCACCCTGCTCAACGGCAACCGGCTGATCATCGCCGACGAGCCCACGAAGGGCCTGGCGCCGAAGGTCGTCACCGAGGTCGCCCAGGTGCTGGAGCGCGCGGCACAGGCGGTGCCGGTGCTGCTGGTGGAGCAGAACCTCGCGATGGTGCGGCGGCTCGCGGAGCACTGCGTGGTGCTGGCCGACGGCCGGACCGCGCACCAGGGGCCGGCGGCCGAACTGCTGGCCGACGCCGAGGCGACCCGCAGGCTGCTGGGCGTGGGGCGTGCGTCCGTGCCCGCCTCCGGCCCCACTCCTTCCACCAGCCATGGCCACGGCCACGGAAAGGCGGCCCCCTGATGTCCACGATCGTCCTGCTCGCCGTCACCGGCCTGGGCCTGGGGGCCCTGTACTTCCTGGTGGCTTCCGGCCTTTCGCTGATCTTCGGCCTGATGGACGTGCTCAACTTCGCGCACGGCGCCCTGCTGTCGGTGGGCGCGTACGGCACATGGTGGGCCGCCGACGGGCACCTGCCGGGGGCGGGCTCCGGCGGTCTCGGGTTCGTGCTCGCGGTCGCCTTCGGCACGGCGGTCGGCACACTGGCCGCGATCGTCCTCGAACTCGCCCTGATCAGGCCGCTGTACGACCGTCCGCGCGAGCAGGTGCTCGCCACCGTCGGGGTGGGCCTGGCCGTACCGGCGCTGCTGTCGGCGATCTGGGGGCCGGACGCCCGGCCGTTCCCGGGGCCCGCCGCGCTGTCCGGCACCTTCGGGCTGCTGGGCGCCCGTATCCCGGTGAACCGGCTGGTGCTGGTCGGCGCCGCCGCCGTGGTGCTGCTGGCGCTGCGGCTCTTCCTCGGCCGCACCCGGCACGGCCTGGTGGTGCGGGCCGGAGTCGAGGACCGGGCGATGGTCACCGCGCTCGGCACCGACGTCCGGCAGGCGTTCACGCTGGTCTTCGCGATCGGCGGGGCCGCGGCGGCGCTCGGCGGGGCGCTCGGCGGGCTGTACTACGGCTCGGTCGACCCCGGCCAGGGCACGTCACTGCTGATCTACGCGTTCGTCGTGGTCGTCATGGGGGGCATGGGCTCGGTCGCGGGCGCGGCGCTCGCGGCCGTCGGGGTGGGCCTGGTCCAGCAGTTCGCCAACTACTACACCACCGCGGGACTCGGCGACCTCGCCGTCGTCGTCCTGCTGGCCGCGCTGCTGCTGCTCCGGCCCCGCGGCCTGACCGGGAGGCTCGCATGACCACCGCCACCCCGCTCCGCGAGACCTCCGCCGCGGGGGCCCCCGCATCGGCCAAGGCCCGCCGTGCCGCCCGCTGGTGGCCGGTCGCCGTGCTGGCGGCGCTGCTCGCGGCGCCGTACAGCGCGCTGCCGCTGCCGGGGCTGCTGGACGGCCCGATCGGCAGCGCGGGCAATCTCCAGCTCATCGCGACCTGCCTGGTGTTCGGGGCGCTCGCCACCGGGTACGACCTGCTGCTCGGCCGGACCGGTCTGCTCTCCTTCGGGCATGCGCTGTACTTCGCCGCGGGCAGTTACGCCACCAACATCCTGATGGTCGAGGCGGGATACGGGTTCGCGGTCTCGGCGGTGGTCGGAGTGCTCTTCGGGATCGCGCTGGCCGCGCTGCTGGGTGCGGTGGCGCTGCGGGTGAGCGGTATCGCCTTCTCGATGGTCACACTGGCGTTCGCGCAGGCCGGGTCGATCTTGGTGGAGCGCGACCCGGGCGGCGTCACGGGCGGCGAGGAGGGCCGGGCGATCCCCGCGGACAAGCTGCCCGGATCGCTGGCCGGAATCGGCAACACCGTGAACCTGTACTGGATCGCGCTCGCCTACCTCGTCCTGACCCTCGCGGTCGTGCAGTGGGCGGTCCGCTCCCCCACCGGCCGGGTCTGGGAGGGCATCAAGGAGAACGAACGCCGGGTGGAGGTGCTGGGCCTGAAACCGTACGGCTTCAAGCTCACCGCGTTCGTGCTGGCCGGCGCGCTGGCGGCGGTCGGCGGCGTCGTCCACCTGCTGCTGACCGGTGGCGCGACCCCGCAGACCACCACCTCCGACTTCACGCTGTCGCTCCTGGTGATGGTGGTGCTGGGCGGCTCCGGCTCGCGCTGGGGCCCGATGATCGGCGGCGTCCTCTACACCTGGGCCGACCACCGGCTGGGCGACCTGGCCGGATCGGGCACGGTCGCCGACCTCCCCTCGGTACTGCGGGTGCCGCTGTCGCAGCCGCTGTTCCTGCTGGGCACGCTGTTCGTGGTGGTGGTGTACGTGCTGCCGGGCGGAGTCGTCCGGCTGCCGGAACGGCTGCGCGCGGGCCGGTCGTCCGGCGGGTGGCCGCGACAGCGGCCGAACCAGGGCTGATGGTCCGGCACCGCGCCGAGGCGCGGTGCCGTGAGGCCTGTCCGGCGGGATCCGCCGGACAGGCCTCAGTTGCCTTTGGTGCCCGACAGCAGGTGCAGCCGGAGCGCGAGCTGGAGCTCCAGCGCGCGCTCCGGGTCGTTCCAGTCGGGGCCGAGCAGCGCCTGGATGCGGTCCAGGCGCTGCACCACCGTGTTGACGTGCAGGTGGAGCTCGTCCTTGGTGCGGGTCAGGATGCCGCCGCAGGCGAAGTACGCGCTGAGGGTGCGGACGAGTTCGGTGCCGCGCCGTGCGTCGTAGTCGAGCAGCGGGCCGAGGGTCGCGGTGACGAAGGAGTCGACGTTCCGGTCGTTGCCCAGTAGGACGCCGAGGAAGCCGAGCTCGACCGCGCTGGCACCGTCGCCGATCCGGCCGAGCGAGCGCAGGGCGCGCAGGCAGCGCAGCGCTTCGGCGTGCGCGTCGGCGATGGCCCGCGGCCCTGCCGCCGGTCCTCCGGCGGCCACCGTGACCGGTGCGCCGACGAGATGGGTGAGCTGGCCGGCGGCGGATCTGGCCGCCTCGCCGGGCAGGATGCCGCCGTGCGGGAGGAGGATGACGACGGTGCCGGACTGCTCGGCGCTGATGCCGTCGCTTCCGAAGAGGTACTGCCCGGCGGCGCTGGGCAGCTTGTCGCGGCAGTCGGCGGCGGTCTCGGCGACCAGCAGCAGGCACGGTCGGCCGAGGTCCACCCCTAAGCGCCGGCCGCGTACGACCAGTCCCGCCGGGTCGCGGCCCGGGGCGGTCAGCAGGTCGGAGATCAGTTCGCCGCGCACCCGGTTCTCGGTCTCGGCGACCGAGCGGCTGAGCAGCAGCAGCAGCGCGGTCACCACGCCCGCCCGTTCGAACAGCCGGCGGTCGGAGTCGTCCAGCCGCCCGCGCCCGTACAGCACGAGGCTGCCGAGCAGTTCCTGCCCGGCCAGCACCGCGCAGGTCCAGCGGCCGTCGCGGAAGACGGCGCGGGCCGCGGCGTGCGAGTCGGCGGCGTGTTTGACCAGTGCGGCGGGCGGGGGCACCGGGCCCTCGAAGTCGCCGCGGCGGCCGACCGCGGCCAGGGTGCGGCCCTCGGGGTCGTGGATGGTGATGGCCCCGTCCAGCAGCCCGGCCACCGCGGCGGCCACCTCGGACAGGTCGCCGCCGCGCAGTACCAGGTCGGTGAGCCGGTCGTGCGCCTCCTCGGCGCGCTGCATCGCGGCGGCGTGCTCCCGGATGACCGCGCCGGCCTCGGCGAGTTCGGTGATGGCCTTCGTGGTGTCGATGGCGATCGCGGCGTGCGCGGCCAGCGAGCACAGCAGCGCGACCTCGTCGGGTGAGAAGGGCCGCGGGGTGCGGTCGGCGGCGAACAGGACCCCGATGACGTCGCCGCCCGATCCGGCCGGGGAGGCGCCTCCGCCACGCCGCCCGCCGAGCAGCAGCGGCACTCCGAGGATGCCGACCAGCCCCTCGTCCAGCACCCCCTCGTCGATCGACCCGGTGTGCCGGAACCGCGTGTCGGTGCGGTAGTCGGGGGTCGCGTACGGGCGGACGGTCTGCGCCACCAGGCCGCCGAGCCCGTCGCCGTAGCTGAGCCGGAGGTTCTGGAAGAGCGGGGACACCGAGCCGTCGGTGACCCGCATGTACGTGTCGCCGGCGTCCTCGTCGCGCAGGGTGAGGTAGGCGGTGTCGGTGCCGAGCAGCATCCGGGCCCTGCGCACGATGGACCGCAGCACCGCGTCGAGGTCGCGCAGCGCCGCCAGGTCGCCCGCGGTGTCGAAGAGCGCGGCGAGTTCGGTCTCCCGGCGGCGGTGCTGGCGCAGCACCCGGCGCACCCGCAGTGCGGTCCCGGTGGCCTGTTCCAGCTCCGAGAGGTCCGCCGCGCCCGCCCCCTCGATACGGGCCTGCGCGGCGAGCGCACCGTACTCCTCGGCGGGCGCGTCCTCGGCGATGAGTTCGAGCAGCCTGCGCATGTAGGGGGCGATCGAGGCGGACGGTGCTGAAGGTACGGGTGGTACCGAGGGTGCGGACATCATTGGCCACCGTGCGGGAGTTCGGAAACGGGTGCGTGCGGGAGCCGCGCGGCGCTGCGGTACGTCGTCCCGGCAGCGATGTTCGCCGTCGCGCCGCTGCCTGTACAGATCTACGATGCCACCGGTTGCGCCGAATCGTCGTCGTGGTCGTGTTCCACGTGCGGTTCGGGGTCCGGGGCCGGGGAATCGGTGCGGGAGCGCAGCAGGTGGACGACGCTGCCCCACAGGCCGCGGCGGAACAGGAGCACGACGACGATGAAGACTCCGCCGCTGACCAGGTTCGTCTCCTGGAAACCGGAGGTGGACAGCCAGTCCTCCAGGCGGACGATGGCCGCGGCGCCGACCAGGCTGCCCCACAGCGTGCCGATGCCGCCGAGCACCGTCATGACGACGACCTTGCCGGAGGTGGTCCAGTAGACCTCCTGGAGCGAGGCGAACCCGTGGTTGACGGCGTACAGCCCGCCCGCGAGGCCGGCGAGGAACGCGGAGACGGTGAAGACGACGAGTTTGTACCGGTCGGCCGGGTAGCCCAGCGCCCGTACCCGGTCGGGGTTGTCGCGGACGGCCGCGATCACGTGGCCGAACGGGGAGTGGGCGATCCGCCAGGCCGCCGCGAGTCCGGCCAGCACCACCGGCAGGGCCGCGTAGTAGAAGGTGAACGAGTCGGACAGGTCGATGCCCGGCAGGTCGCGCGGTATGCCCTGGAGGCCGTTCTCGCCGCCGGTCGCGTCCCGCCACTGGTTGGCGATGAAGTACACCATCTGGGCGAAGGCCAGGGTGATCATGGCGAAGTAGATGCCGCTGCGGCGGACCGCGAGGTACCCGATGGGCAGGGCGAGGACCGCGGCGGCCACCGCGCCGCCCAGCACGGCGAGGTAGAACGGCAGCCCGCTGTGGATGGCGATCAGCCCGGTCACGTACGCCGAACTCCCCCAGAACGCGGCGTGGCCGAAGGACAGCAGTCCGGCGTGGCCGAGCAGCAGGTCGAAGGCGACGGCGAACAGTCCCCAGCACAGGATGTCGGTGGCGACCGGCGGATACAGGAACCACGGCAGGCCGAAGGCGAGGAACAGCCCGGTGGCGAGCAGACCCCACCGGACCCAGGCGGGCCGGCCGTGGAGCTTTTCGAGGAGGCCGAGGATCATGCGTGTTCCTCCTTGCCGAACAGGCCGGCGGGACGGACCAGCAGGACCACGGCCATGAGCAGATAGACCGAGGTCTGGGACAGGACGGGGACGTAGAGGTTGCCGAGCGCCTGGAGCATGCCGATGGTGAACCCGGCCGCCACGGAGCCGAAGACGGAGCCGAGGCCGCCGATGACCACCACCGCGAACACGGTGATGATGAGGTCCGCGCCCATGCCGGAGTTGACCGCGCGCATCGGGGCGGCGAGCACCCCGGCGAGCGCCGCGAGACCGACGCCGAAACCGAAGACCGGGGTGACCCAGCGCCGGGTGTCGATACCGAAGGCCCGGGTGAGTTCGGGCCGCTCGGTGGCCGCGCGGACGATGGTGCCGATGCGGGTCCGGGTGAGCAGCAGCCACACCGCCAGGCACACGGCGACGGAGAGGCCGAGGACGAAGACCTGGTAGCGGGGGTAGTCGAACAGGCCGAGGTCCACGGTGCCGCTGAACGGCGCGCGGTCGTACGGCTGGGAGTGCGATCCGTATTTCATGCGCAGCAGGTCCTGGCAGACCAGGGCGACGCCGAAGGTGAGCAGGAAGTTGTAGAGCGGGTCCAGGGCCGTCAGACGGTGGATGAGCAGGCGCTCCATCAGCATGCCCGCTGCGCCGAGCGCCACGGGCACCAGCAGGAGGGCCCACCAGAAACCGAGCCCGGCGCTGTCGCCGAGGACGACCGCGCCGAAGGCGCCGAGCATGTAGAGGGCGCCGTGCGCGAAGTTCACCACGCGCAGCATGCCGAAGATGACGGCGAGTCCGAGCGCGAGCAGGGCGTAGAAGCCGCCGCTGACCAGGCCGTTGAAGAGTTGTTGCAGGAACGAGGTAATGGTGGTCTCCTCCTCGGTCGGGGGCGGCGGCGCGCCCGGGGTTCCGGTCGGGGGCGGCCCGCCGGGTGCCCGTCGGCGGGGGGGGG
>NZ_DATDBG010000192.1:0-10049 GCF_036524955.1 Streptomyces sp.
GCGTCACCGCTGCGGCTCCGCCCGCCTCCTTCCCCCGCCCCCGCAGGCCGCCGGCCTCGCGGACATCCGCGCCCGGCCCGCCCGGCCCGCAGTGGACAGTGGGCGCGCCAACTCACGCTGCGTACATGTGCAGGAGAGTGAAATTCGCCGCTGAACCCTTACATTGACTACGCAGAGTTTACAATTGCTCACGCTTGGTAAAGTTCAGAGCAGCACCGGAAATCCAAAAACGAACGCCACCAGGAGTGACCATGACCAACACCGCATGCGAACAGCCGACCCGCCGGACGCAGCCATGACCGCCGCACTGGATGCCGGCCAGGCGCTGCGGAACGCGATGATCGGCAGCGGCGGGCCCGAGGCGACCGGATGGACCGGAGCGTTCGAGGCGCCGGCAGCTCCGCGCGAAGGCGCGTCCGTGGTCGTCCTCGGCGCGGGCGTCGCAGGGCTGACCGCGGCCTACGAACTGGGGTCGCTGGGGTACCGCGTCACCGTGCTGGAGGCACAGAACCGGGTGGGCGGGCGCAACCGTACGGCTCGCACGGGCGACGAACTGTACGAGATCGACTCGGCCGGCGAGCGGGTGCGGACCCACACCTGCGCCTTCGACGACGGTCTCTACCTCAACCTGGGCCCCGGCCGCATCCCGCACCACCACCGCCGGGTCCTGGAGTACTGCCGCGAATTCGGCGTCGCCCTGGAGCCGTACGTCATGGAGACCACGGCCAATCTCTTCGCCGGCTCGGACGGCCGAACGGTCCGCTGGCGCAACCGCCGGGTCGCCCACGACACCCGGGGCCACCTCGCCGCTTTCGCCGCCCGGTACCTGTCAGAACGGGACGCCTTCACCGGGGAGCTGCGCGCTCTCCTGCAGGTCTTCGGCGACCTCGACGCGGAAGGCGAATACCACGGCTCCACCCGATCCGGTTACTCCGAGCCGCCCAACGTCCACGAATTCCCCAAGCCCCTACCGCCACTTGCGCTGGAGGAGCTGGTGGAGTCCCGGTTCTGGAAGGCGCGTTTCTACCAGCCGGTCGACTACCTGTGGCAGGCCACGATGTTCCAGCCGGTCGGCGGCATGGACCGGATCGTCGACGCCTTCAGCGAACGGATCAGGCGCGACTTCGGCGACATCATCGAGCTCAACGCAGTGGTCAGTGGCATCACGCTCGACGGCGAGGGCGGAGTCGGCGTCGAGTACGAGCGCGACGGCGAGCGTTTCGCCACGCAGGCCGACTACTGCGTCAGCAACATCCCGCTGCCGGTCCTGCGGGACCTGACGCTCACCAATTTCTCCCCGGAGTTCGAGCACGCGATCCAGGCGGTGGATTTCGCCCGCACCTGCAAGGTCGGCTGGCAGGCCAACACCCGTTTCTGGGAAGACGCCCCGGACAGCATCTTCGGCGGAATCAGTTGGACCGAGCACAACATCACACAGATGTGGTACCCGTCCAACGACTACTTCACAAGCAACGGAACCCTCACCGGCGCCTACAACTTCGACGACGCGGCCGAGAAGCTCGGCTCGCTCGCCCGAGGAACGACTGGCGATGGCCCGCAAGGGCGCGATCGAACTCCACCGCGCGTTCGAGGACGAATCCGTCGTCCCCACCGACAAGGGCGTCAGCATCGCCTGGCACAAGGTTCCGTACCAGCGAGGTGGCTGGGCCGCGTGGCGCCCGGACGACCCGGAGCACATGGTGGCGTACAAGCAACTGCTCCAGCCCGAGGGCGAGGACCGCTTCTACGTCGTCGGCGATCAGGCATCGCCGCTCCCCGGCTGGCAGGAGGGCGCCATGATGTCGGCCCACTACGCGATCGGCCAGATCACCGGCGTGCTTCCCCTGTCCGTGCCCGAACCCGTTCGGGTCCCGGATTCGGTCGCGCTCACCCAGGGCTCGCGCTGAGCACGGGCCGCCCGGGACCTGAGCGGATCAGGGTCGGCAGTCCGGGACCGCGGCGGCACGGACCTCAGCGGACCACGACCACCGTCGACCCCACCACCGTCGCGTTCCAGATGGCCGCGCCGTCCTTGCGGTGGGCGCGGATACCACCCATGCGGAGCGACGGGTCGGGCTTGACGAGCCTGTCGTCGGTGGGGGACGAGAAGGCGACCCAGGTCTCGGCGGTGTACTCGAAGTAGACGATGTGCTCGACGTTCGCACCGTCGGCGCCGACAGTGGAGGGGGTGCGACCGGTGACGAAGTGGATGCCCGGTTTGGCAGGGACAGTGCCGGGCTGGACAACGAACGTGCGGACCGGTCGGCCGGTGACAGGCACGATCCAGACGCGGCGCTGGCCGAGGGAGTACACGATGCGCTTGCCGGTGCCGGAGAGGGCCGGGACCGGCGGCGGGGGCGGGGGGGTGTACGGGCGGCTGGTCGCCGGGTGCCGGGTGGGGGAGGCGGCGGCCGGGTTCTTCGTGGGCACTCCGCTGGCCTGGAGGGCGAGGACGGAGACGCCGACCATCGCCGCCGCGGTCAGGCCCGATACGACGGCCCAGGACGGTATGCCACGCGCCATGTGGAGTGCCCTCCCCTTTCGTCAGCGGGGCCCGGGAGTGGCAGGCCCCCCCGGAAACCCGGGCTCAGAGCCGCCGCGCGACTTCCGTGGCCCAGTACGTGAGGATCATGTTTGCACCGGCCCGCCGGATCGACGTCAGCGTCTCCATGATCGTGCGGTCCCGGTCGATCCAGCCGTTCGCCGCCGCGGCCTCGAGCATCGCGTACTCCCCGGAGATCTGGTAGGCGGCCACTGGCACGTCCACCTCGTCGGCGACCTTCCGGAGCACATCAAGATACGGCAGCGCGGGCTTGACCATCACGATGTCGGCGCCCTCCTCCAGATCGAGCGCCAGCTCGCGCATCGACTCGCGGAAGTTCGCCGGGTCCTGCTGGTACGTCTTGCGGTCGCCCTGGAGGGAGGAGTTGACCGCCTCACGGAAGGGGCCGAAGAAGGCGGAGGCGTACTTCGCGGTGTACGCCAGGATCGCCACGTCCTGCTTGCCGATCTCGTCCAGTGCGTCCCGTACGACGCCGACCTGGCCGTCCATCATCCCGGACGGGCCGACAACGTGGACTCCCGCGTCCGCCTGGACCTGGGCCATCTCGGCGTACCGTTCCAGCGTCGCGTCGTTGTCGACGCGGCCCTCGGCGTCGAGGACGCCGCAGTGGCCGTGGTCGGTGTACTCGTCGAGGCACAGGTCGGACATGACGACCATCGCGTCGCCGACCTCGGCGACCACATCGCGGATGGCGACCTGGAGGATGCCGTCGGGCTCGGTGCCCTGGCTGCCGACCGCGTCCTTCAGCTCCGGCACCCCGAAGAGCATGATCCCGCCGACCCCCGCCTCGGCGGCCTCGACGGCCGCCTTCCGCAGGGTGTCCCGGGTGTGCTGCACGACGCCGGGCATGGACGACACAGGAACCGGTTCGCGGATGCCCTCCCGCACGAAGACGGGCAGGATGAACTCGGCCGGGTGCAGCCGGGTCTCGGCGACCAGCCGCCGCATGGCGGGGCTGGTACGCAGGCGCCGGGGTCGCGCACCGGGGAACTCGCCGTACCGGCTCATTGCCGCGCCGCCTTTCGATGTCAACGGGAGGGCTGGAGCACTTCGCGCGTGCCCGTCCACGGTACGCCCGCGGAAGGGGTGCTCTTCCCGACGCGGGGTCGGTCAGCGCCCCCGCCGGGCCCGGGCCTAGACGCGGGCCCGGCGCCTCGCGCCCGGGCGGCGCTCGCTGGGCCGCGTCACCGGATCGCCCGCCTCGCGCGCCGCCTCACGTCGGGCCGTGCCGAAGTCGGCGAGGGCCTGGGCGAGGGCGTGGACGGACGGCTCGGGAGCCATCACGTCCACCCGCAGGCCGTGCTCCTCCGCCGTCTTGGCGGTGGCGGGGCCGATGCAGGCGATGACCGTCACGTTGTGCGGCTTGCCGGCGATGCCGACCAGGTTGCGTACCGTGCTGGAGGAAGTGAACAGGACCGCGTCGAAACCGCCGCCCTTGATCGCCTCGCGGGTGTCGGCCGGCGGCGGCGAGGCGCGTACCGTCCGGTAGGCGGTCACGTCGTCGACCTCCCAGCCGAGGTCCACCAGACCGGCGACCAGCGTCTCGGTCGCGATGTCGGCGCGCGGCAGGAAGACGCGGTCGATCGGGTCGAAGACCGGGTCGTACGGGGGCCAGTCCTCGAGCAGGCCGGCCGCGGACTGCTCGCCGCTGGGCACCAGGTCGGGCTTCACGCCGAACTCGACCAGCGCCTGCGCGGTCTGCTCACCGACCGCCGCGACCTTGATCCCGGCGAAGGCCCGCGCGTCGAGCCCGTACTCCTCGAACTTCTCGCGGACCGCCTTGACGGCGTTCACCGAGGTGAAGGCGATCCACTCGTACCGGCCGGTGACCAGGCCCTTGACCGCGCGCTCCATCTGCTGCGGGGTGCGCGGCGGCTCGACCGCGATGGTCGGCACCTCGTGCGGCACGGCGCCGTACGACCGCAACTGGTCGGAGAGCGACGCGGCCTGTTCCTTCGTCCGCGGTACGAGGACCCGCCAGCCGAACAGCGGCTTGGTCTCGAACCACGACAGGTGCTCGCGCTGGGCCGCCCGTTCGCCGACCACGGCTATCGCGGCGATCGGGCCCTCCGGGGTGGGCAGCGCCTTGGTGGCCTTCAGTTCGGAGGCGATGGTGGCGAGCGTCGCGGTCCAGGTGCGCTGCCGGGTGGTGGTGCCCGCGACCGTCACCGACAGCAGGGTGTCGGGCTTGCGGCCGGAGGCGATGAGCTCCGCGGTGACGGCGGCCACGGTCTGGAGCGTCGTGGAGACCACCAGCGTCGCGTCGCTCGCGCCCACCTCGGTCCAGCACCGATCGGAGGCGGTCGCCGCGTCCACGAACCGTACGTCCCCGCTGAGCGGCACGCCCGCGTACGCCGGTACGCCGAGCGCCGCGGCGACACCCGGCACGACCTCGAAGGGGATGCCCGCCTGGGCGCAGGCCAGCATCTCCGCGGCGGCCGAGGAGTCGAGCCCGGGATCGCCCGCGATCGCGCGGACCACCCGCTTGCCGGTCCGCGCGGACGTCATGACAAGCTGGGCGACGACAGCGGAGGGGTCCGCGGAGGGGTCCAACACCTCGCCGTCCAGGGCGGGTTCGGCCGTGCCCACGTCGGCGCGGGCGTGCGTCCGTACGACATCGAGCACAGGGCCGTCGCCGATCAGCAGGTCGGCGACGGCCAGCGCCTCCACGGCGCGCAGCGTCAGCAGACCGGGGTCTCCGGGCCCGGCACCGAGGAAGGTGACGTGGCCGGTCACGGGTCCGGCGGAGGTGCCCGGAGGTCCGGACGTACCGGCGCGGCCGGGCGCCTTCGCACCAGGGCGGTTCGTATCAGCGACGACGGCGGGGTTCAAGGTGTGCGCTCCCCCATAAGACCGGCCGCACCCTTGGCGAGCATCTCGGCGGCGAGTTCGCGGCCGAGGGCCCGCGCTTCGTCGTCGGATGCCGGTACGGGACCGGTGATGGACATCTGCACCAGCGTGGTGCCGTCGGTGGTGCCGACGACGCCGCGCAGGCGCAGCTCGGTAGTCTGCCCGTCGGCCACGAGGTCGGCCAGCGCGCCCACAGGGGCGGAGCAGCCGGCTTCGAGGGCGGCGAGCAGGGATCGCTCGGCGGTCACGGCGGCCCGGGTGAACGGGTCGTCCAGCTCGGCGAGCTGTGCGGCCAACTCCGGGTTGGAGGCGGCGCACTCGACGGCCAGCGCCCCCTGGCCGGGGGCGGGCAGTACGGCGTCGGCAGCGATCAGCTCGCTCGCCTCCGCGAGCCTGCCGATACGGTTCAGCCCGGCGGCGGCCAGCACGACCGCGTCGAGCTTGCCGGAAGTAACGTACCCGATTCGCGTGTCAACGTTGCCACGGATCGGGACCGTCTCGATCCGCAGATGGTGTGACCGTGCCCACGCGTTCAACTGGGCCATGCGGCGCGGCGAGCCGGTCCCCACCCTGGCTCCGGCCGGCAGCCGCTCGAAAGTGAGCCCGTCCCGGGCCACCAGCGCGTCCCGCGGGTCCTCCCGCACCGGGATCGCGGCCAGCACCAGGCCCTCCGGGTCGGCGGTCGGCAGGTCCTTGAGGCTGTGCACGGCGAAGTCGATCGTCCCGGCCAGCAGCGCGTCCCGCAGCGCCGAGACGAACACGCCGGTGCCGCCGATCTGCGCCAGGTTCTCCCGCGAGACGTCCCCGTACGTGGTGATCTCCACGAGTTCGACCGCTCGCCCGGTGGCTTCCTCGACCTGCTGGGCCACCATGCCGGACTGCGCCATGGCGAGCGCGCTCCGCCTCGTCCCGAGCCGCAGTGGGGTGCGCCCCGCAGGGAGACGGGGAACTGCGCGCCCAGCCCCCAGCGGGCCGGCGGGCCGGGGCACGGCGGAATCCAGCTCGTCGGGTCCCGGCCCGCTGCCGGATGCGGAGCCGTCACGGCTGGTCGCGCTGTTCCCCGCGCCCCTGGGGGGCGCCCCCGCGGGGCGCGGGTCGCTCGCAGCGGCGGGTTCTTGGGGGTACAGCCCCGCAGGGTCTGTCATGGCCGCCCTCGCTTCGGTTCTGCGGTGCCCGGAGCGGAGCCCGGGGTGTCGGCCCGGCTGACGGCGGCGACCGCCTGCGGGTCGAGGTCGAACAGTTCGCGCAGCGCGTCGGCGTACCCGGCGCCGCCGGGCTCGCCCGCGAGCTGCTTGACGCGCACAGTGGGCGCGTGCAGGAGCTTGTCCACGACGCGGCGCACGGTCTGGGTGATCTCCGCCCGCTGCTTGCCGTCCAGACCGGGCAGCCTACCGTCGAGCCGGGAAAGCTCACCCGCCACGACATCGGCCGCCATGGCCCGCAGCGCCACCACCGTGGGGGTGATCCGCGCGGCGCGCTGGGCAGCCCCGAACGCGGCGACCTCCTCCAGGACGATCGCCCGCACCTGATCGACGTCCGCGGCCATCGGCGCGTCCGCCGACGCGGCGGCCAGCGACTCGATGTCCACGAAGTGGACACCGTCCAGGCCGTGGACCCCGGCGTCGATGTCGCGGGGCATCGCCAGGTCCAGCACCGCCAGCGGCGCCGGCGTGGCCGCAGAGTGCGCGAGGTCCGGCGCGGAGAGGTCCGGCGCGGGCCCGTCCGCGACGGTCGCGGCCCGGTTGGCGACCGCGATCTTCACCTCGTCCGCGGTCAGCACGAGGCCCGTGGCACCGGTGCACGAGATCACGATGTCCACGGTCGGCAGGACGTCCGGCACCTCGGCCATGGTGGCCGCGCGGGCTGCCGCGCCCTGCTCGGTGAGCAGGTGGGCCAGGCGCTCGGCGCGCTCGACCGTGCGGTTGGCGATGGTCAGCGCGCCCACGCCCGCCCTGGCCAGGGTCGCCGCGGCCAGCGAGGACATCGAGCCGGCGCCGACCACCAACGCGCGCTTACCGGTGAGCGAACCGGTCGCGGGCGCGAGCTGACTGAGGCCGAAGGTGACCAGGGACTGCCCGGCCCGGTCGATACCGGTCTCGGAGTGCGCCCGCTTGCCGACCCGCAGCGCCTGCTGGAAGAGGTCGTTGAGCAGCCGCCCCGCGGTGTGCAGCTCCTGCCCGAGGGCGAGCGCGTCCTTGATCTGGCCGAGGATCTGGCCCTCGCCGACCACCATGGAGTCCAGCCCGCAGGCCACCGACAGCAGGTGGTGGACGGCCCGGTCCTCGTAGTGCACGTACAGGTGCGCGGTCAGCTCCTCCAGGCTGACGCCGCTGTGCCGGGCGAGCAGCGTGGACAGTTCGGCGACCCCGGCGTGGAACTTGTCCACGTCCGCGTAGAGCTCGATGCGGTTGCAGGTGGAGAGCACCACCGCCTCGGTGGCGGGCTCGGCCGCCACCGCGTCCCGCAGCAGACCGGCCCGGACGCCGTCGGCGAGCACGGCGCGCTCCAGGACGCTCACCGGAGCCGTTCGGTGGCTCAGTCCCACGACCAGAAGACTCATGCCTGTCCCTCGCTGCGCTCGGGCCGGCCTTCGTCCGGAACGCACCTTTCCATGACCCTCCCCCAGCCTCCGGCCGGGGGTGCCCCCACGCTGCGCTCGCTCATGCGGGCATCACGGCGGGCACGTCCCCGTCCGGTTCCTGACGTTCCTCACCGGCCTTGCGCTGCTCGTGGAAGGCGAGGATCTGCAGTTCGATGGAGAGATCGACCTTGCGTACGTCCACGCCGTCGGGCACCGACAAGACGGTGGGCGCGAAGTTGAGGATGGAGGTGACCCCGGCGGCGACCAGCCGGTCGGTGACCTCCTGGGCGGCGCCCGCGGGGGTCGCGATGACGCCGATCGACACCTGGTTGTCCGCGACGATCGCCTCCAGCTCGTCGATGTGCCGGACCGGCAGCCCGGCCACCAGCCGCCCGGCCAGCGCCGTGTCCGCGTCCAGCAGCGCGGCGACCCGGAAGCCGCGGGAGGCGAACCCGCCGTAGTTGGCGAGCGCCGCCCCGAGGTTGCCGATACCCACGATGACGACCGGCCAGTCCTGGGTCAGCCCGAGCTCCCGGCTGATCTGGTACACGAGGTACTCCACGTCGTAGCCGACACCCCGTGTCCCGTAAGAGCCGAGGTAGGAGAAGTCCTTGCGCAGCTTGGCGGAGTTGACTCCGGCGGCGGCGGCGAGTTCCTCGGAGGACACGGTGGGCACCGAACGCTCGGAGAGAGCTGTCAGTGCCCGCAGGTACAGCGGAAGCCTGGCGACGGTGGCCTCGGGAATTCCTCGGCTACGGGTCGCCGGTCGGTGGGATCGGCCAGTTGCCACGGTGCTCCTGCGGGTAGAGCTGGGCTGAAGACGACCACGGTCATTGGGGCCGCCCCGTGGACGCCAGGCTATGTCTTTGTGAACGCGTGCACAAAGATGGTGTCCGATTTGCCCTCGGGAAGTGATGGGCATCACGCACTCTCATTCCGGACATTGGGCACGGTTCGCCGCGTCGATTCGTTCCCGCGCCGCACCCAGAGCGCGTCCGCGACCGCCGGCAGACCGGACGGCTCGGGCCAGCGCAGCGCCGCGGCCAGCGCCATCCGCTCCGCCAGACCGGCGGCGTGCGGCGCGTAGCGGGTGAAGAGGTCAGCGGTGGCCCGGGCGTCACCGAGCGCGGTGTGCGGGTGCCAGCCGGTGATCCCGGCCGCGGTCGCGCAGGCCCGCAGGCTCAGCCCGCGCGGCCCCCGGTCGCCCGCTCCACGGTCCGCGGAGCGGGCTGCCGCCATCCGCATCGTGCACAGCTCCGGCACGGCCGGCAGCAGCAGGCCCACCCGCGCGTACTCGGCGGCCAGGAACGCCCGGTCGCAGCCGACGTTGTGCCCGACCAGCACCCGGCCGCGCAGCAGCGTCAGCAGCCGCGCGGCGATCCCGGCGAACCGCGGCGCCCCGCCCAGGTGGACCGCCTCGATGCCGTGGATGTGCGTGGGGCCGACCGGACCCTGCGGATCGACCAGCGTGGTGAACTCACCCTGCGGTACGAGGTCCCGGCCCAGCAGGACCACGGCGAGTTCGACCACCCGGTGCCGCCGCGAGGACGAACCGCTCGCCTCCAGGTCCACCACGGCATAGCCGTACGCACCCTGGCTCCGACCCGAGAGCACGTGCCACACTCCTCACGCATCGCCCCCGGCTGCACAAAACGCCCTCGATGATAATCGAACATGCGCGAGTGCGGGTAACCCGGTCAAAACACCCCGGGCTTCGCGTGCGGTTTCACGTGCGGGCGGCCGCCGGGCACCCCGGGAGCGCCTACCTGCCCGACAGGGCCGCCCGCAGCCGGCGCTCGTCCACCCGCCAGAAGGTGTGCTGCTCACCGTCGACCAGGACGACCGGGATCTGCTCCCAGTAGCGGTCGTAGAGCTCCGGGTCCCGCGTGATGTCCCGCTCCTCCACCACCGCGCCGGTCTCCGCCGCGACCTTCTCGATCACCGTCCGCGCGTCGTCGCACAGATGGCAGCCGGGCTTCCCGATCAGCGTCACGGTCCTCGAAGTCGTCATACGGCCATTGTCGCCGTCGCGGCGGCTCTGTCGCGGGGGGGGGG
>NZ_DATDBG010000193.1:0-15739 GCF_036524955.1 Streptomyces sp.
GAAGGGGGGTGGGGGAAAGGGGGTGAGGAGGGCGGGCCGGGCGAGGGATGCGCGGTGCCAGAGGTGGTGGAGGAGTTCGGATTCGCGGGCGGAGAAGTCGGGGGTGGGCAGGCCCCGGGTGGCGGCGGCGCGGAGGAAGGCGAGGTGGGTGGCGAAGCCTATGTAGTCGCGGACCGCGCGGGCGGCGGCCTCGCCGTAGAGGCGGCGGGCCGTGCGGCGGGCCTGGGACCGTATCCGCATGGAGGCCAGGGCGGCGGGCTCGGGGAGGGTGAGCCAGCCGGCGGTGGCGTAGACGGGGAGGGTGGCGCGGATGGTGCGCAGTTCGTTGGAGCGGGCCCAGAAGGCGAGCGAGACGATCAGGCCGAAGACGGGGATCATCACGGACACGTACACCGTGAGGAAACCGAGCGGGGAGAACTGCGCGGAACCGTTCCACGTGCCGTGCAGGACCATCGCCAGCAGCCAGCCGGCCAGTGGCGGGAACCAGCGCCAGCGCCAGCGGCGGCCCGGGCGGGTGGTGGCCGCGATGGCGAAACCGAGGCCCGTCATCGCCGTGAAGAGCGGGTGCGCGAAGGGCGTCATCAGGACCCGCACGAAGAAGGTCGCAGCGGTCACGGTGACGCCCTCGCCGAGCGCCTTGTCCTCGCTGAAGGCGGTGCCGAGGTAGAGGATGTTCTCGGTGAACGCGAACCCGGTCGCGGCCAGCCCGCTGAGCACGATGCCGTCCACCAGCGACTCGATGTGGCGGCGCCGGAAGAGGAAGAGCAACAGGATCGCGGCGCCCTTCGCGGTCTCCTCCACCAGCGGCGCGACGAACGTCGCCCCCCACTCGTCGGTCTGCGTCGGACTCGCGGAGAACGTGGACCCGAGCAGCTTGGCGCCGTACTCGTTGGCGAACAGCGCCACCAGCGTGGCCGCGCACGAGCCCCACGAGAAGGCGAAGACCACGTTCTGCCACGGGCTCGGCGCCACGTGGTCCAGCCACAGGAAGGCCCAGATCAGCAGGGGCACCGGCAGGATCGCCAGCGCCAGCCCGACCAGGAAGGGCTCGGTCCCGATGTGCTGCCGCACCAGCGCCAGAATGACCACCCCGCACACCGCGAGGCCGGTGAACAGCGCCCCGGTACGCACCGCCTTGCTCTCCCAGAACGAGTGCCGCGGCGCGTAGTGCGTCGTGGCGTTCCAGGGAGGGGCGGGGGAGGGGGTGGAATCGGGCGGCGGGTACACATGCTCGCTGGCTGAGTCGGGCGAGGACGAGTACGTGGACACCTGTCGACAGTACGGGGGGTGGGGTGCGGTGCGCGAGGGTGTATACGACGTCGGACAGGCGCGACGGGTACGGTCGCGCCCCGGTCGTCCGGTCACGCTCCGGTGGTACGGCCGCGCGCCGGCCGTACGCGCACGCCCCCGTCCGTACGGTCGCGCCCTTGTCCTCCGGTCATACGCGCGTGAAGAGCAGGTCCCGCACGACATGGCCCTTCGCCAGGCCCTGGCGCTCGAACTTCGTCATCGGGCGGAAGTCGGGGCGCGGCGCGAAGCCCTCGTGCCGGTTGACCAGGCCCGGGGCCTCGGTCAGTACGTCGAGCATCTGGTCGGCGTACGGCTCCCAGTCGGTCGCGCAGTGGACGACGGCGCCCGGCCGTAGCAGGGGGGTGACCAGGGCGAGGAAGGACGGCTGGATCAGGCGGCGCTTGTGGTGCTTGGCCTTGGGCCAGGGGTCGGGGAAGTACACGCGCAGGCCGGACAGGGAGGCCGGGGGGAGCATGTCGCGGAGCAGCACGATGGCGTCGCCGTTGGCGACCCGTACGTTGGTCAGGCCGAGGCTGTCGGCGAGGGCGAGCAGGTTGCCCTGGCCGGGGGTGTGGACGTCCACCGCGAGGATGCCGGTGGAGGGGTCGGCGGCGGCCATCCGCGCGGTCGCGTCGCCCATGCCGAAGCCGATCTCCACCACCACGGGCATGTCCGGTGAGCCGAAGAGGGCGGGCAGGTCCAGCGGGGTGCCGTCCAGCTCGACGCCCCACCGCGCCCAGTGCCGTCCGATCGCGGCGGCCTGCGCGTGGGTGACACGGCCGCGCCGCGCGTGGAAGGAGCGGATGCGGTGCTCGGCGCGCGAACCGGCCGGGTCGGGGGCCGGGCCCGAGGGGAACATGCGGGCGCCTGCCGGCGGGGCTGGGGGGAGGGAGGGTGAGCTGGACACGATGGTTCGATTCTACGGTTCTCCGCGCGGGCGGGTGTGCGTGCGGGTGTGCCGTGGGATGCCCTGCGTCTTCCGCGCGGAGTGCGGGCACTCGCAGGGTCCGTACCCGCCCGCGGCCACCTGTGCGGATTCGATTTCGGCTGACGGTTCTCCGGTGGGGCGTGCGCGCCGTCGGGCGTCCGCCCGTCCGTACGAGCGCGCCTTCCCGTCCGCCCGTCCGTACCGGTGCGCCTTCAGGCGTACGACCTCACGCCCCCGTGCCCCACGCCCCCTCACAGCGCCTCCAGCGCGCGCCGCGCCACCTCGCGGCCGATCGGCAGCGCGGCGGTCGCCGCCGGGGAGGGGGTGTTGAGGACGTGGACGAACGGGCCGGAGCCGGCGAAGAGGAAGTCGTCGACGAGGGTGCCGTCGGGGAGGACGGCCTGGGCGCGGACGCCGGCCGGGGCCGGGCGGAGGTCGGCGGGGCGCAGGGCGGGGAGCAGGCGGCGGGCGTCGGCGGTGAAGGCGCGCTTGGACAGGGACCGGCGGATCTCGCCCGCCTCCTGGCGCCAGTGGCGGCGGGCGATCCGCCAGGTGCCGGGGAAGGCAGCGGTGTCGGCGAGGTCGCGCAGCCGTACCGTGCGTCGGCGGTAACCCTCGCGGGCCGGCGCCGGGACCGCGTTCGGACCGAGGTGGACGCCGCCGTGCACGTCACGGGTGAGGTGGACGCCGAGGAAGGGGAAATCGGGGTCGGGGACGGGGTAGACCAGGCCCCGGACGAGGCCGCGACGGGCGGGCGCGAGTTCGTAGAACTCACCGCGGAACGGGATGATCCGCATGCCGGGGTCGTGGCCGGCCAGGCGGGCGATGCGGTCGCTGTGCAGGCCGGCGCAGTTGATCAGGACCTTGGTGCGCAGGTCGGTGAAGTGCGAGCTGCTGCCGGAAGTCCCGCTCACGGTGCGGACCGTGACGGGCCCCTCCGGATCGCGCCGGGAGATCTCCGTGACCCGCGCCCCGTAACGGATCTCGCCGCCCGCGTCCGTGATCAGGCGGGCCAGCGCCCCCGCCACGGCGGTGAAGTCGCAGATGCCGGTGGAGGCGACGTGCAGGGCTGCGAGGCCGGCGATCTCCGGTTCGGCCTCGGCGATCTGGGCGGGGCCGAGTTCGCGGACGGTCAGGCCGTGTTCGCGGCCGCGCTGGGCCAGGGCGTGCAGGCGGGGGAGTTCGGCGTGGGCGGTGGCGACGATCAGTTTGCCGGTGATCTCGTGGGGGATGCCGTGGTCGGCGCAGAACGCGGGGGTCTCGGCGGAACCGGCCAGCGCGTACCGCGCTTTCAGGGAGCCGGGCCGGTAGTAGATGCCGCTGTGGATCACGCCGCTGTTGTGGCCGGTCTGGTGGCGGGCGGGGCCGGGCTCCTTCTCCAGGACGGTCACGCGGACGCCCGGGGCGGCCCGGGTGAGGGCGAAGGCCGTCGCCAGGCCTACGATGCCGGCGCCGATCACGGTGAGATCCGTCGTGGAGCGGGTCACGGTGTGCGGTTCCTCCGGGGAGCGGGCCGGTTCTGGTTGGCCGGGTGGGATGTGCCTACCCTCGAAACGCCGGGCGGACCCAGTCTTCGTGTCCGGCGGGCGGAACCGCCGGCCCGGCAGCGCTTCCCGCCCTCGAAGGCCGGGCAGGCCCGATGGTGCCGGCCGGTGGCCCGCCTGCCCACGAACGGCGGGCCTGACTCACTACGCCGGAGCCGCCAGCAGCGGGCGCGCCCTTTCCCGCAGCTCCAGGACGCGCGGCTCGTCGTTGTAGGGCTCGAGGCGGTGGAGGAGGTCGCGGACGTACTCCGTGGTGCGGGCGGAGGAGATGCGGCCGGCCACCTCCACGGCCTTGACGCCCGCGGCGCAGCAGGCGTCGAGGTTGCCGGATTCGAGCTCGGCGACGGCGGAGACGACCAGCCGCAGGCCGTGGGAGCGGACGAACTCCTCCGTGGGACGGGCCAGGGCCTGCTCGGTGAAGCGCTGGACCTGGCGGGGTATGCGCAGGTCGCGGTAGCACTCGGCGGCGTCGGCGGCGAGCCGGTCGTAGGAGTAGAAGCCGAGCCAGCTCGGGTCGGCGTCGCCCTCGCGGGAGCGCTCCAGCAGGGCTTCGGCAGCCGCGAGGGAGGCTCCGCAGGCCGCGGCCTCACCGGCTTTGGCGTGGGCGCGGGCCTCGACGAGGTGGAAGAAGGACATGGTGCGGGCGGTGGCGAGGCCGCGGTTGCGCTCCAGCGCCGCCTGGGCGAGGTCGACGCCCTCGTCGGCGAAGTTGCGGTAGGTGGCCTGGAGGGACATGGAGGCGAGGACGTAACCGCCGAGGGGGACGTCGGCGGCGGCGCGGGCCAGCCGCAGCGCCTGGATGTAGTAGCGCTGGGCGGCTTCCTGCTGGCCGGTGTCGAAGGCCATCCACCCGGCCAGGCGGGTGAGTTCGGCGGTGGCGCCGAACAGGGCGCGGCCCACGTCGTCGCTGTACGAACCGAGCAGCAGCGGGGCGGCCTCGACCCGCAGGCACTCCGGGACCATGCCGGAACGCCAGTCGCCGCCACCGTACTTGGAGTCCCAGCGGCGGGCGTCCTCCGCGGCCTCCCGCAGCTTGGACACGTCGGTGTGGCCGACGTGCGCCATGCCGGGCGCGGGGGCGTCGCGGGCGACCGTGGCGTCCGCCGGGGTGATCAGCCACCGCGAGGCGGGGGTCACATAAGCACTGACCGCGAAGGATCCGGCCAGGCTCTGCCAGATACCGGCGCCGCCCGGGCCACGCCGGCCGGCCAGATCCAGCCGCCACAGGTCGGTGGCTGATTTCACCGCCTCGCCGACATCGCGGGGGAAGGCGAGGCCGACCTCGGGGGCCGGGTCGGCGTCGGCGAGACCGATCTCGTGCAGCGGTACGGGCCGACCGAGCTTGCCGGAGATGGCCGCCGCGATCAGATGGGGGGCGGCGCCCTGCGGGATCATGCCCTTGGTGACCCAGCGCGCGACCGAGGTCTTGTCATAACGCAGGGTCAGACCGCGTTGTGTGCCGAGGTCGTTGACCCGGCGGGCGAGTCCGGCGTTGCTGATGCCCGCCAGAGCGAGAAGGGTGCCGAGTTTCTCGTTCGGCCCGCGGTGTTCTCTGTTCACTGCGGTTCACCTCGTGATGCCGCTGGGGGCAGGCCGGACGGCCTGGTCTTGTCGTGGGGTACGGGGGTCGCCCTCCCCCCGGAACCGATTCAGCCACCACGGCCGCCGGTGCACGGCGGGCGCGGCGCATGCGCCGGGTACCCGAGCCGCGCGTACGGGTGCGAACCGGGTACACCCAGCGTAGTTCGCCGCATCCCCACCGTTAAGAGCCTTGTGCCGGATGGCGCGAATCCGGCCCCCCGTCCGGGGGCGGTACACCGGCGCGATCCCGCGCGTGCTCCCGTTATATGTGGCCGTGCGCCCGGCTGTGCGCTCTGTGGCGCTTCGGGCGGTACCGCTTGCATATGGGGTGTGGTTCGGCCCGCGGCTCCGGCAGGCGGCTATGGCGGGGTGGGGCGGGCCAGGGATTCCGTCGCCACCATCCCCGCGGGCGGCGGACCGGCCCGGGGGGCGGGCATTCGTTCCCCGGGTCGGCGTGTCCCGCCGGCCCGCGCCGGACCGGCCGGCGCGGCCTCGTCAAGCCGAAACCCGCACCCCCGGTGCGGCATTCGATCGGCGGCATATCAACCGCGTCATGTGCCGCAGACTTTGGCGCGAATCCGACGTTTCGTCTCGGGTGCGTCTCACGCTCGCTTCCAGCGTGCGACCCGGCGCTGCTTGGTGCACCCATGCGCCTCTTTGTGCGCTTCCACGTGGCAGCATGGTCTCCCGGACGGTCTTCCGGATGGTTTTCCGGACGTCAGTCGTGGCGAGACGTGGCGGTTCGCGGGGTGACGGTGATCGCACCCCGGGCTGTCCACAGCCTGTGGAGGCGGCGATGCGGTGGTTGGTGGGGTGGAGCAGTGCCGCCGCGGGGCCCGTTCCCGGCGCCAGGTCCCGTACGCTCCGGCCGGTCGGCGCCCAACTGCTCTGGGCGGACCCCGATCCGCTGTGGGCGGTGGGGGACTGGCGGCCCGACGAGATCCGGGTCGTCCACGCCGACCCGGCGTACGCGGGGCGCGGCACGAACGGGGTGAACGGCGGGAACGCGCGCGGGGCTTCGTACGGGAACGGGACGGCGTACGACCGCCCGTACGGTCAGCAGGCCGGGCAGGCCTACGGTCCGTACGGACCGGGCTCCGGTGCCGGGCCCCGTGCCGGGACGGGGGCGCACGGGGTCGCGCGGCTCGCGGTGCTCGGGCGGTGCGGGGCGAGCGACGCGGAGCTGCGGCGCGGGCTGGTGGCCGCGCGCGGCGGGGCGCTGCGGCACGTGACCACCTGGCCGGGCAGTTACACGGCGGTGCTGCAACTCGGGCGGCGCATCACGGTGCTGGGCGACATCGCGGGCGCCCGGCCGGTCTTCCACACGCGCTGGTCGGGCGGTACGGCGTACGCGACCGCCGCGCTGCCGCTGGCCGACCTGGTCGAGGCGGGACTCGACGTCACACACCTCGCGGCCACCCTGGCCTGCCCGGACGCGCCCGAGGCACTGGTCGACGGGACGCCGTACCTCGGTGTACGGCGGGTGCCGCCGGGGCACGCGCTGATCCTGCGGGACGGCGCGCCCGAGATCAGCGGGTACGAGCCGACCGTCTCGCTCGCCGTGGGACACCAGCCGGCCAGCGCGGCCGAGGCGGAGGCGGCGGTGGCCGGCGTACGGGACGCGCTGGTGGAGGCGGTGCGGGCACGGCTGGCGCACCCCCGGTTCGTCCCCGAGCCGGGGGAGGCGCCCGCACCCGGAATCGGCGCGGACCTGTCCGGGGGGAGCGCGTCGTCCACGCTGGCACTGCTCGCGGCCGGGCTGCCCGGGATGCCGGGGACCCTGCCCGGGGCGCCCGGGTCGCTGGCCGGGGAACGGCTGCTCGCCGTCACGTTCAACGACCTGGCCGGCGGCGGGCCGCAGGCGCGCGAGGCCGAGTTGGAACGGGCCCGGCGGATGGCCGCCGACCCCCGGCTGCGGCATGTCGTGGTGGCGGGCGGCGCGGAGGCGCTGCCCTACGCGGAGCTCGCCGAAGGCCCGCTGACCGACGAACCCGGGCCCTCCCTGGTGGTCGCCGAACGGCACCGGCGGCGGCTTGCCGCGGGCGGCGCGGATCACCTGATCGGGTACGGCGCGCGGCAGGTGCTTGACGCGCACCCGGCGCGGCTGGCCGACCTGCTGATGGACCGGCGCCGCCGCCACCTGGTGCGCCCGGTGGCGGCGCTCGCGCGCGCGGACGGCGGGCACGCGCTGGTCGTGCCGTTCACGGTGCCGATGACGGTGTACCGCGCGGCGCGGCGGCTGGCCCGCACGCCGTACCAGCGGGGGGTGGAGGAGGCCGCGGCGCGGCTGCTGCGCAGTGACTACGGGGGCGGGAACAGCTTCGGGCCGGACGACGCCTTCTTCGGTGCGTCGGCGGTGTCCGGGCCGCTCGGGGCGTCGCTGGCCGCGATGGCCTGGGTACGGCCGGGGCCCGCGGCGCGCTGGCTGACCGGGGAGGCGCTGGCCGAAGTGTCCGTTCGCCTCCAGGACGCGGCACGCCGGCCCTGGCCGCTGGAACGCCCCGGCGAGCGCCGGGCCCGTGCCGCGCTCGCCCGCCACGCGGCGGACTACCGGGTCCTGGAACAGGCCGCGGCCGTACCCAGCCAGCGGCTGCACGCGCCCTTCCTCGACAACCAGGTGGTACGGGCCTGCCAGGCGCTGCCGGGTGCCTTGCGGGTACGGCCGGGGGCGCGGGCCGACGTGCTGCGGGACGTCCTGGAAGGCGCGGGCGTGCGGGAACTCCCCCCGGGCTGGGGAGCGAACTCCTCCTCCACCACGGCAGCGGCGGCCCGCACGGGGCTGCGCTCCTCCCTCGACTTTCTCCTCGACCTCTTCGAGGCCCCGCTGCTGGCGGACGCGGGGCTGGTGGAGGCGCGGGTCGTCCGAGCGGCCCTCCGGAGCGCCGCGTCGGGCGAGGCCCTTCCCCTCGACGGCCTCGGTGACCTGGTCGCCACGGAGGTCTGGCTCCGCCGCCTCCTGGCCCGCCGCGGCTCCTGCTGGACGGGGGCGGGGGAGGGGGCGCCGGAACAGCGGGCTGTCGCTTCGGGGGTGCAGCGGCTTTCGCTGTGAAGGGGGGCGGGGGGCTTGGGCGGGGTCGAGCGGGGGGCATTCGGAGGGCAGCCCGGGGTGTCGGCGGTGTGCAGCAGAATGGGGAGCGCGCACAAGAGGTCGAGGTAAGGCGAGGGACGTACGCATGGCCGTATGGGACGACGTTGTCGGCCAGCCCCGCGTAGTGGCGGAGCTCGCCGCCGCCGCGGCGGACGCCGACGCCCTCGTAACAACCGGAACGGCATCGGCATGGCCGTCCGTGACGGAGGAACCGCCGTCCGTGGCCGGTGAGGGCCTTTCCGTTGAAGCGGGGCCGGACTCCGGCACCGGGGAGCCGCACCCCGGCATCACGGAACTGCACCCCGGCACGGGGGGGCCGGACGCCGGCATCACGGAACTGCACTCCGGTACCGGGGGGCCGGACGCCGGTACCGGGGGGCCCCCTTCCCGGCTCGGCGCCGCAGGTGTGGGGAGCCGGATGACCCACGCCTGGCTCTTCACCGGCCCCCCGGGCTCGGGCCGCTCCACCGCCGCCAGGGCCTTCGCCGCCGCTCTCCAATGCACGAGCCCGGACCGGAAACTCGGCGCCCCACCCGGGTGCGGCTTCTGCGACGGCTGCCACACCGCCCTGATCGGCACGCACGCCGACGTGGAAACCGTCCGCACCGACCTCCTCTCCATCGGCGTCAAGGAAACCCGTGAGCTCGTCCGCCGCTCCTCCCTCTCCCCGGCCGGAGGCCGCTGGCAGGTGATCCTCATGGAGGACGCCGACCGCCTGACCGAAGGCGCCGCCAACGTCCTCCTCAAGGCGATCGAGGAACCCGCCCCACGCACGGTCTGGCTGCTCTGCGCCCCCTCCGTGGAGGACGCGCTGCCGACCATCCGCTCCCGTTGCCGCCTGCTGAGCCTGCGCACGCCCTCCGCCGAGGCCGTCGCCGACGTCCTGATGCGCCGGGACGGCATCGCCCCGCCGCTGGCCGCCGAGGTCGCCCGGGCCACTCAGGGCCACATCGGCCGGGCCCGCCGTCTGGCCACGGACGAGTCGGCCCGCGCCCGCCGCGCGACCGTACTCCGCGTGCCCCTGCGCATCGCCGACATCGGCGGCTGCCTGCGCGCCGCGCAGGAACTCGTGGACGCCGCCGGCGAGGACGCCAAGGCGGTCGCCGAGGAGGTGGACGCGAAGGAGACGGAAGAGCTGCGGCAGGCCCTCGGGGCCGGGGCCGGCGCGGGCAGCCGGATGCCCCGCGGGACGGCGGGCGTGATGAAGGAACTCGCCGACCGCCAGAAACGCCGCTCCACGCGCACCCAGCGCGACACCCTCGACCTGGCCCTGACCGACCTCGCCGGCTTCTATCGCGATGTCCTCACCCTCCAGTTCGGCGGCTCGGCCGACCGCATCGCCAACGCCGAGGCACGCGACGGCATCGAGCGCATCGCCACCTCCTCCCGCCCCGAACAGACCCTCCGCCGCATCGAAGCGGTGCTCGCCTGCCGCGAGGCGCTGGAGAGCAACGTGGCCCCCCTCCTCGCAGTGGAGGCGATGACCCTGGCCCTCCGCGCGGGCTGAGCAGCGCCGCCCTGCCCGTGGGGCCGACCGCGGCAGGCGCGGGGGCGCCGGGCCTTGCGTGTCGGCTGAGCGGTTGTCGCGTGGGTCGGGTGACCGTGGCGTCGTGCGGGCGGCGTTGGGGCTTGCGTTGGCCGATCGGTTGCCCGGGTGGGTCCGGGGTGACCGTCAGGATGCGCTCACTGTCCCGGATGGCCTCGCTTCAGCAGCTGCCCCGTGGGCCTGGGCCTCGTGACCGCGGCGTCGCGCGGGGGCGCTGGTCCTTGCGTGTCGGCTGAGCGGTTGACCGGTGGGTTTGGTGACCGCTGCCCAGCACGGGGCGGCGGCCGGCTTTGCGTGTCGGCTGAGCGGTTGTCGCGTGGGTCGGGTGACAGCCGCCTCGTGCGGGCGGCGCCTTGCGCGTCGGCTCAGCCGTGCCGCCGGGGCCGGGTGACCCGCCTCACCGCGTGCGGGCCGCCGGGCCCTTCGCGGCGGCTGAACGGCGCCCCGCCCGTTTGACGGCCGCCGCACCACGCGGGGCGCGGCGGCCGTCTACACGAGCCGGCTCCCTACCCTGCCGGCTCACCCTTCCCCTCGGGCCTTGCCACTCCCTCATCCCCTTCGGGCCTTCGGACCCCCTCATCCCCCTCGGGCTTTCGGACCGACTTACCCGCCCGGTTCTCAATCGACCGTCAGCACCACCTTCCCGGTCAACCCGCCCTCCTCCACCACCTGGTGTGCCTTCGCCACATCCCGCAGTTCGAACGTGCGCGAGACGTACGGCCGCAGCCTCCCCTCGTCCACCAGCCGGGTCAGCGCCTCCAGTGCGGTGTGATCGGGTTCGACCGCCAGGCCGATGAACCGCAGCCCCGCCGCCTCCCCCTTCGCTCGCAGCTCCGCGTTGCCGTGATCGACCGCGGTCACGAACGCACCGCCCAGCCGCAGTACCGCGAACGACCGTTCGCCGTTGTCCTCGCCCACGACGTCGTAGACGACGTCCACGTCCCGCACCGCCTCGGCGAAGTCCGTCATCCGGTAGTCGATCACCTCGTCCGCGCCCAGCGACCGGACGAAGTCCCGCTTCCCCGCGCTCGCCGTCGCGATCACGTACGCTCCGAGCGCCTTCGCGATCTGTACGGCGACATGGCCGACTCCGCCGCCCGCCGCGTGGATGAGTACGCGGTCGCCGGGGCGGACGCCCGCGTAGTCCACCAGCCCTTGCCACGCGCTGAGCCCGACCACCGGAAGCGCCGCCGCGTGTACGTGGTCCAGCGACGCGGGCTTGTGCGCCAGCATCCGCGACGGCGCGGTCACGTACTGCGCGTACGTGTTGCCGGGCCGCGGGAAGAACGGCATCCCGTACACCTCGTCCCCGACCTTGAACCGCGCGGTGCCACGCCCGACGGCCTCCACTACGCCCGAGACGTCCCAGCCGAGGGTGAACGGCGGTTCCCCGAGCATCGGGAACGCACCCGACCTGATGTACCCCTCCACCGGATTCACGGACGCGGCCCGCACCCGCACCAGCACCTCCGTCTGTAAGGGCTCGGGAATCGCCGTCTCGACGACTTCAAGAACCTCCGGCCCGCCGAAGGACTTCTGAACGATGGACAGCATGAACCTGTTCCTCACCCCTGGAATGACGCCGACTACGGCCTTGCGGCCCCGCGGCCCTACGGCTTACGCCGCCGCGCCCCGGCGGCCCGTGCAAGCCCGTGCGAGATCGCCCAAGTCTTCGGAAGCCCGCCCCGCGGCGCGTGATCCCATACTCGGCCGCCCGCTTTCCCTTGAGAAGTAGGCACCTCAACGGTATATAGGTACCGCATGGAGACCACCCCTGACCTGCGCCAATATGGTGGCGCCGATGCCTACCTGCGGAAGTGCCCCTCCCGTACGGTCCTCGACGTCCTCGCCAGCAAGTGGACCGTGCTGATCCTGCCCTCCCTCGCAGGCGGCCCGATGCGCTTCGGCGAACTGCGGCGCCGCCTCGACGGCATCACGCAGAAGTCCCTCACCCAGACCCTGCGCAACCTCGAACGTGACGGCCTGCTGACCCGCACCGTCTACCCGACCATCCCGCCGCGCGTCGAGTACTCCCTCACCGACCTGGGTCGCGATGCCGCCGTCCTGCTGGATTCCCTGCGCACCTGGGCCGAGGTCCACCTCGACGACATCCTGCGTGCCCGCCACGCGTACGAGACCAGGCCGGTCCCGCAACCGATGTGACCCCCAGGCAGTTCACCCGGACCGCTCAACCGCCCCGAGTCCTCATCCCCCTCACTCATCTTCCTGTGCCCCGCCTTCGTCCTCACCTCTTCGTCCCCGCCTCTTCCTCCCCGTTTCCTGAGCCCGGCGCCCTGAAGCCCGGCTCCCTCTGCCCCCGTCCTTCAAAGCCCCGCCCTCTTCACGCCTCGCCCTCTTCACGCCTCGCCCTCTTCGCGCCCCGTTCCTCGCGCCCGTTCCTCGCGCCCCGCTCAGTCACGTTCTCCCCATCGCTCACCCAATGAACCCGTATGGCCGTAGATGTCCTCCCTTCGAGTGATCACGAGCCCACCGCCGTAACGGCTCCCACCGCCCCGCCTCCCGCCGTTGCAAGGTGCAGGCAGCGCCCCCGCCGTCCGCCGTGTCGTCCCCGCGGGGCCGCAGTCGATCGGAGGGGGTTCCGCCGTGGCCGACATGGGCACCGTGCTGACCGTCCTGCTGTTCCTGGCCACCGGAGCGGCTGTCCTGCTCGGGCACCAGGCCATGCGGTACTGGCGTCAGGAGGAGGCCGGGCGCCCGTACGAGCTTCCCGTCGACCAACGCGGCATCGCGCTGCGGACAGGGGCCGCCGGCGCGACGGCGCTGGTGGCGATCACGCTGGCCGTAACGCTTCCGGACGCCCGCCCGACGACGCCTGCCAGCCCCACGGTCGCCACGGTCTCCCGCCCCACCCGCACCCCCGAATCGCTGCTGCCCACGCCTCCGCCCCCACCATCCCGCACACCGGAGCCGGCACCCCCGCCGGCCGGGGTCCAGACCATCGGCCACCCGGCGGGCGGGACGCTCCAAGCGCTGCCGGACGGCACACGGGTGTGGCTGCCCCCGCGATACGACTCCGCGCGCGCCGCGGGCCTCGCCTATCCCGTGGTACTGGCGCGCGTACCGGCCGCAGGGGATCCCGACCTGTACGACGGGTTCGCCCTCCAGGTGCGCCGACGCCTCGCCGACTCCTTCATCCTGGCCCTCCCGCGCGACTGCGGACACGACTCAGGGGCCGTACTGGCCGAGGTCGCCCGCCGCTACCGGGTGCTGACCGCGCGCACCGCCCAAGCCGTACTCGGCATCGGCCCCGAGGCACCCTGCGCCGTACGAGAAGCACTCGCGCACCCGTCCCGTTACACGGCGGCCGTCGGCGTCTCCGGTACGTACCCTGCGCTCGCCCCCGCACCCGGCCTGCACCCCTCCCTCCTGCTGGCCACCGCGTCCGGCGAGACCGCCCCCCGCGACTCGGCCCGCGCGTTGCGGAAGACCCTCCGCTCCCGCGGTGGCGACGTACGTGTACTCGACGGGATCTCCCGGCGGCGTCAACTCTTCGCCCTGGTCGCGAGCTACTTCACCGAAAAGCTGGACGGCCCCGCGCGGGTGGCCCCCACGAATCCACCACGGACCTCAGCCGTACTCCCGCGCCTGGCCGCCGTACCCCCACGTCCAGCACCCCCACCACCCCCTGCACCTCACACGCGAGGACCCGCCCCCGCATCTCCTCCACCATCCACCACAGCCCCGCCAATGAGGCACCCCTAATCCCGTAAACCACTCAAAAGGCGACACCTTCTCCCGTCGTCGGCGCCCCGCGGCGGATACGCTCGCAATCACCCGACGGGAGGACCCGAGCCGCCGATGCACTCCAAGCGCCTGCTCCGCATCCCTGCCACCGTGATCGCGGTGACCGGCCTGCTGCTGTCCGCATGCACCACCGGAGGGGGCGGCCGCCAAGCCGAGGCATCCTCACCGAGTACCTCCGCGGGGGCGAGTGCCACCGCCTCGCTCAAGCCGCTGCCCTCCCAGATCACGGCGGCCCTGGCGCCGTACTACGACCAGAAACTGTCGTGGCGCGACTGTGGCGTGCCCGGTTTCGACTGCACCACGATGAAGGTCCCGCTCGACTACGCGCACCCTGTCGCGGCCGACGATCTCCGACTCGCGGTGGCCCGTAAGAAAGCGATGGGCCCCGGCGAACGCATCGGATCCCTCCTGGTCAACCCCGGCGGCCCCGGCGGTTCCGCGATCGACTACCTCCAGTACGCGGCCCTCGGCTACCCCGAGCCCGTGACCTCGCGGTACGACATGGTCGCCGTCGACCCGCGCGGCGTGGCCCGCAGCGAGCCCGTCGAGTGCGCGTCCGACCAGCAGATGGACGGCTACACCGCCGTCGACACCACCCCCGACGACGCCGCCGAGATCACCGCCCTCACCAAGGCCGACAAGGACTTCACCGCGGGGTGCAAGGAACGTTCGGCGAAGCTCCTCGGCCACGTCTCGACCGTCGAGTCGGCGCGCGACATGGACGTGCTGCGGGCGCTGCTCGGCGACCAGAAGCTGACGTACGTCGGAAAGTCGTACGGTACGTTCCTCGGCGCGACCTACGCCGGCCTCTTCCCGCAGCGGGTCGGCCGCCTTGTCCTGGACGGCGCGATGGACCCCTCCGTCAACGCCCTGGAGAGCAGCCGGGCGCAGGCGGGCGGCTTCGAGGTGGCGTTCTCGGCGTTCGCGAAGGACTGCGTGAAGCGCGCGGCCTGCCCGCTGGGCAGCTCCTCGGTGAACGACGCGGGCAAGAAGCTGGACGCCCTCTTCGCATCCCTGGACGCCCGCCCCCTGCCCACCGGCACCGCACGTCGCCTGACCGAGTCGCTGGGCACCACGGGCGTCATCGCGGCGATGTACGACCAGGAGGCGTGGCCCACCCTCCGCGCCGCCCTGACCAGCGCGGACAAGGGCGACGGCAACCCGCTTCTGAAGCTCTCCGACAGCTATTACGAGCGCGACGAATCCGGCCAGTACAGCAACCTCATGTACGCCAACTCCGCCGTCAACTGCCTCGACCTCCCCCCGGCCCTCACCTCCCCCGACGCCGTCGAACGCGCTCTGCCCTCCTTCACCGAAGCCTCACCCCATTTCGGCACCACCCTCGCGTGGTCCTCACTGCTCTGCGGCTACTGGCCGCTGCCCGCCACCGGCCACCCCCAGCGCATCGAGGCCAAGGGCGCCGCGCCCATCCTCGTCGTCGGCACCACCCGCGACCCCGCCACCCCCTACGCCTGGGCCGTCTCCCTCGCCTCCCAGCTGTCCTCCGGCCGCCTCCTCACCTACCAGGGCGACGGCCACACCGCCTACGCCCGCGGCTCCGACTGCATCGACACCGCCGTCAACGCGTACCTCCTCGCGGACACCCTCCCCGCACCCGACAAAACCTGCACCTGACCACGTCGGCCTTTCTCCTCCCCGTCTCCTCCCCTCCCCGTGTCCCCTCAAGATCCCCGCCCCGTCCCGACCACCCCTGCCAACCCTGTAGACTCTCCTTCGCTGCTGCTGCCACCCCACCCGTGGCCGTACAACCGCACAACAAGCCGCCTTAGCTCAGTTGGCCAGAGCAACGCACTCGTAATGCGTAGGTCTCGGGTTCGAATCCCGAAGGCGGCTCCATGGTGAACCCCGGGTCATGCCTCTGACCTGGGGTTTTCTTGTTTCGTTGACCTTGGAAAACGCCCGAATCGGACACCTGTGGCCTGTGCATGGAGTGCGTTGGTCAGCGGTTGTCGACACCCCGTGATTCTGCATTACGC
>NZ_DATDBG010000194.1:0-7161 GCF_036524955.1 Streptomyces sp.
GCGGTGCCCGCCACCCGCCCGGCTCTACGCGGCAGCCCTCGGCGCCGGCTTGGGCAGCAGTACGGTCAGGCACGTGCCCACCATCAGGAAGACCGCCCCGAGCAGGAAGGCCAGCGAGTAACCCGAGGCGAGCGCCTGCGCCTTGACGTCGCCGGCCGCCGTACGGGAGGAGATCCGGTCGGCCGCGGTCGTGGCGAGGACGGTGAGGCCGAGGGCGCCGCCCAACTGCCGTGAGGTGTTGAGCAGTCCGGAGACCAGTCCCTGTTCGCCGATGCCGACCCCGGAGGTGGCCGCCGCCGCGATCGGGGTGAGCATCAGGCCCGCGCCGAGCATGGTGAGCACGCCGGGGCCGAGTATGGAGCCGAAGAAGCCGCCGTCCACGGTGAGGCGGCTCTGCCAGGCCAGGCCCGCCGCCGCCATCAGCCCGCCGGCCGCGCCGACCAGCCGGCCGTCCACGTAACCCATCAGACGCGGCGCCACCGTGGATCCGACGATGATGCAGACGGTGTGCGGCAGGAAGGACAGGCCCGCCCGGACGGGGCTGTAGTGCAGCACGTTCTGCATGTAGAGGGAGAGGAAGTACCAGGTGGCGAAGGTCGACGCGCCGGCCGTGAGCAGCACCGTGTTGGCGGCGGAGACCGAGCGGACCCGGAACAGCCGCAAGGGTATGAGGGGGTGCGCGGTCCGGGCCTCCACCGCGGTGAACAGCGCCAGCAGGACCAGGCCGCCGACGAGCGGGACGGTGGACCTCGGGGACGACCAGCCGTGCGACTCGCTCTCCGCGATGCCGTACGCGAGGGCCGCGACGCCGCCGGTGACCAGGATCGCGCCGGGCACGTCGAGGCGGCGGGTCGCGCCGCCCCGGCTCTCGGCCAGCCACGCGGCGGCGCCGGTGAGGACGAGGACGCCGATCGGCACGTTGACCAGCAGCACCCAGCGCCACGACAGGTAGTCGGTGAGCAGGCCGCCGACCAGGCCGCCCGCCGCGCCGCCGCCCGCGCCGACCGCGGTCCAGGCGCCGATCGCCCGGGTCCGCTCGTGTCCTTCCGGGAAGGAGGTGGTGAGGATCGCCAGGGTGGTCGGGGCGAGCACGGCCGAGCCGAGGCCCTGAACGGCGCGGGCCGCGATCAGTGTCCCCGACGACTGCGCGAGACCGCCCGCCAGGCTGGCCACGGTGAACAGCGCCAGGCCGGTGAGGAAGGTCCTCTTCCGGCCGAACAGGTCGGCGGCCCGGCCGCCGAGCAGCAGAAAACCGGCGAACGTGAGCGCGTAGGCGTTGACCACCCACTGCTGCCCGGTCTCACTCAGGCTGAGGTCGGCGCGCATGGACGGCAGCGCCACGTTGACCACGGACACGTCGAGCACGACGAGGAACTGCCCGGCACAGACCGCGAGCAGCACCGCCCATGCGGGTGGGGTGGACCTCCGCCTGCCGTGGCCGGCTTGCTCTCGCTGTCCCAGGAGTTCAGTCATGCGGTCCATGCTGCCGCGAGGGGTTGTCACGCAAGTATCGGGATTTCGACCTACGACCCGGGGGCGAAACGGGCGTTCCCCGGCGGCGGTTGCGTGGCGGCGTTGCGTGGCGGGAGGGTGGCCCCCACGTCGGCGCCGGAGTACGGCTCCCCGCGCCGGCCCCGGAGTACGGCTCGCCGCGCCGACCGCCGCACCCCCTTCGTAGGGTGAGCGCATGACGGACGTGGTCGCGGCCTTCGAGGCCGCCAAGGGGTTCATGCCGCTCGACGAGGGCCTGGCGCTGCACGCGGCGGCGAAGGAGGCGGCGGCCGGGCTCGGGCTGCCGCTGCTGGAGGTGGGGACGTACTGCGGGCGGTCCACGATCCTGCTGGCGGACGCGGCGCGCGGCGCGGGCACGGTGGTGGTGACCGTGGACCACCACCGCGGCAGCGAGGAGCAGCAGCCGGGCTGGGAGTACCACGACGCGTCACTGGTGGACCCGGTCACCCGCCGGACGGACACGCTGCCGCACTTCCGCAGGACCCTGTACGCGGCGGGTCTCGAAGAACACGTGATCGCGGTGGTCGGCCGCTCGCCGCAGGTGGCGCGGGTGTGGCGGCAGCCGCTCGGCCTGGTCTTCATCGACGGCGGCCACACCGACGAGCACGCGACCGCGGACTACGAGGGCTGGTCGCCGCTGATCGCCGAGGGCGGCCTGCTGGTCATCCACGACGTCTTCCCCGACCCGGCGGCCGGGGGCCAGGCGCCGTACCGCGTCTACCGCCGGGCACTGGCCTCCGGACACTTCACGGAGGCGGGGGTGACCGGCTCCCTGCGGGTGCTGCGGCGGGAGCGCGGCTGAGGCGGGCAACCGCGCGGGGCGCCGCAAGCGGCCCGGGCAAGCGGCGGAGCAGGGGCCGAGCCAACAGCCCGGCGGGGCCCGCGCGACGCCTCCGGCCCCCGACGAACACCCGAACCACCAGGCCCGCCCAACGCCCCCACCCCCGGCCAACACCCGAACCACCGGGCCCGCGCAACGCCTCCGGCCCCCGACCAGCACCCAAGCCTTTGGGGGCCTGACCAGGGTGGGCCGCCTACGACCAGCACCCAAACCCGCCGGGCCCATGCAACGCCCGCGCTCCCGGCCAGCACCCGAACCACCGGGCCCGGACCGGGGTGGGCCGGCCGGGACGGCTTCGTGGGGACGGGGAGGTTTCCGGCCACGATAGAGTCGCGGTCGTGTTCAGCAACAAGTCACGCGGGGGCGGCCGAGGCAGTCCGTTCCTCATAGCGGTCGCCGTGACGGCGGCCGCGTGCGTCGCGGGCTGGCTGCTGTACGGCGCTACGACCGACTCGCACGCGGACTCGGGCGCCACGGGCGGGGACCCGGCGGGTCCCGTGACACGCGCGCCGAGCAGCCCGGGGACCGGCGAGGCGACCGCTTCCCCGTCCGCCCCGGAAACGGGCAGCGCGACCGCCGGCCCATCCCCCGCTGCCACCGCCCCTGCTGAATCGCTTCCGCTCACCGGCAGGACCGTCGTTCTCGACCCCGGCCACAACCCCGGCAACGCCAGCCACACCACCGCGATCAACCGCCTCGTGGACATCGGGACCGGCTTCAAGGAGTGCGACACCACCGGCACGGCCACCGACGCCGGCTACGCCGAGGCGTCGTACACGCTGGACGTTTCCCGCCGGATACGGACGATCCTGCTCAGCCGCGGCGCCAGGGTGACGCTCACGCAGAACGGCGACCGCTCGTACGGTCCGTGCGTGGACGAACGGGCCAGGATCGGCAACCGGGCGCACGCCGACGTCGCCCTGTCCGTCCACGCGGACGGGGGCCCGGCGAGCGGACGCGGCTTCCACGTGATCGCGCCCGCCGCGCTGCACACCGGCAGCGCGGACACCCGTACGATCACCGCTCCGTCGTACCGGCTGGCCACGGCCCTGCGCGCGCGCTTCAAGGCGGCGACCGGGGAGCCGTACGCCGACTACACCGGCGGCGGTACGGGGTTGACGGTCCGCGACGACCTCGGCGGCCTCAACCTCTCGACCGTGCCCAAGGTGTTCATCGAATGCGGCAATATGCGCAACTCGGATGACGCCGAGGCGTTGACGGACCCCGCGTGGCGGCAGGACGCTGCCCGGGGAATCGCTGACGCGCTCACCGCCTTCCTGCTGGGGAAGAGGTGACAGGGCTGTAGCGGTCAGGTATGGATCGTGCACCAAAGACCGGACCCTGATTCCCGCCGAAGATCACACCAATACGATGGGTCACCGCCCAGGACCATGTGACGGGTGGACCGCCTCACGGCCTCCGGACGACCCCGGCACCGCCTGACACCGGAACGACCGCACCAACCGTACGAACCGACCTGACCGAACCGACCGAACGACCGAACTGACAAAGGACAGGACCTGACGTGAACATCCGCTCCCTGACCCGAGGAGACGGCGCGGTGATCGGAGCAGCGGTGCTGCTCCTGATCGCCTCGTTCCTGCCGTTCTTCAAGGCCGATTCGCAGTTCGGCGGCGGCGCTTCGATCGACACCTGGGACTCGAACATCTTCCCGATCCTGCCCTCGGTGACGCTGGCCGCGGTCGCCGCGGCGGGAGCGCTGCTCGCCGCGCGCGCCGGGCAGTTCGCCGGCCGGCAGCTGCTGGGCCTGTCCCTGGAGCAGTGGACCATCGCCCTGTCGGTGTTCGTCGGCTGGACCGCGCTGTGGTCGACGCTGTTCCACAACACCGACGGTGTCGAGCGGGGCGCGGGTGCCTGGCTGACGCTCATCTTCGGGGTGGCCATGGCGGTCGTCGCGCCGCTGTCCAGCCGCCTGCCGGCGCTCAAGGCCCCGCTGGTCGGCGCCCCGAGCCCGCAGCCGTACGGTGGTGTGGCCGGTGGCGCGCAGCCGTACGCGGCCCCGCCGCAGGCCGGTTACGGCTACCCGGGCGGCGCGCAGTCCGTCGAACCGTCCTACGGCCAGGGTCAGCCCGCGTACGGCGCCCCGCAGCCGGCCGCCGCCCAGCCGGCCGGTGACTTCACGTCCTTCTGGTTCGCCGTCCCCGTCCCGCGCCCCCTGTTCGCCGAGGACGGCTCGGGCGGGCAGATCGCCGAACTCACCCCGGGCACCTGGTACCTCGCGGTCGACCAGCGCGGCCCCGCGCTGGTCGCCCAGACACAGGACGGCCGTCGCGGCCTTCTCCAGGACAGCAGCGGCATCCAGCGCGGCTGAACCCCTCCCGCACCCGGCGGCCGGTCCCCCTTCCCAGGGGCGACCGGCCGCGGTCGGTTCCGGCCCGGGCGGAGTTGAAGAGAGTTTCAACAACCCGGTCGGGGCAAGGCGAGGAACATGGCCAAACGGTACAGTGGAAATCCCGCCGCGACGATCATCCTCATCGCCGCGGACATCGCCGCACTGATCCTCGTCCTGTGGATCCTGTTCTTCGTGTTCGACGCCAACCGGGCGAACGACCTGGTCGGCTGGGTCCATGACGCCGCGGACTGGCTGGCGGGCTGGTCCAAGGACCTCTTCACCCCGGACAACGCCAAGTGGCGCGCGGTCCTCAACTACGGTCTGCCCGCCGCGGTCTACCTGCTCGTCGCGCATGCGGTCGCGGGCCGGGTCAACCGGGCCTGACCGCCGGGCTCACACCGGGCTGCCGCTGACCCCGTGCGTTCACTCGGGCTTTCTGCTCGCTCACTCCGCGGACGGCCTCGTTCCTCGGCCGGCCACTGCGTGAGCTCGTGTGTCAGCCCTCGATGCACCGCTCAGCAGCAGCCCGGTGTGAGCCCGTCCGGCAGCCGTTCACCTCCGAAGACAGCGGTGGTCGCCTCGTCACCTCCGAGCGCGGCCACCGCCAGCAGCATCGCCGCCGCCGTCCACGTCGTACGCTCCACCGGCCACACGGCGTCGTCCTCGTACACGTACCCGGTCCAGTACAGCCCGTCCTCGGCCCGCAGGTGCTGGATGTCGGCGAGAATCCGTACCGCCCGGTCGGACTCCCCCACCGCCCACAGGGCGAGGGCGAGTTCGGCGCTCTCCCCGCCGGTCACCCAGGGGTTGGGCACGACGCAGCGCACGCCGAGCCCGGGCACGACGAACCGCGCCCAGCCCTCCTCGATACGGGCCAGCGCGCGCGGACCGCGCAGGGCGCCGGAGAGCACCGGGTAGTACCAGTCCATGGAGTAGCGGCTCTTGTCGAGGAACCGCTCGGGATGCCGGCGGATCGCGTGGCCGAGCGCGCCGGTCGCCAACTCCCAGTCCGGCTGCGGCTCCTCGCGGTGCTCGGCGATGGCCAGGGCGCACCGCAGCGCCTGGTGGATCGACGAGCTCCCGGTCAGCAGGGCGTCGCCCACGGCCTCCCCGGTGTGCTCCCGCTTCCAGCCGATCTGCCCGCCCGGCTGCTGGAGCGCGAGCACGAACTCCACGGCCGCGCTCACGTGCGGCCACATGCGCTCGATGAACGTGTCGTCGCCGGTGGCCAGATAGTGGTGCCAGACGCCGACCGCCAGGTAGGCGCAGAAGTTGGACTCCCGGCCGCGGTCGGTGGGCCGCTCCGGATCACCGTCCTGGTACCCGGCGTACCAGGATCCGTCGGGGTTCTGATGCCGGGCCAGCCAGCGGTACGCGGCCTCCGCGCGGGCGTGCTCGCCCGCCGCGTCCAGCGCCATCGCCGCCTCGATGTGGTCCCAGGGATCGAGGTGGTGGCCGCGGAACCAGGGGATGGCGCCGTCGGGACGCTGCTGGTCCGCGATCGCCGCCACGGTCGCCGCGGCCTGCTCCGCGGTGAGCACGCCGGGCAGTACCAGCCGCTCGGTCCGGCCCTGCCCGCGACTGGGCGAGGTCACTGGGCGGCGCCCGGGCCGGCGTCGGCAACCGAGACCGCGTCCACGGGAAGCTGCGGCTTGGTCGCGTACGCCACGAAGCTCTTGCCGATCAGCGGGTTCAGCGCCTGCTCGGCGAGCCTGGTGGCCAGCGGCTTCTTCACGATGTCCCAGACCAGCAGTTTGTGGTAGAGCTTCACCGGCAGGGCGGTGTCGTTGTCCACACCGACCGCGCACTTGATCCACCAGTACGGCGCGTGCAGGCCGTGCGCGTGGTGCGTGCCGTACGGTTCCAGGCCCGCCTCGCGCATCCTGCCGAGCAGTTCGTCCGCCTTGTAGATGCGGATGTGGCCGCCCTCGACCTCGTGGTACGCGTCGGACAGCGCCCAGCAGATCCTCTCCGGGCCGTAGCGCGGCACGGTGACCGCGATCCGGCCGCCGGGGCGCAGCACCCGGACCGTCTCGGCGAGCACGCTTTTGTCGTCGGGGATGTGCTCCATCACCTCGGAGATGATCACCACGTCGAAACTGTCGTCCGAGAACGGGAGGTGCAGCGCGTCGCCCTCGATGGCCACCGCGGACGCCCCGGCGGGCGCCTCCCCGGCCTCCTTCATCGCCGCGAACCACTTCGCGACCTCGCGGATCTCCTCGCCGTCGCGGTCCACCGCCACGACGTGCGCGCCGCGCCGGTAGCACTCGAAGGCGTGCCGCCCGCCACCGCACCCCAGATCGAGTACGCGGTCGCCCGCGGCGAGCGGGAAACGGGTGAAGTCGACGGTCAGCATCAGCGATTGCTCCCCACGGGGGTTCCCGTTTCGTCGGTGCGGGTCCGCTCGGCGGTGGCGGTCCCGGGGGGGGGCCCGGGGACGGGCGGGGGGGGGGGG
>NZ_DATDBG010000195.1:0-4946 GCF_036524955.1 Streptomyces sp.
ACAGCGACTTCGCGAGCGGCTGCTGCGTCTTGACCGGGTCGGGCGATGCGTACGACCACGCCGCCAGGGAGCCGCCAAAGGTGGTTCTCAGCAAGTCTGATGGGTTCCGCACCTGCGGCGGAGAGGCCGGCTGCTTCGGCAGGTGGCGGTGGAGGAGCTGGCTGCGGAGCTGGCCCCGGCCGAGGAGGCCGCGAGCCCGGCGGCGGGGGTGCGGGTGCCGCCGAAGGGCGCGGTGGTGCCGGTGTGGCGCGAGGGTCTGGACCCTGTGGCCGCGCTGGCGCCGGACTACCGGCGGCTGGTGGAGGCGGTGGCGTCCGGCGGGGAGGGCGGTGTCGGTCTGACCGTGCGGGAGGTGGCGGTCGTGGTGGGGTTGGGTCACCGCGGTGACGGAGAACCTGCGGCAGAAGGCGAAGCGGTTGGTGGAGCGGGGTTGGCTCGTGGCCGACGGGTCCGGGAGCCGGTTCATGCCGCGGCCGACTGCCAGCGGGTGACAATGCCGCGGGCCTGGCGATCGACGGCTTCTGCCCGGTACGAGCGCGCGGCCGACCCCTTCCGTTTCCAGTCCTGCCACGCGATGGGGTGCAGTTACAGCGAACCGTGGTCCGCCCCTTTCCTTTTCGCGGACCGCGGCCGTTCGAAGGACGCCGCGTCCCCGGCGATCGAGGCGAACCAGGTCTATGAGATCCACCCCAACGTCACGCTGCCCGGACCTGGGACACCTCTGCGCGGGCGACGTCGCCCTCGTCACGGAGGACGGCGCCGAGTGGATCTCCCGGACCCCCGCGGTCTCTTCCGCCTGGCCTGACGGAGCACCCCGAGCCGGAAGCCGTCCCCAGCCCGTTCCCCGTCCCTGATTCCGTCCGTGACACTTGAACATCCTTGACAAAAAAGCGAACTACTGCGACACACAAGGGCATGATTTGGATATGTAGCATGCCCGCGATTCCCCGCAATGCGGCATGCGCATGATCTGGGTGGATTCATCCCGTCAGGGCAGCGGCGCGGCAGAAACGCGCCTGCGCGCCGAAGGCGCCGTCGCCGTCCTGATCGAGCCGCAGGCGGTGACCCGCGCGGGTCTGCAGTACATGCTGGAGGAGGCGTGGCCGGTCAGCCGCGTGGTGGCCGTGGCCACCGCCGAGGACGTACCGGTGGAGCAGCTGACGACGTCGGTCACGGTCCTGCTCTCCACCAGCGCGCTCTCGCAGGGCGTTCACCGGCTGGACCCGCTCCTGGCCCGCCCGGGCGCCCGCCTGGTGCTGTTCGCCGCCGGCCTGGACCGCGACCGGCTGCACGTCGCGGCCGGCCTGCCCATCGACGCGGTGCTGCACGAGGAGGACCTGTCCGTGGCGACGCTGGCCGCCACGCTCGGCGCGTCCGGCCGTGACATCGTGTCGGTTTCCCGGAACACCCTGCGTGAACTGCTTCTTCTCGCCGCGGACTCCGGCCTGAGCGCCCCGGTACGGCCGTCGCTCAGCGCGCGCGAGCTGGACACCCTCCAGCTCATGGCCATCGGGCTGAGCAACCGCCAGATCGCCAAGAGCATGCGCATCACCGAGCACGGCGTGAAGCGGCATGTCGCCAACATCCTCGTCAAACTCGGCTGCCACAACCGCACGATGGCGGTCGCGTCCGCCCTCCGGCTCGGGCTCGTCGATGTGACGCAGAGGAATGACGGGTAACCGGCCGGTGCGGGTCCTCCCCGTACCGGCCGGGGGCCGGTCATCGGGTTACGCGACCAATGCGTCCGTCAGCCGTTCGCTGAACCCGGCCGGATCGTCCAGCTGGAAGAAATGATTCCCGGGCATTTCCGTGAACACGAACTCCGCACGGGTCTCCTTCCCCCATCCGCGCATGTCCGCTGGCGGCGCCTCGGGGTCGTCCCGGCCGGCGAATGCGTGAATCGGACAGCCCAGTGAAAGCCCGGCGCGGTACTCATAGGTCTCGAAGACCGCGAAATCGGCACGCAGGGTGGGAACCATGAGTTTCCGGAATTCCGCAGTGCGGGCGATTTCCTCCGGCATACCGTTCAGATCGACCGCGCTGAGCCACAGGTCCTCGTCGCTCAGCAGGCGGCGTTGGGGCAGTGCGGCCCGTCCCGCCGAGCGGGGCGCCTGGCAGCCGGAGACGACCAGCGCCTCCGCCTGCAGGCCGAAGCGGGCCTCCAGCACGCGGGCCACCTCGAAGGCGACGTAGGCCCCCATGCTGTGGCCCCACAGCGCGAACCGGCCGCGCAGCTCGGGCATGAGCTGGGGCAGCAGGGCCTGGACGACATCAGGCAGGCGGTCCAGCGCGGGCTCCCCGATGCGGAACTCCCGGCCGGGCAGCTCACCAGGCGCAGGGAGATACCGGGAGCGAGCCGCTGGGCGAAGGAGCGGTAGACGCCCGGCCCGGCCCCGGCGTGCGGCACGCACACGAGCGTCAGCGCCTGCGGTGACACGGGGACCAGGGGGCGGGAGAGCCACGCCGTGGTGTCCCCCGCGGAGTGGGCGGCGGTCAGCGGACGGTCGGCCATGTGATCCCTTTCTTCCCGGCACAGTCCGCCACGGTACGGCGGGCCTGTCGGCAGGACGGCGGGCGGCGCTCAGGAGACGGTGTGCAGCACGTCGAGGACACCCTTCTCGTACAGCTCACGCGCCATGCGGCGCTGGCGTTTACCGGAGGACGTCTTCGGCAGGGTGCCGGGCCTCACGAGCAGCACCTCGTGCGGTGCGTGCTCGGCCGCCGCGCTGACGGTGTCCCGCACCTCCCGGCCCAGCTCCCGCAAGTCGGTACGGGCGCTGCGGATCTCCGCCATGACGACCATGCGTTCCTGCCCGGGGAGGGAGAACGCGACGACGTTTCCCGCACGCACGCCCGGAACGCTCTCGGCGGCCGTCTCGTAGTCCTCGGGGTAGAGGTTCCGGCCGCCCGCGATGATCATGTCCTTGATCCGGCCGCAGATGACGAGTTCACCGGCGTCGAGGAACCCCAGGTCCCCCGTGGCCAGCCAGCCGTCCGGGCGGGAGTCCGGGTCGGCGCCGCCGAGGGCCGTCCAGTAGCCGGGCGTCACACCGGGCCCCCTCACCAGGACCTCACCGACCGCGCCCTCGGGAAGAACTCCGCCGTCCGCACCCTGGATGCGTACGTCGGTGCCGGCGACGGCGGGGCCGCAGCTCACCAGCGGGCGCTCCGGCCGCGCCTCACCGGCCTGGTCGCGGCCGGCGGCAGGACCGACGACGCGCGCGGGAGTGGTGGAGCTGCTGCCGGAGACCGCCAACGTCGCCTCCGCCAGGCCGTACATCGGGCACATGGCGGTGGGGCCGAACCCGTAGCGGCCGAGTGTCTCCTGGGTGCCGGACAGCGCGCCCGCGTCGATCGCCTCGGCGCCGATGACGGCGATGCGCAGCTGCGACAGGTCCAGCGGGGAGGGGCGCAGCGACTGCACCTTGGCGGCCAGCCAATAGGCGAAGGACGGCGCGGCGGTGAAGGTGCCGCCGTAATCGCTGATCGTGCGCATCCAGGCGGAGGGCTGCTGCATGAACGCCTCGGTGGGCATGGTGACGATGTTCGCGCCGCCCGCCGAGAGGCCGGCCAGGGACACGATGCCCATGTCGTGGTAGAGCGGCAGCCAGCTCACATAGGTGTCCTCGGGGCCGAACCCGACGTGCTCCCCCGCGGCCGCGATGTTGCCGATGAGCTGGGCCTGGGTGACCGGCACGGCGCGGGAGGCCGCGGTGGTGCCCGAGGTGAACTGGAGCAGGCCGATGCTGTCCGGCGACGGCATGGGCAGGGACGGCCCGGGCGCGGGGGTGTGCTCGCGCAGTCGGCGCAGGCTGACCACGGGCGCCCCGATGCGCCCGGCGAAGAGGCCGGCGTTCTGCTCCGTCGTCACCAGCAGCGCGGGCTGCGTGGCCTTGACCCGCTGCCGCACCTCTTCCAGGACGGTCTCGGCCTCCGTACGCCGCGACCGCGGCACCACCACCGGGGCCGCGCCGAGCCGCCAGATGCCGAACAGCGTGATCAGCAGGTCCTCCGTGGTGGGGGACAGCAGACAGACCCGGTCACCCGCGGACACGCCGTGTGCCCGCAAGGACGCGGCGGCCTGTTCGGCGAGCGCGGCGAGGTCGCGGTACGCGATGCGGCGAGGCCGCAGATTGGCGTCGAGCACGGTCAGGCCGGCTGCGGGGCGCGCCTTCAGCAGACCCTCGGCAATCGAGAGTCCGGTTGCCTCCGAAGCGAGAAACGTCCTGTTCCGGACAAGGTTCGAGGGCATGGTTGCCTCCCCGTCAGGCGATGTCTGCGCCGAGGCTAGGGCCCGGCCGCCGGTGCCGGATGAGGCAAACGGCTACCTCGCAGGGGTGATCGAATTGCGTCGTCGACGTAGCCGCTCGGCTACCCCGAACGCCCTGGCCCGACGGGCGTTGTCGCACACGTGCTCGGAAGGGAGTTTCTTAGCCTGCGCACAGATGCCTGCACTTCCGAGGGAGACACCATGGACGCCGCTCCTTTCCCGTCTTCTGAAGGGCCCGATCTGACCGACCCGGGTTTCGCCGAACTCCTCCTTCAAGAGCGGGACACCGCCTCGCGTCGTGACATGCTGACCGAGGCCCTGCTGGCGTTCCTGGTCCGGACGGGCGCGCTGGACGCGGACGCGGACTCCGAAGCCGTCGCGCTGCTGGACTCCCTGACCGCGGTGGAGCTCAACGCCGTCCTGGAGGCGCGGCTGGGGGTGGACCCCGGCCTGTCCGTGCTGCGCCATCCGGCCAGCGCCTCGGAGCTGGCCGAGACGGTCGCGGGCCTGCTGGACGGCGCGGCGCGGCCGGCGGGGGACGGCGTCCTCGTTCCCGATCCGGACAGCCGTTTCGAGCCGTTCCCGCTGACGGATCTGCAGCAGGCGTATCTGCTGGGCCGCGGCGGATTCTTCGCCCTCGGGAACGTGGCAGCCGGCTTCTACGCCGAAATCGACG